>CAZZZH010000015.1:0-32581 GCA_964658445.1 Ilyomonas sp.
CGACTATAAAAGACTTGCAAACCAAGGCGAAAGCCAATACAGATGCGGGTTTCATGAACCAACGTTTGGTTGCATATCTATCGCTTGCGTTTTATTCCATCAGCAATCAGCTTATCCATTCCAATCAAAATGATGCAGCGCAGCGCTTTGTAACGCTTTATAAAATTGCAGATGCAACCAACCCCGAAGCATGGTATTTCTCAGCCTTGTTAAATGCACGCAATGGCTCCTCAAAAAAAACAGAAAACGACTTACTGAAAGCTGCAGGCTATGGCTTCACCGATACAACTCGTTTGCTGCAACAAAGTGAATTTCAAAAGCTGTTGCCTTCGATAAAAATTGCGCTTATTGAAAGCAAAATGAAAAGAACAGAATAAGTAAAAAGAAAAGACTGCTCAAATAACTGCCTGTGCTTTTCATCTAAATTTGAAGCGCAAAACAAAACTATCTTACACCAAACAACACACCCAAGGGACCAGAAATAACAGTGACAGATCTAATTTGCAGCAGAAGATTTTTATACCAGAAAACGACCCCTGAACTTTATTATCGATTACGCTTTGTTCCTCTTTATCTTTTTTGCAATCGGCGTTGTCTCCCTATAAGCTAGCTGCACAAACTATTCTAACTAACAAAGTAGTTTTTATCTTTACGCCTATATTTTCATGCTGATGAAATTGTTTGTTACGCTGCTTAGCTTACTCGTTCTTTCTTCTTCTCTCCTCGCCCAGCCGCGGTATTCGCCTAACGATACTTTGAATGCTTACGATGTACATTATATGAAATTGGACCTGGAAGTAATGGACACGTCTGTGTTTATCAAAGGCAGCGCAACACTGCAGGTAAGGATGGTACAGGACAGCAAAGTATTGTTATTCGATCTTCTGAATAACATGAGTGTGGATTCGGTATTTGTAAATGGAAGCAAGGCAAACTTCATACATAGCGGCAACCGGTTGCGCATGTCTTCTTCTGATGCGTGGAAGAAAGACGCGCTGGTTACTACTAAGGTCTATTACAGCGGAAGTCCGGTGAATGGCTTAAGTTATTTAGGAAAACGATCCGGTTTTCCAACTGTTAGCAACGTATCAGAGTCGTATCTGCTGTGGTGCTGGCTGCCCTGCAAGCAAGTGCTGACGGATAAGATAGATTCTGTTGATGTATGGGTAACTACGAAGAAGAACCTGAAAGCGTATGCCAACGGTTTATTGCAGGATTCCATTGCTTTACCCGGCAACAAAATACAATACCAGTGGCATAGCAGTTATCCTATCACCTACTATCTCATCACTTTAGGCGTTGGCAACTATGCCGTGCTGAAAGACACGGCCCCATTGGGTTCTGGCGATAGCACGTCTCTGCCGCTTTTGTTTTATTTATACAATAGCCAATCCTATATCGCTGCGCAAAGTGAAGGTGCAGCAAAAACAAAATCTTTCATTCATCTGCTCGATAGTTTATACGGTATTTATCCTTTTGCTAAAGAAAAATACGGCGTTGGCGTGGCGCAGATATTCGCTACTCAAGGTATGGAAAACCAGACGATGAGCGTAAATCAGGACATGAGTGCCTGGCTGAATATACATGAGTTGCAGCACCAATGGTTTGGCGATGCCGTAACCTGCAAGACCTTTAATGACATCTGGCTGCACGAAGGCTTTGCCACATACGCCGAAATGCTGGGCATTGAATTTCTGCCGCAGATAAGCCCTGGCAATGTAAAAGATTATGTAGCGGGATGGCACAAAAGTGTAACGTCTCAGCCGGGTGGCAGTGTGTATGTTCCGACAAAAGACACTTACAATGAGAACCGCATTTTCGATGACAGGCTTACCTACAACAAAGGCGCATCTATCATCCATACACTTCGCTTTGAAACGGGAAACGACACACTTTTTTTTGCCGCCTTGCGCCATTATTTGTCGTCTTATTTTTATGGCAATGCCAACGTGAGCGACTTTATAAAAGCCTGGCAGGAAGCTACTGGCAAAGACCTCACTACCTTCTTCAACCAGTGGTATTATGGCGAAGGATATCCAACCTATACGCTCACATTTTCGCAACGCGGAAAACAATTGACTATACAGTCTTCACAAGCTGTATCAGCGCCTTCCATAACGCCTTTCTTTCAAATGAAAATGGAGTATAAAATAAGTACAACGAAAGGCGATACTACAATAACGCATTATCAAAACAACCCGGTAGAAAGCTTTAGCATTCCCGTTAGTGGAACGGTTACTTCCCTTGTTGCCGACCCAAACGATTGGGTAATAGATGGCTCCGATAAAGCGAAAAAGAATTCAGTTGAAACTGAATTAAACCATAACATTACTTCCGTTCGCACAACAGGCATTTTTCCCAATCCTTCTCCTAATCATTTTCTCCTCAAAACAGAAACGGCTTTTAATCACATTGATATTTATAATTCGCAGGATGAGCTTGTCTTTTCAAAAGAAGAAGCTTTAAACACAGAATCCAATGTTCATTCGGCTTTGAAGGAAGGTGTATATATTGTAGTCTGCCGGAAAGGAACCATAACAACCGGCGCTTTTCGCTGGATGAATGGGAAGTAAGAAGCTTTTTTTGCCAACCCTATTGGGCTTAGTCGCAAAGTGAACAATGCAGTATAACTGCATCACATCTTTACCCTCTTTTCTGGTGGTACCACATTTCAGCAAATCAAATGAGGCTGATTGGATTTAAACAAAAATCCTACATTCATTCCATAATTGCTTTCCATCATGCCTCAGTATATTTTGGCTTTCGACCAGGGCACAACCAGCTCACGTGCCATCGTATTCAACAAAGCAGGCGCTATCGTTGCCAGTGCACAAAAAGAATTTACCCAAATCTTTCCGCAACCTGGCTGGGTAGAGCATGACCCCAACGAAATCTGGAGTACGCAACTTGGTGTAGCTGCGGAAGCCGTTACCAAAGCGGGTTTAACGGTGCGTGATATCGCAGCTATTGGCATCACTAACCAACGCGAAACGGTGATCGTATGGGACCGAAAAACAGGGCAACCTATTTACAATGCAATCGTTTGGCAGGACAGAAGAACAGCCTTCTTTTGCGATGACTTAAAAGCCGCAGGCTATGCTACTACCATCCAGCAAAAAACAGGTTTGGTAATAGACGCTTACTTCTCTGCTACTAAAATAAAATGGATACTGGATAACGTAGAAGGCGCAAGAGAAAAAGCGAAAAAAGGCGACCTCTACTTCGGAACAGTTGATAGCTGGCTGTTGTGGAAGCTAACGGATGGAATGGTCTATGCAACAGATGTGACCAACGCCAGCCGCACCATGCTTTTCAACATCCATACACTGTGCTGGGATGAAGACCTCTTGCAATTGATGACGGTGCCACAAAGCATGTTGCCACATGTGAAAAGCAGCAGTGAAATCTATGGTTATACACAGTATATTCTAACGTCGCAAAGCTTACCGGTTGCGGGTATAGCAGGCGATCAGCAGGCAGCTTTGTTTGGGCAAATGTGCCTGCAGCCGGGTATGGTAAAAAACACTTATGGTACCGGTTGTTTTATGCTAATGAATACGGGCGAAAGACCTGTTATTTCTAAGAATAATTTGTTGACGACCATTGCCTGGCAGATAAATGGAACTACAAATTATGCACTTGAAGGCAGCGTGTTTATTGCGGGTGCTGTGGTGCAATGGCTGCGCGATGGCTTGCAAATCATCCGGTCTTCGCAGGATGTTGAAACTCTTGCTGCGCAAGCTTTTGCAAGCGATGGCGTGTATATGGTTCCGGCGTTTGCCGGCTTAGGAGCACCGTATTGGAACCAGGATGCGCGTGGCATGTTGGTTGGCATTACACGCGGCACCACCGCAGCGAATGTGGCAAGAGCTTGCATAGAAAGCATTGCCTTTCAAACGATGGATTTATTGAATGCTATGCAGGCTGATGCAAGTATTGCCATTTCTGAATTGCGCGTGGATGGCGGCGCTACGGTGAACGAGGTGCTGATGCAGTTTCAAAGCGATGTACTGAACCTGCCAGTGATAAAACCGAAAATCACGGAGACCACCGCATTGGGTGCGGCTTACCTGGCTGGGCTGGCAGTAGGATATTGGGGCAGCGTGGATGAGATACAGGAGCAGTGGCATCGCGACAAAACGTATGAAGCCACTATTGATGAGGAACAACGAAACCGTTTATCAAAGGGCTGGCGCAGAGCGATACATGCTGCGCAGGCGTGGGCCAATGATAAAGATTGATTTGATGCACGAGGTGAGTTGTCTTATAAAGTTACGAGTTACCGGTTATAAATTAATGGTCAATAAAATGAATTGAGTAATAGCCATACAACATTCTGTGATTGACCTTATAATCTATACTCTTCGAGCAAGCTTGCGTTCTTTCTATTTTGTAGTTTACAATACGCTTTGATAAAAGCCTGATTATTTTCAGAACGTACAAGTGTGCGACGCAACAGACGATCAATAGGATTTTCTGCGGCCCGGTCCATAATGGCTGTTTTGTATTTTATAAATTAATGATTGTCGATAACTGCCATCCTTATGTAAGTATGAAAAGAGATAAAATGCTCGCACAGGTAAGGCTGACAGAAGAATGGGACATCATTGTCATTGGCGGTGGTGCTACCGGGCTGGGATGCGCTGTGGATGCGGCTTCCAGAGGTTATAAAACGCTACTGGCAGAGCAATATGATTTTGGAAAAGGCACTTCTGGAAAGTCAACGAAGCTGGTGCATGGCGGCGTTCGCTACCTGGCGCAGGGCAATATAAAATTAGTAATGGAAGCGCTGCGCGAAAGAGCCTATCTGCTGCGCAATGCACCAGGCGTAACAGCGGTAGCGTCGTTTGTAGTACCGGTGTTCAGCCGTTGGGATAAACTTTTTTATGGCATCGGGTTGAAAGTATATGATGTGCTGGCGGGCAAGCTATCTGTTGGTAAAACCAGATGGCTAAACAAGACGCAAACTCTCCAATATTTACCAGGCATACGGGAGCAAAAGCTACATGGCGGCATTCTGTATTTCGACGGGCAGTTTGATGATACAAAACTGGCAATAGAGCTTGCTGCCTCGGCAGTTGCGCAAGGTGCAGTAGTGTTGAATTACAGCAAGGTAGAAGCCATGCTAAAAAACGATGATAAGGTAACAGGTATAAAGTTTCAGGACACGATTACAGGTGTTGTTTATACAGCAAAAGCGAAGGTAGTAGTGAACGCAACAGGAGTGTTTGCAGATGTCGTAATGCAAATGGATAAGCCATCGAAAGAAAAGCTAATCACTCCATCGCAGGGCGTGCATATCGTGGTAGAAAAATCATTCTTCCCGGGCACCTCGGCTATGATGATTCCTAAGACGGATGATGGCAGGGTATTGTTTGCCGTTCCATGGCATAATAAAACCATTCTCGGCACTACGGATACGCCGGTGAAAGAGGTATCCATCGAGCCGAAACCCTTGCCCGAAGAGATTGATTTTATTATTCATCATGCAAATAAGTATTTATCAAAAACAATAACGGAAAGGGATGTACTGAGCACGTTTGCCGGGCTTCGTCCGTTAATAAAACGAAAAGATATTTCTTCTACTAAAGTGCTGAGCAGAGACCATACGATTTTAATTTCCGATTCGGGTTTACTAACCGTGAGCGGTGGCAAGTGGACAACCTACCGGAAGATTGCAGAGAACGTAACAGAGAAAGCAATTAAAGTTGGGGGCTTGCAAAAGAAACTATGTGTTACAAAGACTTTGCGTATTGGAAGGGAAGATAAAATGATTGAAAAAAACAACGATGCATTTTTACAAAACGATGCTCAGTATTCGGAAGAAGATATACAATACTTTACAGAAGAAGAAATGGCGATGACAGTGGAAGATGTATTAGCCCGACGAACAAGGCTGTTATTCTTAAATGCAGCAGCAGCAAGGGCTGCAGCGCCTGCCGTAGCGAGACAGATGGCAACGATATTGAGAAAAGATGAAGGTTGGATAGAGGAACAGGTAAAGGAATTTGATAAGCTGACAAGGCAGTATTTGCTACCGCTGGAATGAACACCTATTTCCGTACGTGAAATAAACACCTTTCACATAAACTAAATAATATGACTCCTTTATTAAGTGAATTTATCGGCACGACGGTTTTAATTACGTTAGGCGATGGTGTGGTTGCCAATGTTGTTTTACACAAAACCAAAGGCAATAACGGCGGTCTGATTGCGATTACGTTTGGTTGGGCAATGGCAGTATTCACAGCTGTATTTATTGCCAAAGACAGTGGCGCACACTTAAACCCGGCAGTCACCCTTGCGCTGGCTTGCACCCACAAGTTTCCCTGGAGCAAGGTGTTGCCGTATATCAGCGTTCAGTTGTTGGGCGCAATGGCTGGTGCATGGCTGGTGTGGCTCGCTTATCACCAGCACTTCGATGAAACAACCGATGCAGATGCAAAGCTGGCCGTGTTTTGCACAGCGCCTTCTATTCGCAGCGCAACGCACAACTTTATCACCGAGTTTATCGGCACTTTTATTTTTATTCTTTCGGTGTTATTCATTGTTGCGCCGGCAAATAGCCTTGGTGCGCTTAATGCATTGCCGGTGTCCTTCGTGGTGCTGGCGATTGGTTTGAGTTTGGGTGGGGCAACAGGCTACGCTATCAACCCGGCAAGAGATTTAGGTCCTCGTATCATCCATGCCCTTTTGCCCATAAAAGGCAAGCGCGACAGTGACTGGAAGTATAGCTGGATTCCAGTACTGGCGCCGGTTTCAGGCGCCGTGGCAGCTGCCTACCTGTGGATGGCTATCCGCTGACCGCGCAGTTAAATGTTGTTTGTTTTACAAAAGAAGAAGATAAGTTTCGTTTGATACCTTTTACATTTGGTATTTACTTTTACCAACATGAAATATCTCTTCGCGATCATCTGCATTTCATTTACATTCATCTCTTTCTCTCAATCTTCGCAAAGCGATTCGGCTTATATTAAAGACAATTACAGTAAGAAGGAATATCAAATTTCAATGCGCGATGGTGTAAAGCTGTTTACCTCTGTTTACACGCCAAAAGATACGACACAATCTTACCCATTCCTTCTGCAGAGAACACCTTACTCGGTGGCACCTTATGGAGAAGATAAATACCCGCGCCGCTTAGGACCGAACCATCTTTTTATAAGAGAACAATACATCTTCGTTTACCAGGATGTACGTGGCAGACACTTGAGTGAAGGTAAGTTTCGCGAGATGACGCCGGCAATCGATAACAAGAAAAACAAGACACAAACAGACGAAAGCAGCGACACGTACGACACGGTTGACTGGCTGCTAAAGAACATTAGCCATAATAATGGCAAGGTTGGTATTTATGGCATTTCGTATCCGGGCTTTTATGCCACTGCATCGTTACCAAATGCACATCCTGCCATCAAAGCAGTATCGCCGCAAGCGCCCGTCACCGATGAGTTTGAGGGCGATGATGCCTATCATCGCGGCGCATTTTTCCTTATGGATAATTTCTCTTTTGAAAATTTTTTCGATGCACCGCGAACAGCACCAAGGCAACAAGACCCGCAGGTAGATTCAAGCCTTAACATTAAAGATGTTTACGACTTTTATTTACAAATGGGAGCCCTACATAATTTCAACGATTCTTTTTTTCATAACAAAGCGGCGATATGGAATCAATACCTGCAGCACGACACAAAAGACAGCTTCTGGCAGGCAAGAAATATCCGTCCGCATCTTACGAATATTAAGCCGGCTACTTTGTTGGTAGGCGGTTGGTTTGATGCCGAAGATATGTGGGGTGCACTGCATACTTACAATGCCATAGAGCAGCAAAATAAAACCAACAATAACCGTTTGGTGATGGCTCCGTGGACGCATGGTGCCTGGGAAGCCAGGAAGTGGGATCACTTTGCCGGCTACCCATTCGGTGAAGATTTAAATGCAAAATTTCAGCAACTGGAATTTGATTTCTTCAATCATTACCTGAAAGATAAAAAAGAGTTTACGGCTGGCAAAGCCACCATATTTATAACCGGCAGTAATGAATGGAAAACGTTTACAGCTTGGCCGCCAAAAGAGATAACACACGAAACCTGGTGGCTGAACAAAGACCACCAACTACTGTTGCAAAAAGGAAAAACAGAAGGTAAGGATGAATACACATCCGACCCTGCCAACCCTGTGCCTTACATAGACAAACACAGCGATGACCGCCTGAATGAATACATGGCTGCCGATCAAAGCTTCGCTTCTAAACGCAGTGATGTAGTGTATTATCAAAGTGATGCGCTGGCGAAGAACATTACTTTGCTGGGACCTATAATCGCAAATATAACGGTGAGCCTGAGTAATACTGATGCCGACTTTATTGTGAAAGTAATTGATGTATTGCCTGACAGTGGAACACAACAGCTGGTTCGCGCCGAAGTATTACGTGGCAAATTCCGCAACAGTTGGGAACAACCGGAAGCCTTTGTGCCGGGCAAGCCAACGCCAGTAAAACTGCAACTGAACGATGTAGCGCACACGTTTTTAAAAGGTCATAAAATAATGATACAAATTCAAAGCAGTTGGTTCCCGCTGATAGACAGAAACCCGCAGCAGTTTATGGATATTCCTTCCGCTAAAGACAGCGACTTTGAAAAAGAAACGATAACCATTTTTCATGATGAAGCGCATCCTTCTTTTATCGAAATCGGGAAAGTTTCGGTAGAGTAAATTTGATGACTTGTAAACCACTTTATTATGTACAAGGATAACACACTTCAACGCTTTATTCAGGCACAGCAAAACCAGTATGAAACCGCTCTTTCGGAAATGAAAAAGGGAAGGAAACGCAGTCACTGGATGTGGTATATTTTCCCGCAGATAAAAGGTCTGGGCTTTAGTGAAATGTCAAACTATTATGCCATTCAAAATAAGCAGGAAGCCGAGGCTTATGTTACGCATCCGGTGTTGGGCAAACGCTTGACAGAGATATGCGAAGCTTTACTTCAACTGCCAGACAACAATGCACGTAATATCTTTGGAAGTCCCGACGATCTAAAGCTGCACTCATCTATGACGCTGTTTGCTTCGCTTGCCGACAGCCCTTCCGTTTTTACTGACGTGCTAAAAAAGTTTTTTAGTGGAAACAAGGATGAAAAAACAATCCGTATTCTTCAACAGGAACGATAAAGATCTACATCGTTTGATTTCATCGATTGCAGTCATCACAAGCAAATTTCCTTGCATCATCTTAACCATTATCTTCATTTATAAAATATAATGTATGTCGTTTGCCAATACCACTGTTCTCATCACCGGTTCAAGCCGCGGCATTGGTAAAGCGATGGCTTTGCGCCTGGCTTCAGAAGGTGCCAACATTGTTATTGTTGCTAAAAGTATAGAAGAGAACGAAAAGCTTGGCGGCACTATTTATACGGCGGCTAAAGAAGTAGAAGCTGCCGGCGGGAAGGCGTTATCAGTGCAGGCAGATATCCGCTTTGAAGAACAGGTAAACAACGCTGTAATGCAGGCTGTGCAAGCCTTTGGCGGCATCGATATACTAATCAACAATGCATCTGCTGTTCAGCTAAGCAACACCGAAAGCACAGATATCAAACGCTTTGATCTTATCCATGACATCAATGTTCGGGGTACGTTTATGATGACGAAAGCCTGCCTGCCTTACCTGAAAAAAAGCAACGTTGCACATATTCTTACTGTGTCGCCACCGCTTAATCTGCAACCCAAATGGATTTATCCGCAGATGGCTTATACGCTAAGCAAGTACAGCATGAGCTTGATGACGATCGGTTGGTCGGCTGAGTATAAAAAATATAACATTGCTTCTAATTCGTTATGGCCAAAAACTACGGTTGCCACAGCACCGGTTCGTAACTTACTGGGTGGCGAGAAGCTCATTGCCATGAGCCGCAAACCAGAGATTATGGCAGACGCTGCTTATTATATTTTAAACAAACTACCGGCTGATTGCACCGGCAATACCTTTCTAGATGAAGATGTTTTGCGTAGCGAAGGCATCACCGATTTTGAGCCCTATGCCATCACGCCGGGTGGAAGATTGTATCCGGATTTGTATGTTTGATAAAAGAACAAAGTCTCTTGCAACCAGTAATAATATTTATCGCTCAGAAAAAAAGCTGTCATCACTTTTATTGATTTGCCACTTTATTTTCATCTTCTTACTTCACAACAAACAACATGTCTTTATTACTCAACCGCAGTCATTTTGGTAATCCGGTCAATGAAGGGAAAACCCTTAGCCGCGAAGAAGCCAACCAACTATTTTTTGAATGGGTGCTAAACCCAAAGCTGCAACTGCACATGAAGCAGGTAGCCGCTTTGATGAAGCATTGGGCGAAAGAAAAAGAGGGCTTGAATGAAGAAGCACAATGGCGCTGGGAAATGGCGGGCTTGCTGCACGACGCCGATTGGGACCAGTGGCCGGAACAGCATTGTAAAAAGATAATTGAAGAGTTAGAACGCAGGAAGGTTGATCCTGAAATCCTTCATGCGATTGCTTCACACGGACCCGCACACTTTGGCGTGCAACCAGAAACGAAGATGGACAAAATGCTGTATGCCTTTGACGAACTGAGCGGGCTGATACATGCATATTCGCTTATGCGACCTAATAGCTATGAAGGCATGGATGTGAAAGGCGTGAAAAAGCGACTGAAAGAAAAAACCTTTGCAGCCAATGTATCAAGAGATGATATTAACGATGCCTGCAGCCGTGCCGGCATTGGTGTAGACGAGCTCATCGCTTTTATTTTACCTGTGCAAACAACAGTTGCTTTATAGTTTACCTGTGAAAGAGAATATAAGATTTGTAATAAGGTGGTCAGACATCACCAACAAGATGAGAGAAACAGTGTCAGCAACTGCCAACTTTTCTATTTGCCGGCTTTGCACCATGTAATTTTATTTGCTGTTGCAATCCGTACAATCACTGTACGATAACGAACACATTATTTTCAAAAATTGGCTAAAGGGCTTGCTGCAACTGCATTTCAGCATTTGGCACAACCGTTGAAAATTCTGGCAAACAAAAATTAATCACTTTGTAAACAAGCATGAAATGAAAGCACGGTTTCGGCCACTTAGTCAATCTTACCAACAACTCTCTTATTTTCTTTACGAAGCATTCCTTAGTCTGTACACTTACGATGCATTGCCGGAGGAGTATCTTTCGTTACAAAAGATTGTAACAATTACAACCTTGTTCGAAGATCAGATGATAAAAGAAGAAGAATTATTTTTTGGTTTTTTATACGATTACGAATCTTTTGTTACCGCCATTCTTCGCGATGATTATAAAGAATGTACCAAACACATCAATGGTCTGCGCAAGACAATAGCATCAAAAGATGAAACCAAAAGCATAGCTTCTGATGATGCGTTTATATATCGGTTGCGCGATCTGTTTAACAAGTTTTTAAATTGCTGCGAAAGACATATGCAAACTCATGAAAGCCTTATCAATCCTGTATTGTGGCGCTATTATTCAGATGAGGAGCTGAAGCAAATGTCATCTGCTTTTATCATACACTCACCTTCGCTAGTACATGCTAAAGTGCTTGCCGATAAACAATCTGCATACGACATGGCTGTATAGAAGCAAGTCCGCTACTATTCTAGATCATTATTAATATACAAAAACTAAAAACCACACTCACTATGAAAATGAAAATCATTGTTTTTGCTTCCCTTATCGGCACATCTGTTTTGTCTTACAATTGTACCCAATCACCAGGCACCACATCAACAAATCAGGACTCAACAACAGCAACTTCTTCTACACCTCAATACGGAGGCTACGCCAGCCAAAAGGAATGGGGCAAACACTTGGTTACAATTACGGGCTGTGCTGATTGCCATACAACTAAAAAGATGACAGCGCATGGACCGGTAGATGACAGCGCACATAGCCTGGCAGGCTGCTTATCTACTGAATTATTGCCACCAGCTACTTCGCAGCAGGTCGCCAATGGCATGGCGGCAACCATTGACCAGACTGCCTGGATAGGTCCGTGGGGGAAGTCTTTCGCCGCTAACATCAGCTCCGATTCAACCGGTATTGGAAACTGGAGCGAAGAACAATTTTTAAACTGCCTTCGTAAGGGAACGTATATGGGTCTTGCCAATACGCGACCGCTAATGCCACCGATGCCCTGGCAGGATTACAGCCAAATGTCGGATGATGAAATCAAAGCCATTTTTGCTTACCTAAAATCAACCCCGCCGGTTCATAATGTAGTACCTCAATACGAGCCGCCGGTGATGGCAAAAAAATAGCGCTGACTTCCTTTTAGCATCTCTGTTCTCCCAGATAAAAGTCAAACAAAGCCATGCAATGATGATTGCATGGCTTTGTTTGCAATAAGTATCCTCTTTTTTCTGCATCGCCACCGCACAGCGACTGTACGATACCGTACACTTTCATTTGAATACATGGCTGAAAGTATTGCTGTATCTGCCTTTCAGCGCTTGGCATAAGCGTTGAAAATTGAATAGAGTTTATTCTTATCAATTATATAACCTCTCGTAGTATGCTTAGAAATTACTTCATCACAGCGTTTCGAAATTTATGGAGAAACAAAGTTTATTCGTTCATCAACATTGCAGGTTTAAGCATTGGCCTTGCCTGCGCTATGCTTATTATGTTGTATGTAAAAGATGAAGTGAGTTTTGATAAGTTTCACAACAATGTGAACCACATCTACCGCATAGTAACCGAATCGTATTTTCAAGGACAAATGCATAAAGATGGAAACACGGGCAACCTTCAAGGGCCAAAGTTTGCTTTAAACGTGCCGGGCATACAAAGTTTTGTGCGTGTACAAAGTGGCTCTCAGGATATAAAGACAGGTAGTGAGGTACAAAACCAAGATTTATTGCAGGTTGATTCTAACTTCTTCTCAGTGTTTAGCTTTCCGTTATTAAGTGGTGATTCAAAAAATTGTTTGCGTGAGCCTCATTCAATTATACTGAGCGAAGATGCAGCCAAAAAACAGTTTGGAACAACTGATGCTGTAGGCAAAATAATGATGCTGAAAGGAGACAGTGCATTTGAGCCTTATAAGGTAACAGCTGTAGCTAAGAGATGCCCGCAAAACTCTTCAATCAGATTTGATGTATTGGTACCTTTTACAGAGTCGAAGGCAGATGCAGAAAATGACGAGAACTGGTTCAACTTTTCTCTGAATACGTTTGTAGTGCTGAACCCGAACAGTAATGTACAGCAAGTGCAAAACCAGATGCAGCGGTTTTATGTAGCAGATTCCAGGCAGGCATTTATTTCGCTTACCAAAAAGTATGGCGATATAGGCGGCTTAACAAAGTATTCTTTGCAACCTTATACGGATATGCATTTGAGTACAGAGCTGCCTGCAGAAAATGGTTTATCAGGTGCCAGCAACCCCATGTATTCATACATACTCACCGGCATTGCATTGTTTGTGTTGCTGATCGCGTGTATCAACTTTATTAACCTTACCGTAGCCCGTTCTATCAAACGGGCCAAAGAAATCGGCATTCGCAAAGTAATAGGCAGCGATAGAAAACAATTGATCTTTCAGTTTCTTGGCGAATCCTTTTTGCTCTGCGCCATTGCGTTTATTTTAGCTATCGTATTGGTGCAATTGGTACTTCCCTTCTTTAATAATTTATCAAACAAAGCACTGGCGCTTTCTTATTTGTTTGATACTAAACTTGTAGCCGGTTACTTCATCCTGTTTCTTATCACGGGCTTGCTGGCGGGCTTTTATCCGGCGCTGGTTTTATCGGGCTATAAACCGGTCGACACCTTGTACAGCCGCTTTAATATTACTGGGAAAAATTATTTGCAAAAGTCTTTGGTGGTATTGCAGTTTTCGCTCGCATCCTTTTTAATTATTGCAACATTTACCATTTATGCGCAGTTTAATTTTCTTACTCAAACAGACTTGGGTTACGATGACACAAACGTTGTAGTGGTAAATAAAAATATGATAAGCCACAGCGAAGCAGCGTTGTTTAAAAGCGAATTGTTAGAAGATCCAAATATTGTAAGTGTTGCGCCTAAAAACGGTGGAAACTGGCAAACAACAGCCAAACTGGGCAACGATTCTACCATCAATTTCGCTTACGAAACCGTTACTGAAGATTATCTTCCTCTCTTCAAAATCCCGTTGCTGAAAGGCAGGAATTTTTCAACCGACTTCCAGGCAGATTCCAATCATTCTATTATTGTAAATGAAACCTTCGTAAAACAAGCCGGCTGGAAAAACCCGATTGGAGAAACGGTAAACTTTTGGTACAACAATGCAATTTATCACGTTATCGGCGTAGTAAAAGATTATCACTTTGCTTCTCTTGACCGGAAAATTATTCCGCAATTGTTTACTATGAAGCACGATAATATGTTTGGCACATTCAACATCAAAATAAAACCAAACACGAATTCAGAATGCCTCAGGAAAATTCAAAAGACATTTAAAACAATGTTCCCGCTAAGTCCTTATTCATATGCGTTTAAAGACATAGAAAATGATAAGAATTACGAAGACGTAGAAAAATGGAAACAAATCCTGCTGTTCGGCGCTATACTCACCATCTTCATTTCTTGCATCGGCTTATTTGGCTTAACGGTTTTATCAGCACAAAAACGAACCAAAGAAATTGGTATCCGCAAAGTGCTGGGCGCCTCTGTCAATAACATCGTGACTATTCTTTCAAAGGATTTCATCAGACTCGTGGCGCTTTCATTACTCATTGCCGTTCCTCTTGCCTATATGGCCGGTAATAAGTGGCTCCAAAGTTTTCCTTACCGTATTACACAAAGCTGGATGCTTTTTGCAGGTGCTGCAGCTATAGTTATTATCATAGCATTAGCAACCGTCAGTTTCCAGGCTGTTAAAGCTGCTTTGGCAAACCCGGTGAGGAGTTTGCGAACGGAATAATTCGATGTAAATGTTGGATGTGTGATGTACTATGTAGATCAGGTGTGACAAGATAAAAATTACAAGAGAGGTTTCGTTATAAATCGAAAGTTATGTTTAAGAACTATTTCAAGATCGCTGTCCGGAATATCACGCGCAACAAGACTTCTTCGTTCGTAAACATCAGCGGGCTGGCCTTGGGAATCTGTGCTTTTTTGTTGTTGATGGAATACGTGAGTCTTGAAAAAAGTGTAAATCAGTTTCATGCAAACCTGGCGCAGATGTACAGGTTGATCAACCTTGCCCCAAATGGTGAAACCTGGCAGGAAGTTGAGCCAGGCTGGGCTTCTCTTGCAAAGCAACGCTTTCCTGAAATAAAAAAAACCTGCAGCTTTGACGAAGAAACCGGCAGTACTGTTGTTGACAGGAAAAGCAATCCGGACGCGGCTTTCAGCGAAATCAAGACCGGTTATGCCGATGGCAATTTCTTCACCTTTTTCAGCTTTCCGCTAGTCGCAGGCGATGCTGCGGAATTGAAGAAACCAAACGTTGTTTTCCTATCAGAATCAACTGCCAAAAAATATTTTGGTAACAGTAATCCTATTCATCAAACACTCCTTGTGAACAACCAGTTTGGCAAAACGGATTATGCTGTGGAAGGTGTGTATGCAGATATGAAAGACAATTCGGACCTGCAATACCATATGCTGTTTTCGCTGGAGACATTAAGGAATCCAGCAAACCTGAATGGCAATGATTGGGCAGCCTTAGATAACCTGGCTTCACAATATATCAATACCTTTTTCCTGCTTAACAAAAATGCAGACATCCCTTCGCTTGAAAAAAAACTTACCCAGTGGCGCACAAGCTTGAAGAAGGATAAAGATGGAGTAAGCTTCCGGCTACAACCCTTTGCTGACGTGCATTTGGGCAGTTCACTTAATGATACCTATCCAACTGCAGGCAGCATTAAATACCTATATATGCTGGGTGTGGTTTCCTTTTTAATTTTATTGATTGCCTGGTTCAATTATATCAACCTTTCTACTGCCAATTCGTTTAAAAGAGCGAACGAGGTAGGCGTTAGAAAAGTAATTGGCGCCAGCCGGAACAACTTAATCTTCCAGTTTATCAGCGAGTCTTTTTTAGTAAACTTACTGGCATTACTACTGGCGGTTTTGCTAGTTATTTTACTTCAGCCTTTATTCAATAAACTGGTCGATAAAAATCTCTCGCTTGTTACTATCATTACAACCAGTGCCTGGTTATATACGCTTCTTTTTTTACTGATCGGCTCTCTTTTATCCGGCGCCTACACGGCTTTTTCGTTATCTAAGTATAAACCAGTCGATACGCTGAAAGGCAAGATCAGCAATACTTCCAAAGGCTTACTGCTTCGCAAGTCGTTGGTGGTGTCGCAGTTTTCTATTTCCATCCTGCTTATCATCGTTACCGTTATTATTTACTCGCAGGTTCACTTTATGCAAAATAAAAAACTGGGTTTAAACCCAAGCCAGTTACTGGTTATACGCGGGCCGCAGGTAGGAAGCGACAGTGTATTAAAGCAAGATAAGGAAGCATTTAAAAATGCCCTGGCAAGCGAGCCATTCATTACCGATTTCTGCATATCGGGAAGCATTCCCAGCGGAAACTTCAACTTTAAAACCAGTGGTTTCACACAGCCGGCATCCAAGAGTGGCGATGAGCTAAAAACATATGCCTTTGCTGAGATTGGCTCTCGTTTTTTAAGTACATACGGCATTTCTCTATCTGCGGGGCGAAGCTTTACAGAGCAGGAATGCAATACGCCGTGGAATGAGAACAATAAAGTTTTAATGAATGAAACTGCTATCAAACAACTTGGCTTTACTAATGTGCAAGATGTTTTGAACACAAAAATTAAATGGGATGAACGCAAGCTTGATGTAATCGGCGTAGTGAAAGATTATAACCATAGCGGTGTGCAACATGCTGTAGATCCGATCATTTTTTACCCCAACAACAACAGTAATTATTTTACCATCCGGCTTACGCCCGACAACATAGAAAGCAAGATCGGCACCTTGCAAAAACTATATAAACAAAACTTTACAGGCAATCCGTACGAATACTTTTTTATCGATGACAACTATAACAAACTCTACGCTTCCGAGCGGCAATATGGAAGCATTTTTACGAGCGCTTCTTTATGGGCTATCGGCATTGCCTGCCTGGGTTTGTTTGGTCTGGTAACGTTCACAGTAGAGTCGCGCACCAAAGAGATTGGTGTGCGCAAAATTCTGGGTGCCAGTGTTTCCAGCATCGTAACGCTTCTTTCCAAAGACTTCATCATTCTTGTTATCGTGGCTTTCTTAATTGCTTCGCCACTGGCGTGGTATGGAATGAGCCGCTGGCTCAGTGACTTTGCCTATCGCATCAGCATTAGCTGGTGGGTGTTTGCAGCGGCAGGTGTAGTGGCTGTAAGCATTGCATTGCTTACCATTTCCTTTCAGGCAATTAAAGCCGCCATCGCCAATCCTGTAAAAAGCTTGCGAACAGAATAATCTCACAATTGTCAATGGCAAACGGTTAGTTGAAAGTCATGCATTAAAACCAAGCCTTATGATTAAAAGTTATTTCAAAATCGCCTGGCGAAACATAATCAAAAGCCGCTTTTACTCATTGATAAATGTTATTGGCCTATCAACAGGCATCACGTTTACACTGTTGATTTCAGCCTATGTGTGGAGTGAGTTGCAAGTAAATAAAAATTTGAAAAATGAGGACCGGCAATATATTATTCAAAGCAAATGGAAAGACCCGAATGAGGGATATTTCCAAGCAACCCTTGGACCGTTGGGACAAGCACTGAAAGACAATTACCCACATCTTGTCGCCAACTATTACCGGTACGATGGTATTACTTCCAATATATCGAAAGGCGAAAAAAGCTTTCGGGAAAACGTACAGGTTGGCGACAGTACAATGCTTACTATGTACGGCTTTCCGCTGTTGTATGGTGATGTGCGTACCGCATTGCATCAACCTTTTACAACGGTTATTACTGCAGACAAAGCCATCAAATATTTTGGCAAAACAGATGTGGTTGGGCAAACAGTAACTATTGAAAGTTTTTCTGGCACTAAGCACGACTTCCTGATTACAGGTGTTTTAAAAGAGCTACAGAATAATTCCGTTACCAGGCTTATTGATAATTACCCTGGCAGCTTTTATGTGTCTGCCGACAACCTCAATTTCTTCGGAAGAAATATGAGTTGGCAAAACCCTTTCATCGTCAATTTTATTGAGTTGCAAAAGGGAGTTACGCCAAAAGACTTGGAGAAGCCAATGGCACAATTAATAAAACAAACTGGTCCATCTTTCACAGATGATTTAACTCCGCAACTTGTTTCATTAAAGGATTTATATCTTGATAGCAACAATGGTTTAATAAAGAAAACGCTATACGCTTTATCTGCAATTGCCTTGTTTATTCTTGCTATGGCGGTCATCAATTTTATCAATATGTCGGTAAGCCGTTCTACCAACAGGATGAAGGAAATTGGCATCAGGAAAGTTTTGGGCGGTATGAAAAAGCACCTGATCATACAGTTTCTCATTGAATCAATCATCACTGTTTTTATTGCTACGCTGTTTGCGTTTTGCCTTTATACGCCAATGCAAAATTTGTTCAGCAATATATTGCTGCATCCAGTTCCTTCTCTCAGCCGTTTTCCTGTTTACTTTATCGTATTCCCGGTTGCTTTTGTGCTGGTCCTGGGTTTTGCTGCAGGCATTTACCCGGCGTTTGTTTTATCTTCTTTAAAGTCTGTCGACTCATTAAAAGGCAAACCATCGGTAAAAGAAAATGTACTTATGCGCCGGTCATTAGTCGGTTTGCAGTTTGGCATTGCAACGATAGCGTTCATTGGTGCCATAATCATATCACAGCAAATTAATCTTTTTCTTAGCCACGACTTAGGTTATAACAAAGACTATATTTTTTCTGCACAACTTCCACGCGACTGGACACAGCCAGGCGTAAATAAAATGGAAACAATACGCAATGGTTTTGCTGGTTTGCCGGCGGTAAGCAATGTTGCGCTTTCTTATGAAATTCCGGATGGCAACAACAGTGGTTCCATAGGATTGTATAAGGTAGGATCCGACTCTTCAAAATCGATTGTAGCCTCGGCGTTAACAACAGACGAAAACTATTTAAAAGTTTACCAGATACCCTTACAAGCCGGTTCTTTTTTTGAAGGACATGCGCTGGATTCAGGTAAAGTGATTGTAAATGAAGCTGCCGTGCATGCACTCGGCTGGAAAAACAAAAACGATGCAATCGGGCAACAGGTAAGGATTTCGGGCGACCCGACTGTATTTACCATTAAAGGTGTTACCAACGATTTCCATTTTGGATCCATGCAACAAACCATTACCCCGATTGCTTTTATAAATGTCCAGTTTGCACCTATTTATCGCTATCTGTCTTTCAAATTAAAGCCCGGCAATATTTCATCTGAAGTAGATGCTGTTCAAAAGCAATGGTCATTGCTACTGCCGGGTGCACCATTTGAGTATAAGTTTATGGATGACACGTTGGCCAATCTTTACAAATCTGAAATACAATTAAAGAAAGCATCGTATACAGCAACCGTGCTTGCGTTAGTGATTGTTTTATTGGGTGTAGTTGGCTTAATCTCGTTAAGTATACAAAAGCGCACAAAAGAAATCGGAATCCGAAAAGTGCTGGGCTCTTCTGTAGCCGGCATTATTACATTGTTTTTAAAAGAGTTTTTGGCGGTTATTATCATAGCTGGTGTTATAGCCTGTCCGCTTGCTTACCTCGTTATGAATAACTGGTTGCAACAATATGCCTATCGCATTTCCATTACCGCAATCCCGTTCATTATATCTATTGTCTTGTTAGGTGTTATTACAGTTGTCTTAATAAGTATACAATCTGTCAAAGCCGCCATCGCCAACCCTGTGAAGAGCTTGCGGACGGAATGAGGAAGATGAAAATGAGAGGTAAGCAAGAAATAAATAGCATATCAGAAATAGATAAATCAAACATCATAACACATTCTTTATGTTTAAAAATTATCTCAAAACGGCAGTCCGAAACTTATCAAAAAATAAGTTTTACACATCAATAAACATAATTGGTTTGGCGGCTGGTCTTGCTACCTGTTTGCTCATCTTTTTGTATGTGGCAGATGAGTTGAGTTACGATAAATACAATATAAACAGGGATAGAATTTACCGTGTAAACAATGAGATAAAGTTCAATGGAAATTATATCAATCTGGCACAGGCACCTGCATTAATGGGCTCAGCAATGATGCGTGAAATGCCTCAGGTAGAGCAATACACGCGCATGAGCTGGTATGGAAATTTTCTTGTGAAGAAGGGTGCCGAAAATATACAGGAGAGAAGAGTTGGCTATGCCGACTCGACATTGTTTGATGTATTTACTTTACCTGCCATTTCAGGTGATGCTAAAACAGCTTTAAAGGATTATCATTCACTGGTGATTAATGAAACAATAGCCAAAAAGTATTTCAACAGCACAGATGTTGTTGGCAAAACGATGTTGATTAACGACACCGCGAACTATAAGATTATGGCTGTTATAAAAGACATTCCAAAACAGTCGCATTTCAACTTCGATTTTTTTATACCGATGATGGAAAACCGCGGCAGCAACGAGGATAACTGGTTAAGTGAAAATTATACCACTTACATTCTTTTGAGAAAAAATACCGATGTAAAAAAAGCAGAAGCGCAGTTAAACCCATTAATGGATAAGCATATTGGTCCGCAATTGCAAAGCATGGTAAATATGAGTCTAAGCGATTTTAAAAAAAGCGGAGGCTACATTCATGCAGATTTTACACCGTTAACGGCTATCCATTTACACTCTAATAAAACCGCAGAGCTGGATGCCAACGGCAATGCCGAATATGTCTATATTTTTTCCGGTATTGCATTGATGATTTTGTTGATTGCCTGTGTCAACTTCATGAATCTATCCACGGCTCGTTCCTCCAATCGCGCGAAGGAAGTAGGCGTGAGAAAAGTATTGGGTTCACTCAGGAAGAATCTTATCCAACAGTTTTTGACGGAGTCGTTTTTAATCAGTTTTATCGCGCTTGCATTAGCTATTTTAATTGCGTGGTTGTTACTTCCTTATTTCAACCAGCTGGCAGGAAAAGACATTCAATCAGCTACGTTGGTTCAGCCATACATGCTGTTGTCATTGATTGTTCTGGTGCTTATTGTAGGCTTACTCGCCGGAAGTTATCCTGCCTTTTTCTTATCGTCTTTTCAGCCGATAGATGTACTGAAAGGCAAGCTGGCCGGAGGTTTTAAAAGGTCATGGATGCGCAACTCGTTAGTAGTATTTCAATTCGTAATTTCTATCGTACTCATTTTTGGAACCATTGTTATCTACAACCAGCTAGACTATATCCACAATAAAGATGTTGGCTTCAACCGCAACCAGGTGATAACCATCGATCACACAAATGTATTGGGCGAACAAGCCGAGAGTTTTAAAAATGAAATACGGCAGATTTCCGGTGTTCAGATTGCAACCGAGAGTGGTTATTTACCGGTTAATTATACCAGAAACAGCAATACTTATTTTACCTCACCAACGTTGAACCCAAGCACAGGTATCAACCTGCAGTCGTGGACAGTTGATGAAAACTATATACCCACGCTTGGTCTAAAAATAGAGAAGGGAAGAAATTTTTCGCAACAGTTTCCAACCGATTCTACCGCCGTAATTATCAATGAAGCGGCAGCAAAATTTCTGGCGACAAAAGATTTGCTGAACAAAAGATTCTACTCATTAAACAGTGCCCAAACGCAATCGCAGATTAGCTTTCATATCATTGGCGTTATTAAGAATTTCAACTTTAGTTCGCTTCGCGATGTGGTGTCACCACTGGCTTTGTTTCTCGGAAAAGATAATGGCGGCATTTCGGTTCGCATCAATTCAGCAGACCTTCCGCATGTCATCGCACAAATAAAAAACAAATGGAAAGCGATGGCGCCATCGCAGCCTTTTGACTATTCATTTATGGATGAGGACTTCAATCAATTATACACCGCCGAACAAAGAACAGGACAAATATTTATAACGTTTGCCGTGCTTGCCATTCTCATTGCCTGTCTTGGCTTGTTTGCATTGGTTACCTATGCAGCCGAGCAGCGAGTAAGAGAGATAGGCGTTCGCAAAGTGCTGGGCGCGTCGGTTAGCAATATTGCAGGCATGATATCAAAAGACTTTTTAAAACTTATTATCATCTCTGCTGTTATTGCCTTTCCGCTTTCCTGGTGGGCCATGAACAAATGGCTACAGGATTTTGCCTACCGCATCTCCATAAGCTGGTGGGTTTTCGGTTTAGCGGGCATTATCACTTTACTAATTGCCATGGCTACCATCAGCTTTCAGGCTATCAAAGCAGCGATTGCCAATCCTGTAAAGAGTTTGCGGACAGAGTAGTACAGGAACCTCTCACAACATTCTATCAATTACATCACCGATGATAACAAAGTATCTTATTACAACGCTGCGTTACTTGTGGAGGCACCGTTTATTTACCGCCTTAAATGTCTTTGGCCTGGCAGTCAGTATCAGCGCGTGCTGGATCATCTATCGCATTGTCGATTACGAATTTAGTTACGACAGAAACCTTCCCAACAAAGAGCAGATGTACCGGTTGGTATCGGGTTTTGTATTTGATAAAAATCAGTCTTACAATGGCGGTGTATCCAAGCCTCTTTACCAGGGTGTACGCAGCCAGGTTGCCGGTCTGGAACACGTAGTTCCTGTATTTGGTCAATATCTTAAAAGTGTAGCCGTCAACGGTACATTGGGCAAGCCATTGGTGATTGATGAACAAAGCGGTTTGGTAGCCACAGACTCGTCTTATTTCAATATGGTTCCTTACCGATGGCTTGCCGGCAGTAAAGCAAGCTCATTGTTGGCGCCCGAAAGCCTTGTGCTCACCGAAAGCCGCGCCAGGCAATACTTTCCAAACAAAAAGCCTGAAGAGGTTCTCAACCGAACTCTCACTTATTACAGTTACAACGACACGGTTATAAGAACCGTTACGGGTATAGTAGCCGATTACAACGCACCTACAGAATTTACCGCAAAAGAATTCTGTTCGCTGCCAGCGAAAGCGTACGAATTAAGAGAGTGGACGAACACAAACGGATCGGATAAAGTATACCTGCAGTTGCAGGCTGGCGCAGATAAAAACAAGATTTTAAAACAAATCAATCTTCTGTCAAACACAGAAAGAAAGCGGTTTGAGCAACAACAATCCAACGCTCCTAAATATGAGCGTTGGCATGAATTGCTGCCGTTAAGTGAATCGCATTTCTCAACATACATAGAGGAGTATGATGTTCGCAAAGCAAGCAAGCCGGTATTGTTTGGGCTCATTGGCATTGCCTTATTTCTTTTGGTGCTGGCATGTATCAATTACATCAACATGAGCATCGCTAGCATACCGCAAAGAGCTAAGGAGATTGGCGTGCGAAAAACGCTGGGCAGCAGCAAAGCGCAGTTGATTGGCCAGTTTTTAGGCGAGACTATTCTCACCACACTATTAGCCGGTGTGCTTTCTTTTGCGCTGAGCCAACTGGGTTTCTGGTTGTTGAATGATATCATTCCACCGGGCATTATACCCATCACCAATATAGTTCAGTTCATCCTGTTTATCACCGTGCTGGCGTTGGCCATCACTGTGCTGGCAGGCTTGTATCCTGGCTGGCTGATAACAAAAGTGAAAGCTATTCACATCTTTAAGAACACATCGTTCAGGCAGAAAAACAGCAGTGGTTTCAGTCTGCAGAAAGCATTGATCGTATTCCAGTTTTTCATTGCGCTTGTGTTTATCAGCAGCGCTTTAATTGTAGGTAATCAATTGCATTATGTGCTTACTACCAACATGGGGTTTAATAAAGATGCCGTTGTGTTGACATCGGTACCGTGGAAGTATTCGGGAAACAAAGACTACGAAAACAAGCAGTTCGCTTTGTTTACAGAGCTAAAGCAAATTCCCGGCATCAAGAACATCGCATTGGGTGTTGAGCCAATGTCTGAAAATTACTCGTCAGGTCAATATGAATATGCACCACAAGGCAAAGAGCCCGTGCAACGACAAGTGTACAGGAAAACGGTTGACACGGCTTACTTAGGATTGTACGGAATGAAATTGCTGGCTGGCAGAAACCTTCGGGCGTCCGACACAACGAATGAATATGTGATTAATGAAACAGCCGTTAAAGCCTTTGGCTTTGCATCGCCACAGGAAGCGATTGGCAAAATGATTGGTCAGGACAATGAGAAGTTTCCGATTGTAGGTGTGGTAAACGATTTTCATACGCAGGACTTTTACAAAGCGATTGACCCAACTGCATTTCAATCGGAAAAAGACAACCTTACCACGTTTAATATAAAACTGGGTGACGATCCTGCACAATGGCAGCCAACGCTGAAGGCGATAGAGAAAACTTGGTATCAGTTTTATCCGCCGGAGTCTTACAGCTACAAGTTCTACGATGAAGTGATTGCGCAGATGTATGAGCAGGAGCAGCACCTTGCTAAACTTGTAAACCTGGCTACAGCCATTTCTATTTTTATTAGCTGCCTGGGCTTATTTGGTCTGGCTGTGCTCACTGCTTTTCAGCGTACCAAAGAGATCGGCATACGCAAAGTGCTGGGCGCTTCGGTAGCCGGCATTGTACAATTGTTATCGAAAGAATATGTGTACCTGATTGTGATTGCCATCGTGATAGCTACGCCGGTTGCCTGGTGGGCAATGAGCAAGTGGTTACAAAATTTTTCGTACCGCATCAATATCCAATGGTGGATGTTTGCCCTGGCGGGTTTCATTGCCATTTTACTTGCTTTATTCACCGTAAGCTTCCAGGCCATCAAAGCTGCTATAGCTAATCCTGTAAAGAGTTTGCGAACGGAATAACCCGGCAAAGTTTAATTAAGGACTGAAAATCAAACATCATAACTACGAGCTATGTTTACAAACTATTTCAAAACAGCTTTACGGAATTTACTGCGGCACAAGAGCAATTCGTTTATCAATATCGCAGGCTTAACCGTTGGCTTTGCAGCCTTCCTGTTGATATTTCTGGTTGTTCAGTATGAACAAAGCTTCGATGATTTTCATACAAACAAGAACAATTTATACCGAGTGGTTCGCATTGGTAAAAACCCCACAAACCGCGAATACAGAACTGGCGTTCCCTTCCCGGTAACCATGGGATTGCGGGCAGAATTTCCGCAACTAAAGAACACGACCGCCATTTTTGGCGATGCCAATGTGCAGGTGAAAGTAACTGCGCCGGATGGCTCTGTATTGAAAAAATTTAAAGAACCCAAAGTGTTTACAGCAGAGCCTCAGTTCTTTCAAATGTTTGATTTTGATTTGGCAGAAGGCGATGCTAAAAACGCATTGAGCGAGCCAAACGCAGTGTTGCTAACCAAAGACGTCGCCACAAAATATTTTGGCGACTGGAAAGCCGCCATGAATAAAACAATCAGCTTGTATGGAATGGACATGAAAGTGAGTGGCATTCTTAACGATCCACCTTCTAACACTGACTTTCCGCTTAACATTGTTGTGTCGTATGCAACGCTGACAAAGAACTTAGACCTGAACGACTGGAGCAGTATTGACGACAACAATTATTGTTTTGTTCAGCTAAACGACAAAGCTTCTTATCGGCAGTTTACCCAGTCGCTTGATGCCTTTACAGACAAGCATATCAAGCCCGTAAACCCGGGTTATGGTTTGGCACTGCAGCCTTTAAGTGAAATTCATTTCGACGAACGCTATGGAAACTTTAATGGTCGCACATTTAGCTATGATTTGATTTTCGCATTGCAGCTAATCGGTTTGTTTTTGTTGATCATTGCCTGCGTAAACTTCATCAATCTTACCACGGCACAAGCCATCAACCGCGCCCGAGAAGTAGGCGTAAGGAAAGTGCTGGGCGGCAATCGCTCGCAGCTCATCCTGCAGTTCTTAGGTGAGACGGGCGTTACCACTTTGTTTGCTTTGGCTGCTTCCATCCTTGTGGTTTTTCTTTGTATTCCTTTTATCAATAGCCTTCTGCTGATTCACTTACCGGCATCGCTTCTGTTCAGCGTTAGGTTCCTTTTATTCATAGCGGGTGCATGGGCATTGGTTACTCTTCTCTCGGGTTTTTACCCGGCAATCATTCTGTCTGGTTTCAAGCCGGTAATGGTGTTAAAGAGCCTTGTCGTTGCGGGCAATAAAGGCATTTCGTTCCGGCGGGCATTGGTGGTATTTCAGTTCGTCATTGCACAGGCTTTAATCATCGGCACACTGGTAGTGGCTTCGCAAATGGATTACTTCAGAACAGCTGATATGGGTTTTGCAAAAGATGCTGTCATCAATGCAGAGTTTCCGGGCGATAGTGTAAGCCGCACTAAAATGGATTTACTGAAAAATGAACTGGCAAAAATTCCGGGTATCCAACAGATAAGTTTCAGCACGTTCACACCCTCTTCTTATGGTGGCTGGTACAGCGACCTGCAGACAGAAAAGCTTCATTCCAACATGGTGGTTTGTACAAAGCCGGCCGATGCTAACTATTTCAACTTATATCATCTTTCCCTGGCGGCGGGCAGGGTTTATTTTCCTTCCGATACCACCACTGAATTTGTGGTAAATGAAACGGTGGTAAAAGCGCTAGGCATCCGAAGCGCTGCGGACGCCATTGGTAAATTGGTTGAGGTCAATGGCAAGCGATGCCCGATTGTAGGCGTAGTAAAAGATTTTCACATCAATTCATTGCGCGATCCAATTGGGCCGGTGGTGTTGTTTCAGAATAGAAATTCATATGGTTTGGCCAACATCAAGATCAACATGCACCAGGCTAAAAGCGTGATTGCTTCTGTGCAAACTATCTGGAACCAATACTATCCCGACTATGTATTTGAATACCATTTTCTCGACCAGTCCATCGCCGATTATTATCAGCAGGAAAACCAGCTATCGCAGTTATACAAACTGTTTTCAAGCATTGCTATTTTCATTTCCTGTCTTGGTTTGTACGGCTTGATTTCGTTTATGGCTGTGCAACGCCAAAAAGAAATTGGCATCCGTAAAGTGCTGGGCGCACCGGTGCGCGATATTGTAATGATGCTTTCTAAAGAATTTACACTACTGGTTATTATCGCCTTCCTTATTGCTTCGCCCATTGCATGGTATGTCATGCACCAATGGTTGCAGCAATATACCTATCGCATCATACTCGGTGTTGGCTTTTTCGCAGCCACCATCGGTTGTTCTCTGTTAATCGCCTGGCTAACCGTTGGCTATACCGCCATCAAAGCAGCGATAGCCAACCCGGTGAAGAGCTTGCGGACAGAGTAATGAAGGTGAGATGTAAAATGTTTGTTGATTTATAAATTCATTTTTAAAACCTAATAACGTGTTCAAAAATTATTTCAAAGTTGCGTGGCGAAGTTTGGTGAAGAATAAGTTCTATTCCTTCATCAACATAGCCGGTCTAACGCTGGGTTTAACCGTTGGTATATTGATCTTGCTATGGGTGCAGGATGAATATAGTTATGATAGCTTTCATAAAAATGCGCCTAATATTATCAAGATTGAAAACATGGTTGGTACCAATGCAAGCCGCCAGTTGTGGACATCAACCGCAGCGCCCATTGGCGTCATGGCAAAGCAACAGATTCCCGGTATTCAGGAGGTAACGCGCATTACGGGCAATTACTTTTATGCCTTGTATAAAAACAATGATAAATCGTTTAGTGATGAAAGAAATGTCTTCACCGATGCATCCTTCTTTACAATGTTTGATTTTCCTATTATCAAGGGAAATAGGAGCAATCCGTTTCCCGATAATTACTCGGTTGTCATCACACAAACAACAGCAAAGAAATTTTTCGGTACCGATGATGTTATTGGAAAAACAATTACGGCAGATGACAGCGCACATTTTAAAGTAACTGGCATTATTAAAGACTTTCCAAAGAACTCAAGCATGCAGGCGGACATGATGTTTCCCATGAGTTTGCTGGCGCAAAAAAGATACGCTGGCAATACCGATGGAAAGAATATCAATAACGATTATGCGCAGTTTGATTTTGATACTTTTCTGCAGTTGCAACCCGGCTTTTCGTTTGATGGTTTTGCCAAAAAGCTGCGCGACATCCATCTAAGCGTAAAGCCCGAGGATACTGATGTTGGCTATGTGTGGCTGCCACTTTCAAAAGTGCATTTGTACCACAGCGATGGCAGTGAAGGCGGCGCCAGCACAGTTCGCATGTTCATGATCATTGCCATTCTTATTTTGCTCATAGCGTGCATCAACTATGTAAACCTGTCAACGGCACGTTCCATGCTGCGTTCCAAAGAAGTAAGCTTGCGCAAGATTGTTGGCGCGGCGAGATGGCAATTGTTTCTTCAGTTTATGGTCGAAACGGTGTTGCTTTTCTTGTTTGCTGTTGTGATTTCATTGGTCTTGGTTTGTGTATTGTTGCCTCTATTCAACCAGGTATCAGGCAAAGACATAGCCATCAACCTCGCAGATTATCACATCTGGTTTGTCATCCTTTCAGCCATCATCGGAACGCTGGTTATCTCAAGTATCTACCCGGCTGTTTTATTGTCTTCCTTCGAACCTATCAAAGCCTTGAAGGGCAAAATTTCCGCAAGCATCAGCAGCGTGATGTTTAGGAAAGTGTTAGTCGTTATTCAGTTTACCTTTTCCATTGTTTTAATAACGGGAACCATTGTCATTGGGAACCAGCTCAGGTACATTCAATCAAAGCAATTAGGGTACGATAAAGAGAATGTACTAACGATGCCTATGATTCACATGGCGCCGCATCTGGATGCCATTCGCGCCGACTTGTTGAAGCAGCCCGGCGTAGCTGATGTTACCTGGTCAAGCGGTGATATCATTGATCTTGGCGGGCAAACCGGCGATAATGAATGGGATGGCAAACAGACTGGTGAAACCGTAATGTTGAACCCGATAAATGTGGATCAGAACTTTATTCCCTTCTTTAAAATGCAGCTGACCGAAGGCAAAAACTTTGTGGGTGATATCTCCGACTCCACGCATTTTATTTTGAACGAAACCGCTGTGGTTGCTATGCGTTTGAAAGATCCGGTTGGCAAGCGCATCCGCCTTTGGCAAACAAAAGGAACGATCATAGCCGTTGTAAAAGACTTCAACTTTCAATCGGTACGTAATAAAATAAAGCCGGCTATTTTTTACAATCAGCAAAAGACATACGGGCATTTGTATATAAGAACAACCGGCAAGAATTTACCTACCGTAATTGCTGCCGCAAAAGGGGAATGGAGCCGATACAATGCAGACTTTTCTTTCAACTACAATTTCCTGGACGATAAATTTAAAAGCCTGTATGAAAACGAACAACGCACGGGTGTACTCTTCAACATATTCGCGGGCATTGCCATCTTTATTTCGTGTCTTGGGTTGTTCGGTTTAGCAGCTTACACAGCACAGGTGCGTACCAAAGAAATCGGTGTCAGAAAAGTGTTGGGTTCAAGCGTAGCCAGCATCATTCAGTTATTAGCCATAGATTTTGTAAAGCTTGTTGTTATTGCCATCGTCATTGCAACGCCGATTGCGTGGTATATCATGCATGCGTGGCTGCAGGATTTTGCTTATAAAATAAACCTTGGCTGGAGTGTATTCGTGATGGCAGGTTTGGCAGCAATTATGATTGCATTGGTAACAATCAGTTTTCAATCTATTAAAGCTGCATTGGCGAATCCTGTGAAGAGTTTGCGAAGTGAGTGAGATAATTTCTTCAACTAATATTCGTAACCGTACAAAAGGTGTTCATTATCGAACGCCTTTTTTTGTGGAGTTTTCAGAAAGACAATGTGGACGCAAGTTGCAGCATTGGCACATCCGTTGGGAATCAGATGAGTTGACTGCAATTTTAATTATTCTGTAGCAGTATCATCACTAAAATGATTACTCATGTTCAGTACCTATTTTAAAACCACCATTCGCAGTCTCTGGAAAAACAAAGGTTATAGCTTTCTGAATATCTTTGGGCTGGCAGTTGGTATTGCCTGTGCAGGTCTTATCTTTTTATGGGTAGAAGATGAAGTAAACTGGGATGATTTTAATACCAAAAAAAACAACCTTTACTTCGTTCGAGAGAACCAGAAATACGATACATATACGGCTACCTTCGGGTCTACGCCGGGCTTGCTGGCACCTGCTATGCAAGCTGAAATTCCAGGCATTGCCAACACCTGTCGCATTTATGATGAAGACGCTGTGTTGTTTACCATCGGCGATAAATCGATGTATGCAGGTGGCGATTATACTGATGCTTCTTTGTTCAGCATGTTTACTTTGCCCTTTGTGCAGGGCAATGCAAAAACAGCTTTAGCGCAACGATATTCATTGGTAATTACACAAGCTACTGCTAAGAAGTTTTTTGGTACGGAGAACAACGTAGTTGGCAAAACGGTTCGTGTTGATAATAAGCAAGACTACATAGTAACCGGTGTGGTAAAAGATATTCCTTCTAACTCTTCCGTTCAGTTTGAGTGGGTAGCACCATTCGAAATTATGTACGATCAGGCACCGTGGATGCACCGCTGGGCAAACAGTTCGCTAAGTACTTATGCAGAGCTAAAACCCGGTGTGGATGCGGCTTCTGTAAACAAAGTGCTCTATAATATTATACAGCAGAGAGAGCCGCAATCGATAGCGCGTCCGTTTTTGTGGGGCATGAGTAAATGGCATTTGTACGACCAGTTTGAGAATGGAAAAGAAACCGGTGGAGGGCAAATTCAATATGTACATCTCTTTACTATAATTGCCTGGATTATCCTGTTTATCGCCTGTATCAACTTCATGAATCTTGCCACTGCGCGCAGCGAAAAACGGGCGAGAGAAGTAGGTGTAAGAAAGGTACTGGGAGCTGGCAAACGGAACCTGATATTTCAATTTATTAGCGAGTCGTTGCTGCTGGCTTTGCTGTCAGCTGTGCTTGCGGTTGTCATCATGATTCTAGTATTGCCAGCATTTAATCTGCTGGTTCAAAAACAACTATCGTTAGGCTTCAACCAGCCATCTCATATCGCTGCTTTGGTGTTTATTACGCTTGCTTGTGGTGTTGTTGCGGGCAGTTATCCTTCTTTCTATTTATCTTCTTTTAATCCTGTATTTGTATTAAAAGGTTTGAAGCTGAAAACAGGAAGCGCTGCTTTTATCCGTAAGAGTTTGGTGGTGCTACAGTTTACAGTTTCAATTATTCTTATCGTTAGTACCCTAGTTATTTACCAGCAAATACAACACGTAAAGAATCGCAACCTTGGCTTTGATAAAAACAATTTGCTGCAGGCTGATGCGCAGGGCGAAGTAGCCACTTATTATCCTGCAATGAGAGAAGATTTGCTGAACACGGGTGTGATTGAGAATGTTGCGTTGAGCGATCATACTACCATATACAGTGGAAATAATACAGGGAATCTTACATGGCAACAGAAGCCGCCGGATGCGCACATCCTTGTATCCACACGCGGGGTAACGCCAGACTTTTTTCAGACATCTGGCATCAAACTATTGGAAGGCAGAGACTTTCTACAAACCGATTCTATTGAATCGAAAAAGATGAATGTCATCATTACACAATCTTTTGCAAAACTGATGGGAAAGGGAAGTGCTGTTGGTAAAATTATACGCCAGCAAAACGATACCAGTGGAAGAGAAGCAACCGTGATTGGCATTGTAAACGATTATGTTTATGGCGATATGTATGGCAAGCCAGATCCTGTTTTGTTCAGATCTACATCGCCAGCGCACGCCAACCAAATGTATATCCGGTTGAAGCCACAAGCCAATGTGGAAGCGGCTTTGGCAAAGATTGAAGCTGTAGTGAAGAAGGACAACGCAGCTTATCCTTTTGTATACAAATTTGTAGATGACCAGTTTAATAATATGTTTTTAAGCGAAATGCTGGTTAGTAAACTATCGAGAGTATTTGCTGCGTTAGCTATTATTATCTCCTGCCTTGGCCTCTTTGGCTTGGCGGCTTATACAGCAGAGCGCCGAACCAAAGAAATCGGTATCCGCAAAGTGCTGGGTGCCAGTATTTCCGGTATTGCAGCTTTGCTGTCGAAAGACTTTTTACAGCTTGTTGTGTTATCGTGTCTGATTGCCTTCCCGCTTTCTTGGTGGCTGATGCAGAACTGGCTGAAGGATTATCAATACCGGATTGAAATCAGTGGCTGGATATTTTTGATAGCGGGCATTGCTGCCACCTTAATTGCTTTACTAACCATCAGTTTTCAAAGTATCCGGGCAGCCATTGCCAACCCTGTAAAAAGCTTGCGAAGTGAGTAAGAGGCGCGTGATAAAAAGTGAATAATCAATAAACGCAACACCTAAAACATACAATATAACACATCTTCTATGTTTAAAAATGATTTCAAAATCGCATGGCGAAACCTCCTAAAAGATAAGCTGCATTCTTTCATCAACATCATTGGATTATCAATCGGTATGGCGGTAGCTATGTTGATTGGATTATGGATGTATGATGAGCTGTCGTTCAACAAAAACTTTGATAACTATAACCG
>CAZZZH010000016.1:0-31812 GCA_964658445.1 Ilyomonas sp.
TTAATGAAAAACGCCAGTTGTTTTGAATCATTATGTAGCTCTATCGTCCACTGGTATTGATGGTTTCTCTTCTCAGTCTTTACAACCTTTACCTGCAAAGCCGCGGGCTGCATTTGGGGTAAAGAAGTAAAGTCGTGGTTGGCAGATAGCCAGTACACATTGTCTGATACCGGCTTGCCATTTTTATCTTTCAGTTGCAGGTGAAGAAAAGAGATGCCGGTTGCTTTTTGCAATACTTCTTTCAGGGGTAAAATTTCTTTCTCGCTTGTCGTATCGGCATTCACAGTTCCGGTTTGTTTATACAACGAAGCGCCATTCCGGTCCGTTACTTCCGCCACAAACGAAAGCCCGGTTTGCGCATGATACGTACGGTTAATAACCGCCACCGCCGAATCGTCTAAGTTCAGTTGAATATGAACCGGCTCGCAGGCTCTTTTCATAAAGTAATAACCGGCATTGGGCTCTAAATACCAGTCATAAATCTGCCAGATCACACTAGGAAAAGCGGCATTCAGTTTCCATAGCATTACTCCGCCGGTTTCATTCAGTTTATGCCCTGCCGCTTCAAAAATGCTGCGGTAACCATTGGCATTCAGCAGTTGCATTTTTACAGAAAAATCTTTCATGCTTACCGGCTCGCCATAGCGCTGCGCCATCGCTTTATAATAGGTTTCATAATGCCCGTTGCCAGAGCACGCATCGTGGTAGCCCCAGGTATTGTTTAACGGGTAAGGGAGGCTGCTGTCGGGCACTAAGTTGTTTATGATTTTTGCCAATGTATTATAGGGCGGCTGCGATGGCAAACCCGTTTCATCTTTAAACACCCAGTCCTTTCCGCCATTCACCAGCTTATAATATTCCGCATCGTCCCGCCACGAATAAGGACCGCCGCTGTACACACCGGCTGGCTTATCATCGGGCCAGGAGCCCTTCCAGCCCGGCGCTTGTTTGGCAAAGCCCGACGAAGACGGAATGAAAGGACGCGTGCCATCTAAAGTCGACACATTATCCCGCATGGCATCGTACAGCTCTTTGCGCGCATGACCTTCGTTGCCACCCGTCCAAACCAACAGGCTGGCGTGGTTGCGGATGCGGTAGATGGTGCTAAGAATATTATTAATGTAAACAGTAGATTGCAGGGGATAGTTTGCCGATCCTTTAAACTCGCCATGCGTATCTCCGGTCACCCAGAAGTCTTGCCACACCAGCATTCCGTAGCGGTCTGCGGCTTCATAAAAATCATCGGTCTCGCCAATGCCACCGCCCCACACGCGAACCAAATTGATGTTTGCATTTCTGCATAGGTGCAGCTCATCATCATACCGAAGCGAATCGCGGTTCAGCATCATATCCGGCACCCAGGCGCCGCCGTTCAGGTGCACCCGTTTTCCATTCACATAAAAGTCGCGCCGTGTCCATCCGTTTACATCTACCGCAGAAGAACTTACGGTGCGGATACCAAACACAAAAGACGTATCATCAGATACCTGGCTGCCATTCATGTATTGCAACCGCAGTCGATACAGATTGGCATCGCCATAATTGTTCGGCCACCAGAGATGGGGCTGTTTTATCAGCAACTCTTTTACTTCGGTTGACGAAAGCTGCAGGTCCTTCTGTTCGTTGGCAAAAAGCGAGACATCTCTTGTAAAATTTACTGCGTTTCCGCTAAAGTTTTCAGGGCTGATGCTAACACGCAAACTGCCTTTCTGCGGCTGGTTGCTGTGGTTCAATAAAGACAAACTAATAGACAGTTTTGCGCTGCTTGTATCGGGCAAAGAAGGCAGGTCTGTTTTAATGAAAGGACGGGCAATAACCACCTGCCCGCTGGTGCGCAGGTACACCGGAAGCCAGATGCCCATGTTGCGGTCGCGCACTTCCGGAATCCAGTCCCAGCCTACCGAACTTAGCATGGTTACGTTCTTTCCAATATCGCCGGTGGGTCCGCCGTTCTCATAAAAATCACCCAATACATTCAGTTGCGGATGTGCCGGCAAACCTGGGTAATCCAATGGATAAATCTTTACTGCCAAACTATTTTCGGCGCCGCCTTTTACTGCTTTGCTTACATCTAAACTATACTCTGCAAACATGCCTGCCATCTGCGATGAATCGGCGATTAAGGTTCCGTTTACCCAAACGTCCGCGCGGTAATTAATGCCTTTAAAAATGAGCTGAAAATGTTTGCCGTTGTCTTCCGCCGGGATGGCGAATTGAGTTCGGTACCAGTAAGGCTTTTTCCAGGGATTGGGATCGTTGGGAAGATAACTGTACTGCTCTAAATGATATTGATGATTGAACGAATCGGAAGCATCCGGTATCAGCATATTGTTCATGCCAAGGTAAGGATCGGGATAAACTTTATTAGCCACCAAACCCGTAAGCACTGTGCAGGGAACCGTAACCGGAAACCAGTATTCTTTGGGTTGATAACCTGTCGTAGATAACGTTTGCCCCGAAGCCGTAACAACCGCAGAAGATTGTAGTGTGAACTTAGAAAGTTTCACTTGTTTTACCGGGCTTGATTGTGCTGATACCTGGCCAACAAAAAGAAGTATAAGAATAAGAAGAGAGATCCATTTCATAAAACGCAGATTGCTCCGTAAAAGTAGGTTGCTCTCCTGAGTTAATGGCTGTTAGGATAAAGAAGCAATGAAGTAGATAATATAGTAGAAGTACTGACCGCCTGCTAGCCCTTTTTCTCGATCACTTTCACACCGCCTTCACCTGCCACAACAGCCTTGGTAGCCATACTAAAAAACAGCGAGGTTTCCACAATACCCGCAATGGTTTTTAATAAAGGATTCAGTTGCGACCATTCCGGTAGTTGAGAGAACCAGATATCAAATAAATAATTGCCGTTTTCTGTGATGACAGGCTGGCTGGTGTTATTCAAACGGATTGCAGTTGTAGTATCAGCCAACATCTTCTTTACCCTGGCAGGAACAAAAGAAAAAGCTTGCGGCAATACTTCTAAGACCAGCGGATACTTTGTGGTTAATGGCTCTGCATATTTAGATTCATCACCCACCAGCACAAACTCCTTTGCCATTGAAGCCAACAGCTTTTCCATGGTATGAATACCGCCGCCACTCTTAAGTGCATTCAGGTCTTTATCAAACTGGTCGCAGCCGTCAAAATAAATATCTATCTGTGAAGCAGTGGCAATGTTATGTACCGTAAACCCATTTCGTTGTAATAAGGTTGCCGTGGCGGCAGAAGAAGTATAGAACTGCATACCAGGGCTTGTTTCCCGCAATGCATCAACCATATAAGCAATGGTGGCGCCGGCACCCAAACCAACCGCAGCACCGCTTTGAATGAAGGTAACCGCTTTGCTGGCGGCTTGTTGTTTCAAATCCATTTCTTAATTTGTTTACAAGCAAACTCAACAGCAAAGCTATCAGGATGCAAGTTCTGATTTTGTAAAAACGGCAGGGTATGATGTGTAGAGCTTGCCTGCTTTTTTAGAATAACAAAGCAAGACAACTGCGCTATAGTTGGACAGCGCAGCAGTTTTCAGCCTGATTTTGTAGTGGCTATTTCATTCCGCTCATATCGCTGTTGCTGATAAAAGCAATGCGCTTGCTATCCGGCGACCACGAAGGCGTATTCATTGTACCCTGGCCGCCGTACACATAGGCAATCACTTTTGGCTCGCCGCCAGTGATAGGCATCAATCGTAAATAAACATGCTTATAAAAAGGGTGGTCATCCGGCTTCACTTCGTCAGGAAGAAAGGAAATAAAAGCAATCATTTTACCATCCGGAGATATATGCGGAAACCAATTGTCCAGGCTATCATTCGTTACCTGTTCAGGATCGCTGCCATCGGGCTTCATCCGCCAGATCTGCATAAGCCCGGAGCGAACGGAATTGAAGTAAATATACTTTCCATCGGGCGTATATTCCGGTCCGTCATCCAAGCCCGGGGTTGTGGTTAAACGAACTTCCTTCCCACCTTTTGACGGCACTTTGTAGATATCGAATTCTTTATTGCGCTGACCTGTAAACACAATGCTTTGCCCGTCGGGCGACCAGCCATGCGTGTACGAAGGACCAATAGGCGTAATCTGCTTTGGAGTGCCGCCTGTTATAGGTACAGTGTAAGAAATAGAACCACCTAATTTATCTACACCGCTGCTCAAGCCAAGCATAGTGCCGTCGAAAGAAATCACATGGTCGTTGTTATTATTTTTTACATCGCCTGTATTGAGAAGCTGCGGTTTGCGGCTGGCTAAATCGAATGTGTAAATAGAGCCTTCGCTGTTATAAAGCAGGGTCTTACCATCCGGCATCCAGTTAGGCGCCTGGATGGAATTGGGCACAGTATAAATAATCTCCCGTTTGCCACTGGCAACTTCCAGCAGCTCCAGGTTAGAGCCCAAATATTGTTTGTAAGGAACTAACGCAGCAGGTGCCGGAACAGAAATTCTAACATTGCTGAACACGCCGGTTTCTACTACATCGGCGTTGTGAGAACCGACAAACAATCCTACATAAACATCGTTGCCAAGGTTTATGTCAGTGATGGAATCAATAGTATACGTCTGCCCGTAAGCGGCAGCCCGCATAATGTAGGTATTGCCTTTTCTTTCCAACTGAAGAATATTGGCTTTTGTAATCTTCATCCGGTGCTCTTCGGTTTGCGCGCCGGTGGTTCTTCTGAATTGTAAAGACGTTAGTCCATCGCCATGTTCAACCGCATTTACATGCGCCGAGTTGCTGTCTAACGATGTACGCACCATCCAGCCCACCTTACGATGATAGTCTACCCAAGTACCTAAAAACTCGGCTCTTGCAGACAGAATAAAATCGCCCGTCATCTTCTTCCACACGAACTGGAACTCATCGTGGTCTGCCCATACATTGTAGCCGGCGCCGGAGATAATATACTGCTGCGTTTCCGGGATATAGGTTGCCGAGCCCGGCTTTACATTTTTACCTACATCGCCATGTCCATCAAAAATACCAACGCTGTTGGTCTGGGCATTGACAACAAAAACGGAAAGAATAAAAAACAGGAATACCATTACATTTTTCATCTGAACAATCGATTAGTATTTATAGCAAGAGGCTTGTGTCTGTATGTTTCTATGGAAACATAAGAGCACCGAAGATAAGCTCTATCATTTTACATCATTACTATATCCTGAAACAAGTTTGCTCTTTCAATAACTATTTAAAGACAACCTATTTTCTCAATAGTAAGGCTTGCCTTCTTGCCGCATCTAAACGAATACGTTAATCAACAGTTGAGTACATCGTTTATTACTTTCTGTTTTCCGATAGGCGCTAAGACCCAACGGATTTATTGATTCAGTGGCTTTAGTGTTAGCAATCTTACACTACAAAAGCATGGTTGTGTTTATAAGATTATTTTCTTCTGGTAAACGACTTAACATAAGTGCTTTTCATGAACCCTTCATGAACTATGTATGACGAAGGCATGAAGTAGCTATGGAGAACGGTGAACAGCAAAATGGGTTTTGGAGCTGATTGCTTAAGCAATCATTTTCATCCTTGTAGCCTTCGTGAAGCTTCTCATGTCCACCTGATAGACAACAGTCCACGAGGTGGACAAGCCACTGATAAAAGTTGGCGTAACCAATTGATTATCAAAATAAAAAACTTTGGTATTGGAATCGTTGAATAAAGAACAAAAAGAATCCAATTTATGAGAAAATTGCTCTCCTGTCTTAGTCTGATTGTCGCTCTTGTTGCCATGTCGTGCAACAAACATGTTGATCAAAATGCAAACCCTGATCCTATACCGCCGGTAACCGGCGACAGCAGTATCGCGCCTTTGGGCTTTGATTTTACAACTACCAAAACCGTAACGCTTAATGTAAAACTGGCTGCCAATGATGATGGAGCCATTGCGGGTGTTCCTGTCCGTTTTTATACAGGCGATCCAACAACAACGTCTCCTGTATATACCGCTTTAACCGACCTGGATGGTAAGATTAGTGGCAGCGTTAATCTGCCGCAATATGTAGATACCTTAACGATAGACCCGCAATACGTAGGGCTGATGCGTTATGCAAAAACCATCATTACCAACAACGATGTAACGGTGACTATTGGCGGTAAAAACAACCACAGCGATAACATACTGGAAAGTAACCTGATGACGGCTGAGCCAAGACTGAAATCGTTGACTTCAACTTCAAATGTGACAGGCAATACTGTTTACTCTTATATGGGCACTTATAACAGCTATGGTGTGCCTAACTATCTTGAACCAACAAGAGATGTTATTAATGCGCAATTGCTATCCTTCATCAATGCATCGCTTCCGGAGTCGAAGCCTGTACCTACTTACCATCCTACTTACTTAGCGTCAGGTAATGTTACAGAACTCAATATAACAGCAACTGCAGACGTATGGATTACATTCGTAAGTGAAGGTGCCGGTTATTTAAATACGCTCGGCTATTACACTTATCCTACCGGTAACAAGCCAACAAGCGTTAGCAGTATTGATTCCATCCATTACATGTTCCCGAATGCTTCTCTGCCAAACTCCGGTGGTAACTTACAATCTGGCAGCAAAGTATTTCTCGGAAGATTCAGCGCAGGCACTTCGATTGGTTTTGTTCTGGTAGCCAATGGCTGGAACGGAAGCAGCGTTAACAATAACGGAACGAAGTATTATTCTGAACCCTCTCTCAATCCTGAAACCAGCAGCAGCCTTCAGCAGCACACTGTTCTTTTGTATGATGAACCACAAAGCCTTTACCTGATTGGCTTTGAAGATCAGAACCGCCAGAGCAGCGGTTGCGACAACGATTTTAATGATGCTGTTTTTTATGCAACTTCTAATCCCGTTACAGCTATTTCTAAAACCGGCGTGCAGCCTGTCGATGCACCTGGTGATGCAGACAAAGATGGTATCACAGACAAGTTCGATCAGTATCCTAACGATCCGGCACGCGCTTTTGATAATTACTATCCCAGCCAAACAACTTACGGGACATTAGCCTTCGAAGATTTGTGGCCAACAACCGGAGATTATGACATGAATGACTTGGTTGTAAACTATCGCTACAAATACGTTACGAACGGAACCGGCAAAGTGGTAGAACTGTTTGGCGACTATTCTGTAAAAGCTGCCGGAGCAACGTTTTTAAATGGATTTGGTGTTCAGTTCCCATTCAGCCCGAGCGTGGTAAGCCAGGTAACCGGGCAGAAGGCAGTATCTAACTATATCCTGAAAAGTGCGAACGGTACTGAAGCTTCGCAAAGCAAAGCGGTTATTATTCCATTCGATAACTACCAGGCGCTGGTAACAAGACCCAGTGGTTTTGAAGTCAACACCCAGATGTCAGCACCGGTTGCCAGCAGCGATACAGCACATATATATGTTGGCTTTACATCACCTCTTGCTCTGGCAGATTTTGGTACTGCACCGTTCAATCCGTTTATCATCAGCAACCTGCGCAGAGGCTATGAAGTTCATTTGCCGGGTAACTTGCCAACAGATCTTGCTAATACAAAGTTGTTCAACACAGCACAGGATTACACACATCCTTCGCAAAACTACTATTACAAGAGCCAGAAGGCATGGCCCTGGGGTTTAAACTTCGCCGAGTCATTTGATTATCCTTCGGAAGGCGGCGCTATTAACAATGCTTATACACACTTTCTGCAGTGGGCACAATCGGGCGGAACGCAGTATAAAGACTGGTATAAAGATGTGTCTGGATATCGCAACAACAACCTGATTTATCGTAAATAAACAATTATCTTATTCCATTAACAAGCCAACAAAAGACCGGTAATACGCCGGTCTTTTGTTTTAACCATCAGTTGCAATAAAGTACAACGTTTGAAACGATAAGACAAATGCGTTGCATTTGTCTTATCGTTTACCACTGATTGTGATTAAGAGAACAAGTTTATAGCAAGAAGGAAGCAGAGAACTGTTGATAGCTTATATACGTCGAGCGATCTGAATTATACTGTCTGACGTTACCAGATGCATACAGTTAGTACACATTAAAAGAATGGAATAAAAGTTTTAATAAGGTTATACTTTGCATATCCAGGAGTCTTAAACTAAAATCTTTCCTGATAACAAATTGCACGACACATGATAGTCTTGTTGTTTCTCTAAAGCAGAAGTAAGTGAAATAAAAGACCTGCTGTTATAGCTCATAATTATCGCTCAATATTGTGACTGAATCCATGCAGTAGCAACGAAGTGTCAAACCGTTATGGCGTAACGAATGTTAAGCAGAAAGAATAGGCATGATGTGGAAGAAATGGAAGGGAAAATCTTTACCTAATTAAAAACGTGGCGAAAAATGTAATGCTGAAACAAGCAGCGAAAGTGTAAATGCAACTATTAAAAAAATAAGCAAGCGCGTTGATGAGAAAAATAATGACTACGCCGAACTTGCTTAACAAAACTCTTTCGAAGGCAAACGCTATTAATTGGTTATTCAACCTAAACAATAAGTCTATTCAAACGATAAATGAGAACAAGAAGTTGTATAAAAAAACGATAGATGGATTGGATCATTAGAAAGTAGGAAAACTAAAGATTGATGTAGTAGAAAAGGGTTTAAACGGCTCAATGTTACATTAATTGCAAGCCTGCTTTTATTGGTTAAATTTTCAGTACATCAAAGAAAACCTTTGGAGATTTATTATTGATAGCAAGTGGTTATAGCAACTATTTGCAACAAGGCTAACTGATTCTGGAAGCAGCAGAAAAGAGTACTATTCAAAGTATTTTCTTTCCACTACTTCTTTAAACGTTCGGAGTACGGCTTGAAGCTATAAATACATGAACTGAACAAAGAGTTTAGCAGTAACTTATCCGATTTTCAAACAAATTGTCTTCAGCTATAAACAAGTTCTTGAGTCTAATGCGGCATCAACTGGCAATACTCCTCCACATAACAAAAGAGATACTATTTCTTTTCATATCCTGCATTGTAAGCCACAGGTGTATAAGTTATAATCCATTTGTCTTTTGGCTGAATGCCATATGGCCTATTGGTATACGTACCAGTAATAAAATTGTCGATAAACAAGGAGCCGTTGGTATTGGTGCTGGGCGTTGCATTGTTAATGCCATAGCGGCCAGTACAGGAAGTAATAAAGTTGTTTTGAAAACGCACATTCAGCGGCACGGGGCCTTTGCCATTTATATAAATAACATCCTGATTTTGCGATCCCTGCAGATAGGTATTGGATATAGAGCTGTTGGTAAGTATCACACTGTCTACACCTAAGATAATCATTCCGATACCCTGGCCATTCATGAGTACAAGACTATCCATGACAGCAGAACCTCCTCCGCCTACTTGTACACCATTATTCTGCTGAACCACATGTGCTGTGCCCCAATTGACAACAGTATCCCGCCGCACCACAAATTCTCCGGTACCAATCTGGATACCATCGCCGCAGAGATTTTCCAAATAGCAGTCTTCTATGCGACAGTTGTGGAACCGGTAAGTAGCGTTATAAGGTGTAGTATCGGCCGTGCTACCAAGATAAAATCCTTCACCCCTGCCTGGTGCATCGACTGTTGGATTTCGCAAATCGTGGATATAGATATGGTGATAGAACACATTATTCATGGGTATACCATACCGCGGGTTTTGTACAATTCCCTGCGCAGAGTTCATGCATTCAATGTTATGTACCTCGAAGTCGGTAGAGTTATCTGCATTATAGCCAAACACAGTGCCTGATACTGTCGTATCGGAGTTAAGGAGAAAGCCATATTTATAATTGGGGTCTCCACTGCCATTTATAATAAAATGCTGACCTTGTATTTGAAGCGTATAAGCTGTAAACCCGCCGATGCGCACTAAACCTTTATTGATAAATACAACAGGACTATCTGCCGTTCCCTTTACATTGAGAACTTTTACAAATAAATAGTTACCTTCAAACTGAACTACTGAACCAGGCGGTATCGTCTTGCTTGCATCTGCTACATAGATAGCGTTATTAGAGGCTCGCTGTAAATGAATGGTGTCGCCGCCGGCAGCAAAAACATTGTGGATGCATAGGAAAAAGAAAGCAGTTATAAACAATAGCTTCATAATAATCAATTGTTGATAGTGTACATAAATCAATCCAGCTTAACAGTAACAACCGCGTTTCTAAACAAAATTAATTGGCTTCAATTAATTTTACAATACATAAAAAGAATTGATACAAAGAAAACCCATTTCAATTCCCCATCAAGATAATGCGGCTCTTGGTATTGCCTCTGTTGGCTCTTTCTTTTTTCTTAGCTTGTCCCGTAAATTTAAAAAAGGTTTTTCAATAAGATAATAAGATGCAAATGCAAGCACAGAAATAATTAGCAATATAACCGGTATGCCTAGCTGATGCAAATAACTTCTATCAGCAGTAAACAGTTGCTGCCACAGATAAATACTGTATGACAATAAACCGATATAGTTTAATAAAGAAGTATTCAGAAAAGCAAACCACATATTGCGAAGGTAAATCGACATTAAAATAACATAAGCCACAAGAAAATTAGTAATCAAACCTACATTTCCAAATAAGGCATAAACCAAATTGGGCAGAAATGAAAAGCGCATGAGGCTGGCATTGGAAGAATGAAAAAATACAGAAAAAATATACAGGTATACAACAACCGATAAGAGTATCAACGGCAAAGCCAGCAACGATAAACGGCTGTGCTTTACAATAAAATTTTTAATTCTTTCATTTTCCAAAGCAAACAGGCAACCAATCAGCAGCGAATCGCCGGAGGTAAAAATGGTATTTTTCAATAGAGGTAATGGAAAGTTGTAGTAATGAAACCTGGCTAACACAAACACGGGAATTAATAAAAGAACTACAGTTTTAATGTGCTTGTGAAAACGGATAAATAAAAAAGGATACACCAAATAAAAAACCTCTTCTACAGACAGTGACCACAGATGCCCAATTTCATGCAGCGGCGAATTAAAAAATTGTTTGCTATACAAAACAACAGACAACCAATCAGTGGTTGTGAGTGTAAAATAATGAAAGCTCTGTAAAATGAAATACACTAACAGAAGAGTGTAATAAGCAGGAAAAATTCTCAAGGTTCTTCTTACATAAAAATCCTTTAACGATATAGATCCGGTCTTATTTTTTTCTTTGATCAGCAGCGTAGTAATCAGATAGCCGCTAATGATAAAAAAAATATTTACACCCAGTTCGCCGTTTATAAAAATAGAAGCCAATTGATTAGCCCATTGACTTTTGAAAATGATAAACTTACTGGAGCGGAAATGATAAAAAATAACCATAATAATGCTGATGGCACGCAATCCATTCAAGCTAGGTATCAGTTGTTTATTCTTCATGATAATCGGATGTTTTAATTTGGATTCTGCTTATTTACCATTGCATTCAACCAATGAATTAACCATTGACTAATAACAAAAGATAATGTGTGTAAATCAATATTTTCGTGGTTATACAAGTTTGTTCATTGATAAAATCATTATTAAGAAATTGCTTTCATTAATGATGATAGAGAAAAAGGTAAGTAACTGCATTACACTTTTACCCACTCCTTCTTATTCCAATCATATTGTTTCAACACTTTTGCAGGTGTACCTGCAACAACACTATACGGTGGAACGTCTTTGGTAACCACACTTCCGGCAGCCACTACGCTGTGTTTACCAATGGTTACACCAGCCGTAATCACTGCATTTGCGCCAATCCATACTTCATCTTCAATTACTATCGGAGCAGTAGTTACTTTTTGTAAACGAATGGGAACATCCACATCGGTGTAAGTATGGTTCAGACCACTCATTACAATGTTCTGCGCAATGATTACCTGGTTACCAATACTCACGGGACCAATCACCACACTGCCGATACCAACCCGCGAATCATTACCAATCACCACATCGCCAACACCATTATTTATTGTACAGAAGTCCTCAATGGTTGAGTGCGCGCCGAGATAAAACTTTTTAAAGGGAAGCACATCCAGCCTGACTCGTTTTCTTATCACGGCACCTTTGCCTCTGCCACTGGTAAAAGGCGTAACAAACATTCGAACCCAGCGGCGAGGTCTGGCATTTGTAATCAGCATGGAATGTATCAACTGCTTCAGTCGTGCATCGCCTTTTATAGTTGCTGCTATGTTCATAATGGCTACTATTTTTATTGAGTAATTGTTTTACGAACCGCTTTTTCCCACATGCCAGATTGTTGCTTTTTCAGATACCGTTTCAATCCGGCTATCACGCACCAGTTCATCATACAGAAATAAAACGGCACGTACAATAGTTTTATCCTGACATTTCTTGTTTCGGCCATGTAGCCTGTAAAAGCACTTGCATAAAACAAAGCTTGCAAGCCGAAAATGCTTTGCTGAAAGGCATTGTTTTGCATACTTAATAAGCCCGAAGCAATGAACATCAGGATCATAATGAAAGGTGTAACCGTCCAGCGGAGAACACGATGAGAATAATACTGAAAGGCAAGCCTGGCGTCGTTTCTAAAGCTGATCCGCGACTGCAAACGTGCAATGCTTTGCCAGCCGCCGGCGCAAATGCGCACCTTCCGTTTCATCTCTTCTTTAATGTTGGCTGATGGATCTTCCATAGCGTAAGCTTCAGGTTCATAAACAATCTTGTAACCTTTAGAAGCAATCTGCATACTCTGTACAAAATCGTCTAAGATGGTATCGTGCGGCATTGCTTCATACAGCGATGTTCTGAACGCAACGAGCTCGCCGGCAGCGCCAACAGCCGTGTACCAATCAGAATCCATTTTCTTTAAAAAAGATTCGTACTTCCAGTACAACCCTTCGGTAGCGCTGGCACCATCATCCTTGCTACTCATTACTCTTTTTTCGCCCGATACACAACCTACTTTTTCGTCAGTAAAGTGGCGAACAATGTTTTTTACCGCTTGTTCATTCAGTTCCGTATTCGCATCGGTGAAGATGACCACCGGCGTAGTCACATGTTGCATCGCCCTGTTTTCTGCCGCACTTTTGCCGCCCCGAACGGGTGTGTGAAGAAGTGTAATGTCGTTGTATTGACTGATGACCTGAGTTGAATTATCGGTAGAGCCATCGGTAATAAACATCAGTTGTAGCTTGTCTTTTGGATAGTCTAAGGCAAAGCAATTTTGTATTTTTTGGGGTAATATTTCAGCTTCGTTATAGCAAGGTATGACCAATGTTACAGGCATCCATTCTTTTGGCTCAGCCACGCTTGGTTTACCTTTTATTTTAGCCAAAAAAGTAATGACAATACCATAGCCAATAAAGGCATAAAACACAACAAAGAAAGAAATCCAGAAGAGAACAGTAAGTAAATACATGATATTGGATGTTGACAGTGAATATTTATTTATAGTATGAATGCTTTTTCCATAATATCTACCAAAGCCAATGATTTTTATCTAAGCGTTTTGCGAGGAGCCAAACTACAAGGTTTGTTCTATTTTATCATACACCTGCACCAACTGCTTTACCGAATTATCCCAGGTAAAAAGCCTCGCTCTTTCTTTACCCTTTTCAGATAAGCTATTAGCAACAGTTATATCGGTTAATATCCTCAAAGCCGCATCAGTAATAGCTTTCGGCTGATGAGGGTCAATAAACAAAGCCGCATCTCCTGCTATCTCCGGCATACACGATACACCTGAAGTAACCACCGGTACACCACCAGCCATTGCCTCTACAATGGGCAGCCCGAAGCCTTCGCTGAAAGAGGGAAACCAAAGCATAGAAGCGCCTTGGTAAACAAGCGGCAAATCGTTATAATCGAAATAGCTAACAAGGTCAATATACTTGCTGAGATGTTCTGCTTTTTCACACTCCAGGTGCTGTCGCAATTGTTCTCTTGTCAAGCCTTTAATGACAAGTCTTGGCGCCGAATTGTATTGTTTTTTTAATAGATTGTAAGCCTGCAAAACACCCGCTGTGTTTTTGCGCGGATCTGTGTTTGCCAGAAAGAATATAAAGCCTTGCGATAGCTTGTATTTATTGAGTGCTGCGACTATTTCGCTTTCGGAATATTTTATAAAAAAGCGCTCATCCACGCCATTGTAAATCACTTTTATTTTATCAGACGAAATGGATAGTTTTTCTGAAATAATCTTCTTCTGATATTCCGATACTGTAATCACGCATGTTGCCTTTCTGGCGATGGAAGGAACAATCATGTTGCGATAGGCATTTCCTAAAAACTGATACCAGTTGGCTTTTGTATACGATTGTTCTGAAAAAATAAGATCATGTAAAGTGAGTAGCAAAGGCTGTTTCAGATGCATGGGCGCCGTGCTGGCAGTGCAATGCAAAATATCGGCTTTCACTTTGTTGCAATATTGCGGCACCAACGCCTGCTCCCACAACGGATAAGGTGCATACTGCATAGTATGTATAATTCTAGACCTCGTTTGGGCAATACATTTATCGGAATTTTTTTTCACCAGTACATGATACTCGTGCCTGTCTTCTGCCACCGGCAACCGGCGCAATAACTCATACGCAACAACATCCATCCCGTACTTACGTGAGCGGAACAAACGTTGCGCTTCGATGGCGATTCTCATGCCTTTTGAGTGTTTATATCGCCATGCGGCGTATGAAGGAAAGTGGTATTTGCGCCCTTTAATTTAAACAGCAGTTTAGCCATGCTAAAGAAAGCAACCGGAACCAACAACAGCGCTTTTATAAGCCCGCCGTTTATGTATTTACTGGGCACCGAAATAAGGATAGCTGCATAAGTAAGCCCCATTAAAGCAAACCAATAAACCGGAGGTAAAGCAGCGCCTGGCAACAACGATAAAAAAGCCGTTATCGTAGTGAAACCGAGCATCAATATACGAGGCAACAATACGGTTTGAAAGGCTTTATTAAAGAAGTCAACGTTGCCTTTGAACAACTGTACAAAACCATCGAGAAGATAACGGCGCATGTAATGAAACTGGGCAGATAGCCAGCGACGGCGCTGGTTTTCGAAAGTAGATTTCTGAGTTACTTTCTCATCATACACCACCGCTTTTTCGGCGTAGCCAAAATGTATTCTTGCGCGCAGCAGGCGTAATTCCAGTTCTTTGTCAAAGCCTCCCACCGCCGTTACTTTCGGCATGATGGCTTTGAACAATGTATAATCGAATGCCATACCCGAACCAATAATGGCAGCCGATAAGCCCAACGCCCGGTGCCCCTTGCGAAGGATATGATTATTGATGCCTTCGCTGATGGCGTCCAACACAGCAAATTCGGTATTGGTATTCTTAGCTACCCGTTGCCCCTGCACTACCTTAAAGCCGGTCTGTAATACTTCATTCATCCGGTATAAAAATCCTTTGGCGCAAACATTATCAGCATCAAGCACCAATGCATAATCAAACCCTTCTTCTGTTTGCTGCAGAGCTGCATTTAAGGCTTTGGCTTTTGTGCTTTTTTCAAAAGAAACTTCCACTACTTGTATGGGCAATTGTCTCAATGCTACTATGGTGGCAGGCTGCAACGAATCGGCAATTACAACTACGTGCTTTTTATCACCCGGATAATTGATGGCTAAAGCCGCTTTTGCTGTATCTACAATTACTGCGTCTTCCTTGTAGGAGGGAATATAAATAACAAAGCGACCCAATCGGTTTGCCTGTTTATATTTTTTGGGAGATACAAACCTGCCCGCTGTTGCAAACAGAAACAAATAAAGGCTTTGTAAGGCAAGAACAATAAACACAACAAGTGTTGTGTAATAAATGACCTGATTGAGATAGCTCATAATATCGAATTGAATTGGATTAATATTTAAGATTCCAGAGTAAGCCCTGACAAATTTTTCCAGCGAAATTCCATTTACCTCTAATTATATATCTGATAATACCTGTGGGAACAGATATCAGTATAAAGAATAAACGACTGATGATGCCTTTGATACCAAACATATTCCGGCGTATAAACAGCAGCCGGTTGCGATTCATATAATACACTTTTAGTTCACTCATTTTACCCACACTCATACTCTCTTTGTGAAACACAACCGACTGCGGCTGCACCCAGATTGTAAAGCCTGCTCTTTTTGCATGTTCGCTAAAGTCAAGCTCCTCATAGTATAGAAAATACATTTCCGGCAATAAACCGATGGTGTCAAATACTTTTCTATGAATTGCCATTGCTGCACCATGTGCCAGGCTGGTTGGCGTAGCAATGTTGTATTGACCCTTATCCTGCTCACCTTTGCCTACCGCTTTGTTGCGGGCAGTAAGCGGGTGTAAAGCAGCAGCGCCAGCGTATTGAATGGTCTTGTCTGAATTGTAATAAATCAATTTTGAACTAATGATACCAATAGATGAATCTTCATTAAACAACTGTACAACCGGTTCAATAAAAGAAGACTCAACTTCCGTATCGTTGTTCAGTAAGAAAATAATCTCTCCTTTTGCTTTTTCAATACCTCTATTGTTACCACCAGCAAACCCTTCATTCACACCATTTTGAATAAAAGTAATGTTAGGATATTCATGTTTGATAAACGATGCATCTTTTGTAGAAGCATTATCCACTACAATCACTTCCACATTCTGATAGGTGATATTCTGTAAAGACTTCAACAGTTGCAGCGTTACCTCTGCCGTATTGTAGTTTACGGTGATAATAGAGACTAGCGGAGATATTGGATTAATATTCATTGTAATCTAGTATTTGATTGAGTTTTGGTTTTGCTTTTTTATCCCAGCGATAAGCCAGCCATATAAAGCCAAGACTCATAAAGCACAACACGCTGGAAGGTGTTTGCCCGATGATCTGATTACCATAACTGGCCACGGTAATACCTACAAAGCCCGATATGAGTGCTGCTGCTATTTGCCGCAACTCAAGATCGTTTTTCATTTTAAAAACTAAAATAACGCCTGTTGCTATGCAGGTTAGCAAAACAGCAATGTGAAGGCAAAGACCGACAATGCCTGTTTCTGCCCAGATCTTTACAAACCAGCTATCAGTTGGGGTTTGAGCCAAAAGTGTATTTGGAGAAAAGCGAAGCCCCCAGTAACCTGCCGAACCCACACCACCACCAAACGGTCGGGAAGCGAGGTACACGGCCAGCTTCGCCTGGTTCTGAAGCCGTACCTGCAAGGAAGGATCGTTAGGGTCAAACCCGCTTCGCATCCTGGCTATCTGATAGTTGCCCTGCCCGATCGAAGTGAATTTTATCAAACAGAATAAAATACCGACTGTGATTATGCCAACAGAAAGGACTTTGAAATTTTTACTTAAAAACAAATACACCATGATACCAGATAAGGGCACGAACATAGCACCCCGTGTACCCGATATAGCCATTGCCCAAAAGAATAAAGCGCTTAGTGATAAGTACATTATTTTTTGATTACGGGAGATGGGACCTAAAGCAAGTATGATGCATACCAAAAGAATATGCCCCATGGCTGCACCAAATTGGCCGGCATCTGAATAAAAAGAAAAAGCGCGCAGTTTACCAAATAGCATGTGCGTTTTGTAAGCACCGGCTGCCATCCATGCCTGCTCGGCGCTGTTTAATCCAATGTAGGTTTGCTTCATAGCCCACAGTGCTGCAAACACCGACCAGATAATCCATATCTTTAAAAAGCTCATCAGCCCTTTGCGGTCATTTAACACCAGGATGGTAAGAATAACAATCTGTATCATATACAGAGAAGCCCCTCTTACGGCATAGAACCATGCAGCCGCACTTCGGGACTCCGGGTTCGCTACTTCTAAAATGGTAAAGAGTGTCCAGATAGCTATACTGTAAACAAATGGATTTTTGAGATAAGTATAATTCCTTTTTGGAAGCTTGCTTAGAACGACGATCAATGTCAGTAACAACACAATATCGATAGACAAACCCAGTGGTGCATCTGAATAGCGAGTGATACCATTGGATGTAAAACCAATGTGCATTACAGTGTATAAACCGAGACGCGGATTTTTTGATAACAGAGCAACATAAGTGATGCCGATAGGCAACGCTATGATGGCACCAGCACCGGCAATGTCGGTAACGGCAATCACATACCCCAGCGCAACAGCAACTACCGTTATCAGCAGCAGTTGTGTAAGCCAGAAATGATATATCGTTCTTACCGTTGTCATTTATAATGGCGATGGTTTGTTGATTATAGTTTGATATGAATTGAGCACGCCTTCTTTCCACAATAAGTTAGCAGAAAAGCCCAGCAGTATGTCTTTTAACTGTATCCAGCCGATAACGATACCAAATAAAAAAGTTACTGTTGAACAAGCTGCCACTCCATAGATGCCCCAACCACTATAAACGCTAATTAAGTCGCCTGCAATATTTACCAGCAGCATTAAAATAACCTTAACCGTATTCTTATGCGGCCGGCTACTGGCATCGAGCAGCACACCGCAAAAGCGGTCTAAAGGTATCATCACTGCATACAGGCAAAATATCTGCAGCACCAGCGACGACTGATGGTATTTGCCTCCGCCTAATAAACCCACTATAAAAGAAGGAAACAAGAGAAGAACCAGCAGCAAGGGAACTATCATGGTAGTAAGCATACCGCACTGGTTGTAAAAGAATTTTCTTACCTGCTGCACCTGTCCCTTTTGCCATAACGAAGTAACATTAGGAACACCTACCGATGCGAAAGAACGCACCGGTATTTCAATAGCTTCAATCAGCTTTTGCGGAACCGCATACACAGCTACAGCAGCAGGACCCAAGAAGGAAGCAATAATAAACTGGTCCGAGCTGCGAAGGAGACTGGCAGTGACCATGGTAAGCATACTGAATTTACCAAAGCCGGATAATTGTTTACGCTCTTCTTTTACATCAGCTTTCCAATTACCGAGGCGAAGCCAACCCGTAAAAAAGCCAACTAACCCTGCTACCAACTGAAGCAATGCATACAATAAAGCAATGGTCTCAATACTTAGCTTCAGCTTTATCTGCAACATTAGAATCGCCATAAAGGAAAGAGGAAAAATAAGCCTGATAATAGCCAGCTTTTTGAACAAACTTTTTGCCTGCAATTGCCATTGAACCATCTGGTAAGGCAGGGCGCCAAACAACCAGATAACAGTTAGCTTAGCAGCCAGCGGATAAGCTGTTGCTGCATCGTGATGGATAAAGAAAAAAGCCATGGTAGTAACTACTGAAAAGACAAGCGTAAAGCCCAGTAATAGTTGCCAGGCAGCAGCGGTTAACCGGCTGCGTTCCTGCTCATCTTTAGCCATTACAGAATAACGGACAAAAGGGGTTTGCACCCAGCCACTGCGCAACATTTCGAGCAACGTGTAAACAGTAAGCAGCATAAACCATTTGCCGGCATCGTTTTGCGAAAACTGGCGGGCAACAAAAGCCAGGTTTATGAAACCCAACAAAGCAATTGCTCCATTGGAAAGAAGCGACCAGGATGTATTGCTGTATAATAATTTTTTAAGCATGATATGGATTCCCTTTATTAGTATTAGTTAAGTATTGGTTGCTTCTTTTGAGCTTTGTATGTTTTGATAATACTCAATAGCTGCTGTGCTCTTGTATTCCAGTCAGCTTTCTTTGCAATGCTTATTCGCTCTTCCTGCAAGCCTGCATTGTTTTGCTCGAGGGCTTCGCAAATACTTTCTTTAAAATCATGGCTGTTTGAAGCGCGGTAAATCACTTTATCTGCTTCGCCAATAGAAGCAAAAGGCGTCATGACGACTGGCAAACCCATAGCGAGATATTCATTCGCTTTCAGCGGATAAATAGCCGCCGTCAACGAATTTAATTTGTAGGGTATAATGCCAAGCTGCATATCGCTCATCAGTTTTGGAACCTCATCCGTTGCAACCGGCGGCATAAAAGTTACATTGCTGTAAACCGACAGGCGGTTGTACACACTTTGATCAAAAACTTTTCCCGCAAAAGAGAAATTTACCCCGGGCATATTCTTAATTACCGGCTCTAATAAATCTATATCAATACGATTGTCTATACTTCCTGTATAACCAATGGTCTTACGCTTTCCGGCAGCATCATCTATTGTTCTTTTATACTGGTTAAACGATGTAAAATGAACCCCATTGTACACGACTTCTACAGGTATATTGTTCTGTTGTTTTCTCTTTTTCAATTCATCGGAAGTAACAATCAAGAGGTCTGTCTGGCTGATAAAATCGTATTCTGCTTTTTCTGCAAAGCCTTTGAAATAAGGTACATTAATGAAGTCGTCATAGCAGTAATAAATATTCAGACTTATATTTTTTATCTTCCACCACAAGCCAAGAAAAGGCTGAAACGAGTTGACACTAACAACGTCTTTCATCTTTAGCTTCTTTATTGCTCTATTGATGAAATAACCAGTAAAAGCAGCGTTGATTTTATTAACAATGGTGAACCATCGGTAGGAAGAAAAAATAAAAGACGGGAATACCGGTGGCAGCGATAAAAGATATAAACCTTTATTTGTATCACCACTTATTTTTCGCAGCCGTTTTTGAATGCCGAGCACACGCTTCCATTCTATTTTTGTATTGCCGCGAATCGCTTTAATGCAATCAGATAACGTATATGCATAGTCAACATACAGTACCAGATTATCGTTAGATAAACACTTCATCAGCTCTACAGTAGAGCGCAGATAATCGGCTTCCCAGGCAGGCAGCGCAAGGCATACAATATGTTCCGGTGTGTTAGGCAATTTCATATTACTGCAGGTTAAGAGTTACTGTTTTTTTAATCTTTTTGCGTAGCCAACTTCTCTTCTTTGGTATCTCACCTACTATGCTGTCCACATTTACATCTGATGTATTTATCAGCCATGTATAAAAAGGTATACTGCGATCAATATCTCTTGTTTTAGTCAAAAATTCTTTGTCGGCTGGATGCCAGGTAGCACCGGCATCAAAGACCAGCAAATTGGCGGCTGACGACTTTACAATAAACTTAGGAAGCGCGTGTTTAGAAACCACAGGCGACACATATAGAACAAGCCAGTGAGACGACAAATCTTTATTTACCAGTTCATCTACACTTTTACAATTCAGTTGCCCGGTACCAGGTGTATAAACTGCAAACGAATCTGGAGGCAGAGCAGACGAGAACACTTCTGCATGGCTATCAGGAACAACCCAGAATGCATCATTGTAGAGAAGACTAAGTTGCTTATGCAGTATTTTAATGTCTTTGCTTCTATACATGTCGGCTCTTGTGGTAATAAACGAAATTTGAGCTTTGCCTTTATCACCAATCGCCGTAGTAGCTGCAGGAAGAATAGTATTGACCAATTGTTCAGTAAGCACCGTAGCTAATGATTGTTTATACACTAAGCCTCCTTTTTTTGCATCTTCTGCCAAGGCAACACCACCCAATGGGAGACCAATTATTTTCTTTGCTCTTTCAGGGGTACGCATTGAAGAATCTAATGTGTCTTTGCCAATTACAACAGAAGCCACAACAATAAAACCAACTAAGAAAGCAGAGATGACGAGGATTGCTCTTTTGGAGGCTTCAGCTTCTAAAGGAAAATAAGGACTATCTATCACAACAATATTAGAACTGAGTTCAAGACTGTTTTGCCTGAGCTTAGCTAAGTTTAATCCATGAAGAATAGAAAGAAACTCTTGCTCATTGATATCTGCCTGCCTATCGAGGCTTTTTAAGGTAGAGCCTAAAGGAGCAAATTCATTATACTCTTTCAGGTAATTGGCATTCTGATTATTAAGCGCAGCAAAGCTTGCTTTGTCTTTATCAAATTTAATAGCATAATCCACCCATTGATTGATTAATTCTGTTCTTGGCACCGTTTCTATACTATAACTAAGCGTGTTGTAATTAGACGTTTCATGTTTGATAGAATCTTCTATCAATTTTCTTTTCTCGTTAAGCTCTGCTGCTTTCTGTGTGTTTGAATAAACAGTTGCCACTTCGATATCTGCATTTACAGCACCCAAATTTTGACGTAACCTCATCAGATTTGTACTGTTGGTAATTTGTTTCTCCCGTGAGTTTAGTTTGCTTTCTACTAAATTCAATGCCTGTTGGCTGGCATCCATATCCATTTTTGTCCTGAAGATGTCTTTATCCAAGTCTTCCTTTGCAAGCGAAAGTGATTTCGTTTGCTCATAATAATTAATAACCTGGTTCTTTTGTCCAAATACTTTCAGATCATCTTCTGAAGCTTGCAGTCTTGCTTTTACTTCCTTCAGTTTACCTTCAAAATAATTCACTGCCGAGTTTGTCTGATCAGCTTTAAGGCCCTTGTATTTACCGATAAATATTTCGGAATGCAATTCCAGTATCCGCATACAAACAGCCGGATCAGAACAGGTACAAACCATCTGTATCATATCACTGGTATTGATGCGCGATACTATGATGGAAGAACGGATAGCATCAATGCTGTAGAAAGAACCTGTACCATCGAGTATGCGGGCAATCGGGTTATCAGCTTTTGATGTATAAATAGCTTTCAGGTAATCATAGACGCGCTGTGTATCCTGCAACTGCTGTGCAGTCTTCATTAGTTTACTGCCCGCTATTTTCTCTAAATTTTCAAAGCCTTGCCAGCCCAATACTTTATAATCAGGCTTACGTAACAGAAGATGTTCGGCAAGTAAACGAAGCGATATTTCTTCCAGTGTTTCTCTTGATTTAGCAGTTGCCATTAAGTTGTCAAAAGCATTGTTTACTGCGAAGTAGTCTATACGCTGGTCACCATCATTTGTAATAGAATAGCCACTGGCAACACCGGTATATAAAGTGGTAGAACTGGTATATTCATGGGGCATATTGCGTGTAAGCCAATAAACAGTAGCTGTGCACAGTATTGGCAATAGAATTACCCACAGTGCTTTGCGCATTAGCAGCCGTATATAATAGGTTAGTTTCATCTCTTCTGCATTAATTTTTCAACAGGTACGCCAACAAGGTTCAGGAACTGGTAATAGTTAGTAGAGAATTGCCTTTTGGCTTCTTCATAATCAACTCTTGCATTGGCTTCGATTGTTTTTAATCGCGACAATTCAGAGGCGGCTATAACACCATCCCTGAATTCCTGTTCGGCAACATGGTATTGATTTATACCTGCCTGTTTGGCATCGCTGCGAATGGTTACCAAGTTGCGGGAATAAAGCAAATCGTAATAAATTTGTATGAGGTATCGAACAAGATCCTGCTTTACAGCATCTCTTTTATCAATACTGGATTGCAACTCTGCCTTATAAATATTGACTCTCGATTTGTGTCCCGTGAAGTTGTATAAAGGCACTGTTAGCTGAACGCCGGCCCGATAAGAATTGGAAAGGCTTGAGCTGGTAACAGAAGTTGGAGTTTGGTTATCCTGAGATACAAGAAGCTGGTTACCGTTTGCAAAATTGGCATAAGCAGCTACATCATTTGTCCATTCTCTTTTAATGTATTCTATCTGATATTTAGATGCATCCACTACATCCTGTTGAAATTTAACTGATGGTGAATTCTTCAAGGCAATATCAATGATACTATCCAGCGGTATCAGTTGCTGCTGCAGATCTTTACTTTCATCTAACTGAACCGAATCAACATTCTTTACTTCTCTTACTTGTGCGTAACTGCCGTAGCTTAGCAGCATTGCCACCAGGCAAGCATAAACTGGATTTGCTTTCATAGTTATGGTATTTATACATTTTCTTTTTGAAATAATGCCGGCACCGTTTTAAAAATGAGTTTCATATCTTTTATAAAACTGTGGTCTTTTGCATACACATTGTCCAGCATCAATCTTTCCTCTTCCGACATTTCACCTTTACCTCTCTTCTCTACCTGCCATAAACCGGTGATGCCTGCAGGGGCAAGAAAACGTAACACATACTCATCCGTAGTAAGGCGTTCGGCTTCATATAGTGGCAACGGGCGGTTGCCTACAATACTCATATCGCCGATGATTACATTCCATAATTGCGGCAGCTCATCAATGCTTAAGTTGCGGATGAAGTTGCCCACTTTTGTAATGCGCGGATCGTTCTTGATTTTAATAAAAGCCGACTCGCCTGAATTCTTTTTGTGGTTCATATATTCCTTTTCGCACCACTGGATCTTATCTGCGTAAATCAGGCTCTGGCATTGGCTTCCAGCCGCTGCGCAATCTTTACAAAGTGTGATGTTGCTGCCCGCCACAGGCAATTCTGTCTTTGTTTCCGGGTTACTATTGTTGTATTGGTTCAGATGCTTTAGATCTTTTAGCTTCTGGTCTGCATTTACATACATTGACCTGAACTTATAAAACTTAAAGAGGCGATAGCCAGTACCAACACGCAATGCATAATAAAACACAGGTCCTTTCGATTCGAGCTTTAGCAGCAACGCAATCAAAAGAAACAAAGGTGATAATAGAAGTAAAGCAGCTCCGGCAAACGTAACGTCGAAGATGCGTTTTACTAAAGGCGTACGATAGCGCTTGAACTCAACAGCAGCAGTTTTTTGTTTAAGTAAACTCCAGTTTTCAATAAGAAAACAAAGCCGGATAGCGAGATCATTTTTTGATGGCACACTGCCAAACACATCTGCCACACCAGCACGCAAAGCCAGCTTCTTCAGTTGCCCGGTAACACCGGGGGCACAGATAATAAAAGGTACGTCGGGGTACTGCTTTTCCTTCAAACTTTCAAACAAAGCAATGCCCGATGAATCCGTAATATCGCTGCACGAAATGACAAGAGAAATATCTAATGATTCGCCTTTCCATTTTGTGCACAGCTCTTGCCCGCTTTTAAAAACCATTACGTCATGACCAGGTATGTTACACTCGTTAAGGGTGTAATGCAACCTTTCGTTTCGGTGAACAACTGCAATGATTTTTGTTGAAGAAAACATACTCGTAGTGTTTGGTTTATGCGTGCATCAATGAATATTGGCTGCTCGATCTTTTTAAAACAATGTTTACTCTTATCTCCAGTTCCTTTGGGTTAAATGGTTTCAATACATAATCATCTGCGCCTTCCGATAAACACTTAATCCTGGTCTCAGAAGAATGATCGCCCGTAAGAATAATAATAGGTACCGCACTAAAAAATCCGCTTGCCTTTACCTGCCTGATTAGTTCCAGACCGTTAAGAAAAGGCGTGTTTAAATCTGTAATAATAATCTCCGGCACTATACCGCTTTGCATAGCTGCCATAGCCGCCATTCCATTGTTGAACATAGACACTGAATAGTTTTTAGAAAAACAATGGTTCAATACGCTTTGCATGTACAAATCATCTTCAATGATAAAAACGTGATGTTCGTTTACTGACTTTTGATTCATTTGAATTCCTTTAATACTGGATTAAAAAATATTGGATTAACACGACAAAAATAGAATGCATAAATGATTCAAAATACTGTTTAAGCACATTTTAATCGACTTATAATCTCGCCACTTTGAAATTGTTAAAAACATAGCATAAGCCACTTACTTATAAGCGTTCAGAATACATCATCAGACAAGCTGAAACACTTTCCCACCAATGCTTTCAGCAAATTAAGAGTGAACATCATTTCACATTTTAGTCACTCACATTCTCTAATTCTGCGATATTAAAAAAAGATAAGAAAACAGGCTTGCAGATTAAATTATTTTAAGGTTGATAAACCTATCCTTTATTCAAACTTATCTTTACTCAACTTATATTTTAGCAACGATAAAAGCAGTATAATTAGAACTGAATTTTCTATTTACAAACCTCAATGTTCAATGTCATGCAGCCGTTTCAAATTTTTGTTGTTGAAGATGACAACTGGTACAGCAAGATTCTTGAGTACCATCTTTCACTTAATTCTGACTATCAGGTAACGTGTTTTGCCAGTGGTAAAGATGTGCTTGCCAACCTTCACAAAAAGCCGGATTTAATTACTATAGACTTCTCTATGCCCGAGTACAGAGGCGATAAATTGTTAGAGAAAATAAAGGAGGTTAACAAAGACATACCGGTGATTGTTATCAGCAGTCAGGAAGAAATTTCCGTGGCTGTAAAGCTGCTGAAAATGGGTGCTACAGACTACATTGTAAAAGACAATAACACCATCGATATATTGTGGAATGCCATCTTGAAAGTAAGAGAGAATAAGGAACTGAGAAAAGAAGTTGAACACCTCAGAAATGAACTTGGTGTTAAGTATTCGTTCGATTCAAAATACACGTTCAGCAATATCATCAAAGGTCAGAGCCACTCTATTAATAAAGTGTTCAGCCTGATGGAAAAAGCAGTAAAGACCAATATCAATGTATCTATCACCGGCGAAACCGGAACCGGCAAAGAACTGGTAGCGAAAGCCATTCATTACAACAGCGAAAGAAAGAATAAACCTTTTATCGAAGTAAACATGGCGGCTATACCCAAAGACCTTTTGGAGAGTGAACTGATGGGTCATGAGAAAGGCGCTTTTACAGGTGCTACCGGAAGGAAGATAGGCAAGTTTGAGGAAGCTAATGGTGGAACTATCTTCCTGGATGAAATAGCCGAAATGGACTTTAACCTGCAAAGCAAGATATTGCGTGTGCTACAGGAAAGAGAGATTGTAAGAGTGGGTGGCAACGAAAAAATAAAGCTTGATATAAGGCTGATTGTTGCCACGCACAAAGACCTTCAGGAGGAAGTGCAGCAAGGTATTTTCAGGGAAGATTTGTTCTTTCGCCTGCTGGGCTTACCAATAGAATTACCGCCGCTGCGCGAGCGTGATACGGACATATTGGTACTTGCCAAATATTTTGCAGAAGAGTTTACAAAAGACAATAAAATGAACGGTTTGGAAATAGCGTCTGATGCAAAAGATAAATTGCTTCTATACAATTACCCGGGTAATGTAAGAGAGCTAAAAGCTATGATAGACCTGGCTTGCGTGATGTGTAATGGCAAAGAGATAAGGGCCGATGATATTGCTTACAGAACCAGGAAGAGCAATAGCAAAACGCTGGCTATAACAGATAAAACGTTGCGTGAACACAACAGCGAGATCATTGGCTTTTATTTAAAAAAATACAACAACAATGTACCACTGGTAGCAGATAAATTAGACATCGGCAGAAGCACTATTTACAAGATGCTTCAGCTAAAAGAAATAGCCGTTTGCTGATGGCAAGCACGATTTCTATACATTATCAATAACGACTTTATGCAGGAATCCAATCATCACTTTACAATAGAACATAAGCACCAGTTTGCTGTTGTATCATGCAGCAACAGGCTTTGCTTTTATTACATCACCTTACCTAACACTTGTCTATGAACTTTCATCCATTGCTGCAAAAGCAGATAGAAGAATATTTGCCGGAACAAGTGCGCAACTGTGCAGGCATAGCAGGTTTTCTTTCTGCTATAGATAACTCGTATTATAGCTACGAAAGAAACCGTGAACACGTAAGCGCACCGTCTTCGGAAGCTGCTCAAACGAGCATTGATATTCGCACAGCGTTTGAAAAAATAGGTGATAACGTTTGGGAACACGATTACCTAAAAAACCAAACTGTTTTTTCGAAGCTCGCCATAGAGATGATTGACTACAAAGCAGGTGATGATATTAAAGTAAGCGAATGGTGGATGAACCATATTCACCCGGAGGATAAACACATTGTAGAACGACTGGACGCACGGTATAAAAGCGGTGAGATAAACGAGCATAATGAGGAGTATCGCCTTATTAACAACAATGGCGAAGTGCACTGGATTTTAGACCGTGGTGTGATGCTCGAAAGAGCGCCAGATGGCTCGCCGCTAAAGACTTTTGGAACTCATACTGACATTACGCAAATCAAAGAAACCGAGCATGCACTGCGCGAGAGTGAGCAGAGATTCCGCTCGCTGGCAGAGAACACGCCGGGCGTACTTTATAAGTATCACTACAGAGGAAAAAACAATTCTTCCTTTATTTACATCAGTCCCGATACCGGCCGAAAGATTGGGATTACGGAAGAACAGCTTGAAAACTTTTATAGCTTCATTCATCCCGACGATCGCAAACGGGAAAAAGAGGCCAGGAAAAGCAGTTTTAAACATAATACGCCCTATCAGTTTGAAGGACGTTTTATTTTGCCTGGAAAATCCGTTATCTGGCTGCATATTGCTTCATCATTCCGGCGCCTGCAAAGCGATGGAACGTTAATTTATACCGGTATCATCACCAACATCACGCGTGAAAAAGAAGCGGAAATAAGCGTGCAGCTTCGCGAAGAGAAATATCGCAACATCATCGCCAATATTAACCTGGGCATGATGGAAGTAAACAACGATGATGTGATTGATTATGTAAACCAGTGCTTCTGCAATATGTGTGGCTACACAGAAGAAGAACTGATAGGAAGCAAAGCCTCTTCCCTGTTCTTAACCAAGGATACGCAGCTTGTAATGAGCGAGAAAAACAAGCTGAGAAAAAAAGGGTATTCAGATGCTTACGAAATGGCGGTAAAGAATAAAAAGGGCGAACCTAGATGGTGGCTTATTAGTGGCGCACCGCGCTACAACGATGAAGGAGCGATGGTAGGAACAATAGGCATTCATCTCGACATTACAGAACAGAAACAACTGGAGAGCGACCTGATACTGGCGAGGAAGCAGGCTGAAGAATCGGCAAAAAGCAAACAGGTGTTTTTGGCCAACATGAGCCACGAAATAAGAACACCGATGAACGCTATAATCGGCATGAGCCATCAGTTGGCAAAAACTTCTTTAACAGAGCGCCAGCGCACCTTTTTAGAAACTATACATTCTGCTGCAGACAACCTGTTGGTGGTAGTAAACGACGTGCTGGATTTATCGAAAATGGAAGCAGGTAAGCTTACGTTAGAGAAAATTGGTTTTTGTTTAAAAGACGTGATAGACCGCGCTATTCATGTGGTAGAGCATAAGGCAGAAGAAAAGGGACTTCTCCTTAGCATTGAATATTACGATGCCCGTATTGCACCGGTGCAGTTGGGCGATCCTTACCGCATTAACCAGGTACTGCTAAACCTGTTGAGCAATGCCGTGAAGTTTACCGAGAAAGGTGCTATCAGTCTGCGCTGCAGTGTGCAAAATGAACATGATAATATACAGGCGATAACCATAGAAGTACGTGATACCGGTATTGGTATGGAAGCCGAGTTTGCAGAGAAAATATTTGAAGCTTTTCAGCAGGAGTACAGCTCGGTTACGCGCAAGTATGGCGGCACCGGCTTGGGTATGCAGATCTGCAAGCAACTGGTAGAAATGATGGAAGGTACCATTGAAGTAAAAAGTAAAAAAGGCGTGGGTACCAACATTGCCGTAACCATAGAATTTCCTGAAGGAAAAGCTGAAGACATTCATCGCAACGAGATCATGCCGTTTGAAGCGCATATGCTGAAAGGAAAGAAGATACTGGTGGCAGATGACAACGACATGAACCGCTTTTTAATAACGGTTGTTTTTCAGAATTACAACTCGATAGTGATAGAAGCCCGCAACGGCAAAGAAGCCATAGATGCACTTGCCAAAGAACCCGTTGACATTGTGCTGATGGATGTACAAATGCCCGTAATGGATGGCTTGCAGGCAACCCGCTATATAAGAGAAGTACTAAAAAGCAATGTGCCGGTGATAGCACTAACTGCAAATGCTATAAAAGGCGATCATGAAAAATATATGGAAAGCGGCATGAACAGTTACGTACTGAAGCCCTTTAATGAAGACGATTTAATCAGAGCTATTATTAAACAACTGGAAGGCGGCACACAAACCTTTGAAGTGATGCCTGAAAAAAAAGAAATCGAAATGAAACAAGGAGAGACACTTTACGATCTGACACAACTGAATGAAATCAGCCGGGGCGATGAAGATTTTATTCAGCAAATGATTGGCATTTTCATTCAGCAGTCAAAGATTTCTATGGATGAACTCACCGAAAACATCCAGTGCAACGACTTGCCCAAAGTGGCTTCTGTAGCCCATAAGTTCAAGTCCAGCGTGGGCAATATTTGCCGGCCATTTATCTACGAAGACATCAAGCGCATCGAGCAGATAGCCTTACATGGCGGCGATGCCAGCGAACTGGTGCTTACGGCTCAGCGGTTTTTGAAAAGCATAAGCGAAGTAATAACGCAGTTAGAAGCAAGGCAAGAGTTGGCAGAAGCCTAAGCAGATGTAAGAGGTACATTTAACATCTGACATCGTTCATCCTGCATTCGCTCTCTTTTCCTTACTTTACAACCCTAACACAACCACATGCAGGCAGCCACCGCAAGCACTAAACAGTTCAAGCCGTCTTTCCGTTTGTTAGATGCCACCATGATCGTGGCCGGCTCTATGATCGGCTCCGGCATCTTTCTCGTCAGTGCGGATATGACGCGCACGGTTGGCTCTGCCGGCTGGTTGATTTTGCTCTGGCTTCTTACGGGCGTTTTAACCCTTATTGCGGCGCTCAGTTATGGTGAGTTGAGCGCCATGTTTCCCAAAGCGGGTGGGCAATATGTGTATTTAAAAGAAGCCTATAACCCGCTCATTGCCTTCCTGTTTGGCTGGAGTTTTTTTGCCGTCATTCAAACCGGAACCATTGCTGCCGTAGGCGTTGCCTTCAGCAAGTTTGCGGCTTATATTTTCCCTGCACTTAGCGAAGATCATATCCTTTTCAACCTCGGTTCTTTGCACATTACCGCTGCGCAAATCACGTCTATCCTGCTGATCGTTTTTCTTACGGCGGTTAATACGCGCGGCGTGAAGGAAGGCAAAATCATACAAACGATTTTTACCTTAACCAAGCTGGCGGCGCTGTTTGGGTTAATCATTTTTGGCTTTATCACCGCCGGCAAAGCCGTTTGGAGTGCCAACTGGAGCACGGGTTTCGCCTTCGGCAAGTTGAGCGATGGCGGTATCATTATTCCTTATTCCGGCGCTGCCATTCTGGGTGCCTTTTCCGGCGCGATGGTAGGCAGTTTGTTCTCTTCCGACAGCTGGAACAATGTCACGTTTATTGCGGGCGAAATTGAAAATCCAAAGCGTAACATCGGGCTCAGTTTGTTTCTCGGAACCCTCATCGTTACGCTTATTTATACGGCTACCAATCTTATGTATCTCGCGGTGATGCCATTGCAAAGCATTGCGCACGCCGATAAAGATCGCGTGGGGGTAGAAGCCGCCAAAATCATCTTCGGCAGCACGGGCACTACTATTATTGCCCTTATGTTGATGGTAAGCACTTTTGGATGCAACAACGGGCTCATTCTTTCCGGCGCGCGCGTGTATTATACCATGGCAAAAGATGGCTTGTTCTTTAAACAAGTGGCTACGCTGAACAAGAATGCGGTGCCTTCCAAAGGCTTGTGGATACAGTGTTTCTGGGCTTCGCTGCTTTGCCTTAGCGGCAGGTATGGCGACCTGCTGAACTATGTAATCTTTACCGTACTTATCTTTTATATTCTTACGATTGCGGGCGTGTTCATCCTGCGCCGCACGCGTCCCGATATTCCGCGCCCTTACAAAGCATTCGGCTACCCGGTGCTGCCGGGGCTTTATATTCTCGCGGCGGGCGTTATCTGCATTTCCCTGCTCCTCTTTCAAAGCAGTGCTGCGCTGCCCGGTTTGGGCATCGTATTGCTCGGTATTCCTATTTATTACCTGTTTGGCAAAGGCAGGCATGTGGTAGAGGAAGCGCCGGTGGGTGAAAGCGAACGGTAAAGGGTCAATGATCTTCAATTGGGTGTCGCCCTGCCGTCGGCTCATAGCCGGAACTTCCAAGATAAATAAGGTTCATTTTACTGCAAAAATGTCATTTTCAGGGTAAAATCCTGCCATTTATTCTTATTACACATCATTCCTTTTAAGGAACCGCGTATAATAAGCTTATTGAACGCGATTCCGGAAAGGGAACCGGGTATAATAAGTTTATTATGCCT
>CAZZZH010000017.1:0-28972 GCA_964658445.1 Ilyomonas sp.
CGCAGGCATTCAGGAAGTGTATTGGTATGGTACCAGCAACGGCTATGTAGTTGGCAATGCAAAAGAAGAGACAGCCTTTGTGGAAGTTGCTTTTGTCAAGGGCTTTTCATCACCCATAAAAACACAACTGGTGGGCAACTACAATCTGCCCAATATTCTTTGTGCAGTTGCCGTAGGCAAATACTTTATGGTCCCGGATAAAAAGATAAAAACAGCCATTGAAAACTATACGCCTTCTAACAGTCGCTCGCAACTAATGATGTGGAATAATAACCATGTTATCCTTGACGCTTACAATGCCAATCCATCGAGCATGAAGGCAGCAATTGAAAACTTTGCAGGCATAAAAGCAAGCAACAAAATACTGATGTTGGGCAGCATGGCAGAACTAGGCGAAGAGAGCAAGGAAGAACACCGGCAAATCATTCATTTGATTTCACAACATCCTTTTTCGAAAGTGGTTTTGGTGGGTAAAAATTTTGATGAGCTTCCTCATCCTTATCTTCAGTTTTCTACTGCCGAAGAAGCCAAAGAATGGCTTCGGCAACAGCACTTTAGCGATGCTTATCTTCTCATTAAAGGCTCGCGCAGCGCAGGCATGGAAGCTGTACTCAGCTAAAGCATTAACGTTGGTATTGGCATTCGATTCGCTATTTTTGCATAGAAAATATATGGCGTATGAATGAGCAAAAAGGTAAGCCGGGTTACCTCATCAGCGTGTTGGGAAACAGGTGCCCGCGCTGTCGCGAAGGTTATCTTTTCAAGAGCCATAATGCCTACGCTTTTAAACACAGCGAGTACATAAAAATGAATGAAAAATGCCCGGTGTGCGGGCAGCCAACCGACCTTGAAGTGGGCTTTTATTATGGCACCAGCTATGTGAGTTATGCGCTGACGGTTGCTTTCTCGGTGGCTACGTTCATCGCATGGTGGGTATTGATTGGTTTTTCGTTAAACGATAACCGCATCTTCTGGTGGCTTGGTATCAACTCTGCTTTGCTGCTGGCTTTACAGCCTGTGTTTATGCGGCTCTCAAGAACGTTTTGGCTAAGCTGGTTTGTAAAATATGATCCCGACTGGCAAATACACCAGGCAAAAGATCCCGAGCGCATTGTGAAAGAGCATATGGGAAACTGGTAAGTGAGTTGGTGATCAGGCATTATGAATTTCAAGTTGAAAGAAAGGTAGCTCTCAACACTTCTTTACATTTTTGTTTTGACTTTTTACTTTGAATGAAAACATTTGTTGTTCCGAATATTTACAGAAGTCCTTTAATCAGTGCTATAAAAAACAAGCGCAAAGAAGCCGACCGGTTAAAAAAAGACTTCACCCCTACCCTACTCAATTTTGGTGCTGTACAGATTTATCTTGCCCGGCATTTTGGGTTTTGTTATGGTGTAGAAAATGCGATTGACATTGCCTTTAAAACAATAGCCGAAAACAAAGGCAAGCGTATTTTTTTGTTGAGTGAAATGATACACAATCCACAGGTAAACGAAGATCTGAAACAACAAGGCATTTCATTTTTGCAAGACACATACGGCAACCAGATCACTTCGTTTGAGGAGCTTACATCGGATGATGTGGTGCTGATTCCTGCCTTTGGAACTACGCTTGAAATTCAAACTTTACTGAATAAAAAAGGTATTCAGACAGAGCTGTATGATACCACTTGCCCGTTCGTAAGAAAGGTGTGGAACCGTAGTGAGCAAATTGCTGAAAAGGGCTACAGCATTATAGTTCACGGCAAACCGAAACATGAAGAAACCCGTGCTACTTTCTCTCATGCATCTTCGAACACACCTACCGTTGTGGTAAACGACATGAAGGAAACTGTAGAGCTTGCCAGGTATATAACACAGGAAAAAAGAAACGAAGATTTTTATATTGAATTCAAAGGAAGATATTCTTCTGGCTTTGATGTAAACAAAGACTTGCAGCGTATTGGCGTAGTCAATCAAACCACACAACTGGCTACCGATACACAAGCCATTTCAGATTATTTGCGAAGCGTAATGACAGCTTACTACCAGCTCGATGAAAGCAACATACATGAACATTTTGCCGACACACGTGACACGCTTTGCTATGCCACCAATGATAACCAAAGCGCCGTAAATGGAATGCTGGAAACGCCTGCCGACATCGCTATTGTAGTGGGTGGATACAACAGCAGCAATACCTCTCACCTGGTGGAACTATGTGAGCAAAAGATACCGACTTATTTTATTGACGATGCTATTAAACTGATCTCGAAAGACGAGATTATTCACTGCAACTGGCGCACAAAAGAAGAGCGCCTGGTGAACCATTACCTGCCTGATACCCGGCCGGTAAAAATATTGATCACCAGCGGCGCAAGCTGCCCCGATGCCGTAGTGGAAAAAGTGATAGAGCGGTTGCTTTCTTTTTACCCGGTTGAAAAAACAGTGGATGAAATGGAAGAAGAGTTTGCCTGAGCTTTACAAGAAAGAAATACCTGTTTTTAAAACAAAAGGATCGTCTGTTAAGATTAATTTAATCTCAGCTAAAGATTGTTTACCCCAAAAGATAATTACACATTATCACGTTACATAAAAAAGCCGCCTTAACAGGCGGCTTTTCACATCTGGATTGTTCAAAGGGCAATCGTGTTCTAACGCTTCACGAATTTGATACTTTGCTGTTGTTTGTCCTGCCTTATCACTACCGTATAAGTGCCTGCAGCAAGTGCGCCGACATTGATGGTTTGCGAACCTGAGCCAGCATTAATCGCTTTCTGTATCAGAGCTTTTCCGTTCATATCATACACTACCAGCATAGCAGCAGAGGTAGATAAGAAATTGATATGCACTGTATTTACTGCAGGGTTAGGATATAAAGTAAATAATGACGCGCCGCTAAGCGTTACACTTACTGTTTTTGAATCGGTAAAGCTACCATCATTATCTACCTGGCGAAGACGATAATAACTGGTGCCTGACAGCGGACTGTTATCAATAAATGAATACTGGTGCTGAATATTGGTATTGCCAAAAGCAGATACTAAACCAACTGACGTGAAAGTAACGCCATCGGCAGAACGCAGCACCGTAAAGGATTTGCTGTTGGTTTCGTTCGCTGTCTGCCAGCTTATCTGCACGGTATTATTCACTGGTGTTGCGTTAAATTTCAGCAACGTAACCGGAAGCACACTCATGGTAGTGAAGGTAGCCGTGGATGAGTAACTGCTTACAATAAACAAACCGTTGGTCGTATCAACCGATGCAATACGCCAGTTGTAAGTGGTAGCGGGAGTTAATCCTGCCAAGTAGTAGCTACTACTGTCAGCAGGAACTGTAATAGTGTTTGTCCATGTGCCGGAGGTGCTTAGCTTATACTGTATAGTAAAGTAGCTGACACAGGTAAGCGGTGTCCAATTGAGCATGGCTGACATGGCATGAACACTATCCGTTGACAAATTGGTTGGGAACGGTGGCGCCAATGTTGTTGTTGCGCTTCTGCCGGTTGTATCTCCGGAACCGGTGCCTAAGGCAGAAGCATAATAAACACCAGAAGGTAAACCAGTAAAGACAGCCGTATCCGTTACACTTACAGGGCTGCCATACGCCAGGCTATCGCGATATAACTGTACTGTGTAAGGAGCAATGCTATTGCTGGCTACATACTTCAAAGTATCGCTGTAGCAGGCGTTGGTTTGTACAGAACGGAAGAGCGTGATATGCGCCGGGTTAGACAAGGTGATGAAAGTAACGCTGTCTGAGTAAGGACTCAGCAATTGCTTTCCTTCAGCTGAATCTGAAGAGGCGATACGCCATACGTAAGATGTATAAACACTAAGTCCATTCAATGTGTAGGTGCCCGTTGTATTACCTAAGCTGTTAATCATCGTCCAGGTAGAAGCACCGGCTTTATGATATTCAATTACATAATTATGCTCGCAGCTCAGCGGCGTCCAATTGAAGGTGGCTGACGTTGTCTTAATACTTGTAGTGGTTAAACCCATTGGTGCCGGTGGCAATATAGTATCCATTGCACTGGTACCAAAGCTTCCGCCGCTGCCTGTGCCGGATGAAGTGGCATAATAAATACCTGCCGGCAAACCGGTAAATAACGTGGTGTCTGTAGAACTGGCCGGGCTGCCATAAACCGCACCGTTGCGATACAACTGCACGGTGTAAGGTGCTACGCTATGTGTAGATGTGTACTTGATGCTGCTGCTGTTGCAGGTAGTGCCGGTTGTAACTTTCGTTACCGTAATGATGGCAGTATCGGACAATGTTTTAAACAACATGGTGTCGGAATAATTACCAATTATTGCAACGCCTTGCGCGGTATCTACGGAAGCTACGCGCCATGTATAATTAGTATACATGGTAAGACCCGTCAACGTGTATTTGCCTATGGCATCATTGGCATCGCTTAGTGTTGTCCAGGTGGTAGAAGAAGAAGGACGATACTGAACGCTATAGCTTTTTACACAACTGTATGGAGTCCAGTTAAGCTGTGCTGTATGCACAAGAATATTCGATGTGGTTAAACCTTTAGGTGTTGGTGGCAGGAAGGTGGTAACAGAACTGGTTCCGAAAGCTGCGTCAGTTGCGCCGTCGCCATACACTGTCGCATAATAATTGCCATCCGGCAGGTTATTAAACCGTGCTGTATCGCTCGCTACATTTACTGAATCGTACTTAACACCATTATGATACAACTCAACACCATATGGTGAATGGCTCTTGCTCAACGAATAGGTAATGCTATTGCCACCACACGAATCAAGAGAAGGTCTTGTGCTCTTGACAGCCGCTGCCGCAATGTTTACCTGTGTGAAAGATAGCGTAAGTGAATATGGATTAAAATCACCGCCATAGTATTCAAAAACCTTAACGTAATAGTATCCTTGCGTAAGCCCGGTAAAGTCTTTTTCGTAAGTACTGCCGGCAGTGTAATCGCTGAATATAGGAGCCGCTGTTGTATCCTGGTACACCTGGAAATACGTGTAATGGATGCCTCCTGTAACAGTCGGCTGAAGACCTAAGGTAAGTGTCATATTTCCGGTGCCTGTATAATTAATTTTCCAGTAATCTGCCGTGTCACGTATAGGATAAAAGTAAAATCCTACATCACCGGTCACGGTGCGGTTCACCGGAATAGTAACTGCCTGTGTAAAATGATCGTTAGGCACTGTATCGGCCGGGTTGTAGGTGTATAAGGTATCTTTCAATGTATAAGGTGCAAAATAACCGTCATTGTAAGGAGTAATTTTTACATAATAAACACCTTTTCCCAGTCCATCTACTGTATAATTAAAAGAAGAAGCGGTATAATCGCCATGAAGCAGCGTACTACCGTCGGCAGCATACAACTGAAAATACACATAGTTACCATTGGCAACATCCAGCTGCAGGTTGACAGCGCCATTCGAATCGGTGGTTAATTTATACCAGTCCGATGAATCCTTATAATGGTTGTAATAATAATTGATATGACCTGTTGTAGAACCGTTCAACGGTAATGTGGCCGCTGTTGCCGGTGTGCTGTTTGGCTCCTTGTCGTTTGCCTGCCCAGTTGTAATTAATTTATTGTGCAGCTTATAAGGCGCAAAATAACCAGAGGTATACGGGATGATTTTTACATAGTATGTTCCCTGTGCCAGCCCGTCAACTGTATAATTATAAGAAGAAGAGGTATAATCACTGTGAAGCTGCGTTACACCATCACCATCATAAAGCTGAAAGTACACGTAGTTGCCGTTAGCGATATCTAATTGCAAATTGATAGCGCCATCGGCGTTGGTAGTAAACTTATACCAGTCAACCGAATCTTTGTGATTGTTGTAATAATAATTGATATGACCGGTAATGCTATCATTCAACCCAAACGTAATAGCTTGTGCAGGCGTGCTATCCGTCACGGCATCATTGGTATAGGCAGCTGGTATCAATGTATTTGTCAATGTATAAGGCGCAAAATAACCAGAGGTATACGGGATGATTTTTACATAGTATGTTCCCTGTGCCAGCCCGTCAACTGTATAATTATAAGAAGAAGAGGTATAATCACTGTGAAGCTGCGTTACACCATCACCATCATAAAGCTGAAAGTACACGTAGTTGCCGTTAGCGATATCTAATTGCAAATTGATAGCGCCATCGGCGTTGGTAGTAAACTTATACCAGTCAACCGAATCTTTGTGATTGTTGTAATAATAATTGATATGCCCGGTAGTGCTGCCATTAAGAGCAATTGTATTTGCCTGCGCTGGTGTGCTGTCCGGCTCATGGTCATTTGCCTGGGTGGGTACAGCCAAAGTATTGGAAATAGTATAGTTGGGCGTATTATTATTGTCATACGGAAGGATTTCTACATAATAAGTACCCTTTGCCAACCCGTCAACCGTATAAGAATAAGTACTGGAGGTATAATTGCTTTGAAGCTGTATCACACCCAATGTGTCATACAATTGGAAATACCCATATTGACCGTTCGATATGGTAAGCGTGAGCGTAAGCGCGCCATCGCCAGTAGTGGTTACCTTATACCAGTCCACATCAGTGCCAGTAGAAATGCTACCACTGTTGCTGCCATTCAGCGGCAATACATTGGCAGTAGCCGGCGTGTTGTTCGGCTCGGTTTCGGCAGCTTTTGTGTAATTGAATAAAAGCAGGAAGAAGGAAAGAAAACTGGCAAGTAAAATTCTTGGTTTCATACAGTAAAATTTTAGTAATGGTTTCCATTTTTATAAAATGAAAAGACAGATTAGTTCAGAGTGCAATGTTTTACTAAAAGAACAGCATGGGCAATACTTAATTTGTATTAGTGAAATGAAGTCTGGTTTTTGAAAACACACACAAATCTTAGCAAGAATCGGGTTTTCCCGCTTCTGAAATAATAGGAACATTGCAGTCTAAAACGGAGCAAAATGAATGTTCAAGAAGAGATTAATTACAACCGTATTGCGGAAGCCATTACTTATCTCAAAGCCAATTTTACAAAGCAACCCGACCTGTATGAAGTGGCAGAGGAAGTGCACCTAAGTCCATTCCATTTTCAACGGTTGTTTTCGGAATGGGCAGGCACCAGCCCGAAAAAATTTTTACAATACATCAGTATAGAACATGCAAAGAAACTATTGAAAGAAAACGGTGTTACGTTGTTTGATGCGGCTTACGAAACGGGGCTTTCGGGCACAGGGCGATTGCACGATCTGTTTATCAAAATTGATGGTATGACACCGGCAGAATATAAAAACGGCGGCAGTAATCTTTTCATCAATTACAGCTTTGCAGAAAGTCCATTTGGTAATTTGCTGGTCGCTTCCACACCAAAAGGTATATGTTATATGGCGTTTTACGAGAAAGATGAAATGGCTGCTTTTGCATTGCTGCAGAAGTATCTTCCAAATGCTAAATTCTCTCAGAAAACAGATCTCATTCAACAAAATGCTCTGTTTATTTTTCAAAACGACTGGAGCAAATTAAACCAGATCAAACTGCATTTAAAAGGCTCTACCTTTCAACTGAAAGTGTGGGAAACCTTGCTTAAAATACCCATGGGCAAATTTTCTACCTACGGTGCCATTGCAAAGCAAATCGATAACCCGAATGCTTCGAGAGCTGTGGGCACCGCCATTGGCAGCAATCCCGTTGCTTTTCTCATTCCCTGCCATCGTGTAATACAGTCGTCGGGAGTTTTTGGGGGTTATATGTGGGGTGCTACGCGCAAAACCGCCTTGCTGGGCTGGGAAGGCGCGAAGGCGAATGGAGATAAAGAATAATAAAACGAAATGAGCCGGAACAAGCTTGCAAAAAGCAATTTGATACGTCGGAAAGTTTTCCGAAGGGTAAAATAAACCCATTTAGTGTGTCGGGAAAGTCGCCTACGTATCAAATAAGCTTATTCAGGTCGACTGGAAACTCGCCGACGCATCAAATAAGTCCATTTGAGCTAACAGTAAGTTTACCGAAGTACCAAATAAGTTTATTTAGGTCAACGGGAAGTTTACCGACATATCAAATAAGCTTAGTTAGATCAACGGGAAACTTCCTGAGGCATCAAATAAGCTCATTTACTTAATGGGAAATTCGCCGACTTGTTCAATTATTCTTAGAATGTACAAGTATGACTCTTTTTCTTTTTGCTTAAGAAAAAAAGAACAAATCTCTGATTACAACGGACGACAAATCGGACTTTCTGGCTTTTGGTCAAGAACGGTCGTTTTGTGGCTTTATTCTGTATTCACTTCTAACCCCATCTATACTTCCTCAATTGTTGATACAATGTCAAAAAAAGGCAGACTGCCGAATGGCTTTCCATCCCTAAAAATAGAGTTGTACATTTGCGCCTTCCTACACAACAATGAGCGACGAAATAAAACATGAATGTGGCTTAGCCTTCATTCGCCTTCGCAAACCGTTCTCGTATTATCTTCAAAAGTATGGCACCGCTATGTATGGCTTAAACAAGCTATACCTGCTGATGGAAAAGCAACATAATCGCGGGCAGGATGGAGCGGGCATTGCCACTGTGAAAGTGAATGTCGAACCGGGTCATCCGTTTCTGCACCGCATTCGCAGCACAGCGCCACAACCTATTGCCGACATATTTAAAACGGTGGGTGAAGAAGTGCATGAGCTGGAAAAATACCTGCCCGAGCTGAAGCAGCACCCGGGTTTGATGAAGGGAAACATTTCGGTAATGGGCGAATTGTTGCTGGGGCATCTTCGCTATGGCACGCAGGGAAGAAACAAGGTAGAGTTCTGCCATCCGTTCATTAAGCGCGACCTGATGCCGAGCAAAAACATGGCGCTGGCAGGCAACTTTAATCTGGTGAATACCGATGAGCTGTTTGATTTAATCAACTTCGAGCCGGGCGATTTTCAGAAACAAAGCGACCTGGCGGCAATGCTGGAAGTGATCCATCATTTTATTTCGAAAGAAGATGAAAAAAACCTGAACCAGCCGGATGTGTTGGGCGCGCTGCGCAAAGCCGTGCCACTGTTCGATGGTGGCTATACCATTGGTGGTTTGCTGGGCAATGGCTATTCGTTTGTAACGCGCGATGCGCATGGCATTCGTCCTGCGTATTATTACATAGATGATGAAGTAATTGTAGCTGCCAGCGAGCGCGCTTCCATACGCACTACATTTAATGTAGGTGAAAACGAAGTGCATGAACTGATGCCGGCTTGCGCGTTGATTGTTGACGATAAAGGCAATTATACATTAGACCATGTGCAGAAGCCAAAAGAGCGCAGAGCCTGCTCATTTGAGCGAATTTATTTCAGCCGTGGTTCTGATGAAAAGATATACCGCGAGCGGATTAACTTAGGCTATCATCTGAGCAACCGCGTGCTGGAACATATTAATTACGATTTAAAGAACACGATATTTTCATACATCCCCAACACAGCAGAAGTTGCATTTTATGGTTTGGTAAAAGGCATGGAAGATTACCTGAACCTGCGCAAGATTCAGAAGATCATGAGCTGGGGAAACAATGTGAATGAAGAAGCGCTGCGCGAGCTGATTAACCGTAAAATCCGCCAGGAAAAGATTGCGATTAAAGATGTAAAGCTGCGCACGTTTATTACTGAAGATGTAAGCCGCAACGAGATGGTGCAGCACGTGTACGACATTACCTATGGCACCGTAAAAAAAGATACGGATACGCTGGTGGTAATTGATGATTCAATTGTGCGTGGCACCACGTTGAAAGAAAGCATTATCCGGATGCTATCGCGGTTGCATCCAAAGAAAATTATTGTTGTGTCATCGGCGCCGCAAATCCGTTATCCCGATTGCTATGGTATTGACATGAGTAAACTCGTCGATTTTATTGCATTTCGCGCTGCCATTGACTTATTAAAAGAGCGCGGTATGGAAGACCAGTTGCGTTGCATTTACGAGCAATGTAAAGAGATGCACCGAAACAACCAATTGCATACGGAAAACGTGGTAAGAGGTGTATATAAACCATTCACAACTGAAGAAATCTCAAATAAGATTGCAGAAATGATAACGCCGCCGGATTTGCAGATTCCCGTGCAGGTTATCTATCAAACCATTGAAGATTTACACGATAGCTGCCCAACCAATACAGGCGATTGGTATTTTACCGGCAACTATCCAACACCGGGCGGCAATCGCGTGGTAAACAAGGCGTTTATCAATTTTATGGAAGGAAAGAATATGCGCGGCTATTAAACCGGTTTCAACTAATAATAAAAAGAAACGCTCTTTGTAAGGACGTTTCTTTTTGCTAAAACGTTCGTTGGGAAACAGATAATTTTTCATAGAGAAGGTTTCCGATAATGATATTTCTATGCGATATTGGATGGTCAGCCCTGGCAGACTATTGATGTCTTAGCGAAGTGTTTGAAGCCTGATTTCCGGTAACCGGCTGATAAAAAATTGATATTGGATTCCGGTGTAAAAATATCCGCTTCTTATTTTGTTCAACATTAAATAACACTAATACGCGATTATAATTCTTTAAGGTGCTGGTTTGTTTTCTAACATTCTCTTGCACCTGCAAACTGGTATAAAACCTGCATTTGGAGTATCTTTGCAACCGCATTTATGAATCTACATACACTGCTTGAGCAGTATCAGAAAAACGAGCGCGTTTTACAGTTAACGCACAAGCTTTCTTTTGCCCCAACTGATCAATCTTCCGAAAAAATATTCCTAAAAAACTTACAAGGCAGCAGCGCTGAATTCATTGTGGCGTCTGTGTTTGCGCATCCGAATACGCAGGGATTGAATCATTTGGTGGTATTGAACGATGCGGAAGAAGCGGCTTATTTTCAGAACACATTAGAGAACTTAACAAGCGCATTAGACTTGTTTTATTTTCCTTCTTCGTTTAAAAACAGGAAGAATTTCAAACTGCTCAACAGCTCGCATGTAATGCTTCGTACAGAAGCGTTAACAAAGCTATCTGCCGGTGGTAACAAGAAGATTATTGTAACCTATCCGGAAGCCCTTTTTGAAAAAGTTGTGTTGCCGAAAACATTAAGCGGGAACATCATCAGCATTAAAGTAAACGACACCATCAATCTCGAAAGCTTGCTGGAATTGTTTGGTATGTATGGTTTTAGAAGAAGCGATTTTGTGTATGAACCGGGACAATATGCACTTCGCGGTGGCATCCTCGATATCTATTCTTTCGGCAATGAAAAGCCGTATCGTGTTGAGTTATTTGGCAATGAAGTGGACAGCATCCGCATCTTCGATCCTGAATCGCAGTTGAGCGAACGTAAGCTGCTGCAGGTGTCCATTATTCCAAATGTCGAGACACAATTTGATACAGGTGATAAAGTTTCCCTGTTAGAATTCTTACCTGAAAATACTATCGTTTGGCTGAAAGACTGGGATGTAATTAAAGAGAAAATAGAAGTAGAAGAAGAAGACTTAGGCTTATTTTTAGAGAGAACCAAAGCCGCTTCAGAAAAGCTTCAGGCAGACAGTGAAAAATTGAAAGCAGAAGGCATGACTAAGAAAGCCGCAGCCTTGTTAGAAAGTGAAGAAGACGACGAAGAAACGCAGATACTAAAAGAAGTAAGCTTGCAGGATTTTTCGCCTGCGGCAACCATTGAGCGACAGATACAACAACGGCACATGGTTGAGTTTGGTTACAAGCCACAATTTGCTGTTACGGAAATTGAATTTGCCACCAAATCGCAGCCTTCGTTTAACCGGCAGTTCGACTTGCTGATCAAAGATTTAAAAGCACATGAAGCAGCCAAATATTCGCTTTATATTTTTGCTGACCAGGCGAAACAATTAGAGCGTTTAACTACCATTTTTACTGATCTTAAAACAGAGATACAGTTCATTCCGGTTGCGACAAGTATACACGAAGGTTTTATAGATGAAGACCTTAAAGTCGTGTGTTATACCGATCATCAAATCTTTCAGCGTTATCATAAATACAGAGTTAAGCAAGCTTATAACAAGAACAAAGCACTTACGCTGAAAACCTTGCGTGACCTGCAACCCGGCGATTTCGTAACGCATATCGATCATGGTGTGGGCACGTATAGCGGCTTGCAAAAGATAGACATCAACGGAAGAATTCAGGAAGCCGTTCGCATCATTTATAAAGACAGTGATATTCTGTATGTGAACATCAATTCGCTGCATAAAATTAGTAAGTACACAGGCAAGGAAGGCACGGTTCCGAAGGTAAATAAACTGGGCAGCGATGTATGGAACCGGTTGAAAGAAAAGACGAAGACAAAGGTGAAAGAAATCGCCTTTGATCTTATTAAATTATATGCGCAACGCAAAGCGCAGCACGGCTTTGCTTTCGCGCCTGATAATTATATGCAGGCTGAGTTAGAAGCCTCGTTTATTTATGAAGACACGCCCGACCAGGCAAGTTCTGTCGCCGATGTAAAGCGGGATATGGAGCAACAAGCTCCGATGGACCGTTTGGTGTGTGGCGATGTGGGTTTTGGCAAAACAGAAGTGGCCATCCGCGCGGCTTTTAAGGCGGTTCTGGATGGCAAACAAGTGGCTGTGTTAGTGCCGACAACCATCCTTGCTTTTCAGCATTATAAAACGTTTGAAGACCGGTTGAAAGAGTTCCCAGTGACAGTAGATTATGTGAACCGTTTTAAATCATCCAAAGAAAAAAAAGAGACGTATCAGAAAGTAGCTGATGGCAAAGTAGACATCATTGTCGGCACACATGCGTTGCTGGCAAAAGATGTGAAGTTTAAAGATTTGGGTTTGATGATTATTGATGAAGAACAAAAGTTTGGCGTGGCGCATAAAGAGAAATTAAAGACGCTGAAAACAAACGTCGATTGTTTGACGTTAACGGCTACACCTATCCCGCGCACGCTTCATTTCAGCCTGATGGGAGCACGCGATTTAAGCATCATCAATACTCCGCCGCCCAACCGCCAACCGATACAAACAGAAGTGCAAATATTTAATGCAGAAATTATTCGTGATGCTATTTATTATGAAACAGAACGTGGCGGTCAGGTGTTCTTTATTCACAACAGAGTTCAGGGCTTGCCGGAGATGGCAGCGTTGATTCAAGGTCAATGTCCAGACCTCTCTATTTCGTATGCGCATGGGCAAATGGAAGGTGACCAACTAGAAGAAAAGATACTTGACTTTATAGACCGCAAGTATGATGTTTTGGTTTGTACCAACATTGTAGAAAGTGGCGTAGATATCCCGAATGTAAACACGATTATCGTGAACAATGCGCATCATTTTGGCTTGAGCGATTTGCACCAGCTTCGTGGTCGCGTTGGTCGCAGTAATAAGAAAGCCTTTTGTTATTTATTGGCGCCGCCGATGAGCACATTGCCAACTGACAGCCGCAAACGCTTACAAACCTTAGAACAATTCAGCGAGTTGGGAAGCGGTTTCCAGATTGCAATGCGAGATTTAGATATTCGTGGTGCAGGTAACTTATTGGGCGGCGAACAAAGCGGCTTTATGGCTGAGATTGGCTTCGAAATGTATCAGAAGATATTGGAAGAAGCCGTGCGCGAACTAAAACGTACTTCATTCAAAGATTTGTTTAAAGAAGAGATCAGCAAACAGGATGATTTTGTAAGCGATTGTACCATTGATACCGATCTTGAAATCCTGATTCCGGATGAATATGTAGAAAGTATTACCGAACGTTTATCGCTTTATACAAGATTGGATAACTGTGAAAATGAAAATGATTTACAAGCTTTCCATACCGAAATACAAGACCGTTTTGGACCCATGCCGAAACAAGTAGAAGACTTGTTTACAACGGTTCGCTGCCGCCGCTTAGCCATTGATTTAGGCTTTGAAAAAATGAGTCTGAAAGATAATACACTGCGTTGTTATTTTATCAACCGCCCCGACTCACCTTACTTTGAAAGCGATCTGTTCAAGCGTGTAATTGAATATCTGCAAACAGGTACAAATAAAGCGCGTTTGAAGCAAGCAGGAAAGAACTTTTTACTCATTAGCGATGATGTAAAGAACATGAACGAACTATATTCTTTTTTGAAACGGATGCATGGCGAAGTGGTACGAATAACTGCCGGGAACTTAGTTACTGCCAATGCTTGACGCCTGAAATTAGAATACATTATAAACACTCTTGCGATATTAGCTTGATCCCAAGCCGGCAGTGAATACAAAATACATGATAGTATCTCACACTACTTAGCATTTATACCGAACGCCTTCAAGTTTTCATTATTGATGGCAGCCAATACAGTGCGCTTTTTAGCTATTGTTATCATCTTCAGATCTCTTACATCGCCATCTATGATCAAGCCACTTTGGGTTGGCGAAACAGCTGTAAAGTTTCCCTTACCGTCACCGGTTAGCTGCAAGCCGTAAGAGGCATCATAGCGCCCCTGGCCCACGCTGGTTTGGTATTCGTTACCCGCCAGTATTAAGTCCCGTTTTCCATCGCCGTTGATGTCTGTACAAACCATTGCATTTACCGGCGCTACCTGTGCTTCGTTTGGAAATGGATGGAAGGTAAACCTGCCTTTGCCATCGTTAACGAAGCATCCACTCCGGGCTTCGTTGCAGTGAAGGACGGTTGCATTCTGCATCATTTCCGGCGTGAAGATTTGGTCCATTGTTGCCTTTGCAAACAAGGCATTCTGGTCGAATGTTTTTTTCAGGGATGGCATTTGCACTGCCCATTCATCGCGCGAGACGCCTGAGGATAATACATACTTTCCATCATTGTCTTTGATGTAATAACAGAGTATCGGCTCTACGGTGCCGTTGCCGTCAAAGTCTTTGGCAACAAGCTCTGCAGGCTGCTTTGCATTGATATGATAAGGTGTGTTTAAGCCTTCGTTCCCGGCAATAATATCAAGGTCGCCATCGCCATCGACATCTGTAACAACCAGACTTCGCCAGAAGCCCGACGCATCGCCCAAACCACTTTCGTTAGTTATCTCTTTTAACGATGAGCCCGTGTTTTTAAAGATGCGGATGGGCGACCAATCGGCTGCAATAATGAGATCGGGTTTGTTGTCGCCGTCAATGTCAACCCAGGCAGCGGCGTTCATTAAACCCGCTTCTTCAAGGTCGGGACAAACAGCACGTGTAACATCGGTAAACACGCCATGATCGTTGCGAAGAATGTAGCTGCGCACTGGTTGCGGAAACGTGCCCAGCGACACGCGCCCACCAATGAAAATATCTTTATCACCATCGCCATCCATGTCTGCAATCGCCACGCATTTACCGGGCGTGCTAATGAGCTGCGAGAAGGCATTTTCATTCAAACTAAAATTGCCTTTGCCATCATTGATATACAAACGCGGACGATAAAAAGATGAGTTAGGATCGAACTCGCTGCTGCCGCTGATGATGAGTAAATCGGAATCGCCATCGCCGTCGGCATCGAACAAAACACTTTGCATGTCTTCTTCATTCTTGGTTCCGGCGACGAGATCTTTACTACTGAAAGTGCCATCGCTTTTTTGTAAAAACACTTTGCCGGATTGGTTGTAAGCGCCACCAATAAAGAAGTCTTCGCGACCATCGCCATTCATATCGCCGGTGCTGATAAACGGACCTTCCTGCGAATATTTTTGTTGCAGTAAAGGCTGAAAAGCATAATCGAAAAAGAAGGTTTCTTTATGATGGAAGTTGATGTTTTCAGCCGTTGTTATATCGTTGAAAATCGGCTCCGGCAAAGGCTTCTCGCCTTCTTGCTTGTTGACGGCATCTTTATAATTGAGCGTTATAATAGTGTTGAGATGAGGATAAAGAACCACCTGTTGTTTCTTATCCGGCCAAACAATTTTTAGTGAATCAACATTGCTGTTGGCAAAACCAAAATGAAGACGATTATCAACGGTTGAAAGATAGCCGCGAACAGGTTCCTGCTCCAGCATTTGCACAGCAGTTTTGCTATACGAAAACACTTTAGCGCCGATGCCGTCTTTGTTGGTTGTGTCGCCATGCAATTGAATGGTGAGATAGTTATTGCTCCGCTTTTTCTCATTATTGTTATCAATGTCATTCTGCATAATAAAAGCTTCGCCATTGATGTTGTTAGTGATGATGTCGAGGTCGCCATCATTATCCAGATCGGCATATGCCGCACCGTTTGAAATGGATAACTGATCGATGCCTGCGGGCTGCGATACATCCTCAAATGTGAGGTCGCCTTTATTTCGATAAATATAGTTGCGAAGCTGGACAGGACCCAGGGAAGAGAGATGATCCATAAATATTCTGCGCTGCCCGGCATCGTTGTCGGGAATGCCTGTTTGCACAACCGTATTATGCCGGTATTCGAGGAAGTCAATATTGGTGGGATCGCGCCCCAAACCATTGGTAATATGAATGTCTTTCCAGCCATCATTATCCAGGTCTGCCATTAACACACTCCAGCTCCAATCGGTTTCGGCAATGCCTGCCATCTCCCCTATTTCACTGAAGAAAGGTTCTTCTTTACCATCCTGCAAACGCTTGCCCCTGTTGAGTTGCAGCATGTTGTGGATGTATTGCGGCTGGTAGCCTTTGTCCATTTCTAACTGGTGCCGCTGGTCGGACAGAAACGAGTACATCATCTTCTTTCGCTCGTTGGTTTCGGGCTGCATATCGAGCGTAATGATGTCGGAAAGTGTATCGTTGTTCAGGTCTGCTGCATCGGTGCCCATGCTTGAGTAGCTCTGGTGTTTTACTGCCGAAGCAATGCAGTTGGTGAAGGTTCCGTTTTTATTATTCAGCCATAATAAATCGTTGCGGATATAATCGTTGGAGACATAGATATCGGGGTAACCATCATTATTAAAATCACTAACCGTAATGCCTAAACCATTGCCATCTTCTATGATGCCGGCTGCCTTGGAAACGTCCTTGAAAACCGGGTGATCCATACCTGCAGGAATGCCTTCATTATGAAATAACTTATCGCCCGCGATGGCATTGCTATCCACTTTATAATCGCGGATATTGTTAGGTTGAAAGTCGTTTAGCGTGTGGTTCAACAAGTACATATCAAGCCTGCCATCGCCGTCATAATCGAAGAAGGCAGCCTGCGTAGAATAGGAAGTATCGGCAAGACCGTACTCGGCGGCTTCCTCTTTAAAAGTCATGTTATGTTGGTTAATAAAGAGCAGATTCTTTCTTTGCGCACCCGCTACTCTTCCTGACACACAAACATAGATGTCTGACCAGCCATCGTTGTTGATATCGATGACACTGACACCCGTGCACCATGCATTTGTGGTTACGCCGGCTTGTTGTGTTACATCTTCAAAGCGCATATCGCCTTTGTTAATATAAAGTTTAGAACTGAGTTGATTTCCGGCAAAAAAAATATCCTGCAATCCATCGTGATTGAAATCGCCGACGCCGACACCACCGCCCATATAAGTATATTCATTGACGAACATATTTACCGAGTCGTTTTCGGTGATGGTATTTTTGAAATCTACATTGGTATGAGAAGATGGAAGAAGGGTAAAATGCAGACCCGCCGGAGTAGGTTTTGTAGTGCAGGAGAACAAAAAAAGGCAGCTTAGAATAATAAGCTGGCAGCTGATAAGGCGAGCGTTGGCATGCATCTTAGTCATCGTTCGTAGCATAGAAGTGAGTCGTTTTTCCGTTCGGCAATCAAATTTACAAGAGACAGGGTACCGTCAGTTTTTATTTCAAACCAGGCTGGAATCTGTTAAAAAACTTCTTTAGCTGCCACCTACCCATTCCGTAGCGCGAAATGCTTTGGTTACACGTGCAACTTACCCCTTCTGCTACACGAAATGCCCTGGTTGCAGGTGTAACCTGCCCTTTCCGCAATACGGAATGCCCTGGTTGCACGTGTAAGTGGCTCATTTCGCAACACAGAATGCCTCGGTTGCACGTGTAACCGGTATTTTCCGTAAAAAGGGATTGTTACCGTGATATCAATCTCTCATCCTATCTCACAGGCGGTTCCTACGAAATCCCGGTTATTGATGTAAAAACGAATGCGTGAAATAAAGAAGCGTTTGTTTACACCACTTTATTTCACGCACTACTTATTTTGATCGGCTTACTTTTTATCTGCTACCAAATAAACCACACTCATCGGTGGCAAGGTAAGTTTGATAGTGCCGGTTAGCGCCGCTGAATAAGGCTTAATGCTGGCATAGGTTAATGGTCCGCCGGTGGCTGATGAAGGACCGGTTCCATTGACAAACACCTGGCTTGAGAAGCTGCCATTATCGGTACCGCCGGTTAATACATACCAGTAATATTTGCTTCCCGCAGGGAAGTGTTGAAAATCGATGGCAATAACCCGGTTTAGCTGACCTGTGTTTACAACAACAGCGCCTGCCTGACCGGAAGAAAACGTTGATGCGTAAGCGATCACGTCTTTGCTGCTGCTGCGAACCGTATCGTACACCATCCTGTCGCCAAAGAACTTCTGAAAGTAATACATGTAGTAGAAAGCCGGGCGCGGATTCCACAACGGAGCACCTGCTTCATCGCCATTATTAAACATACCCTGGTCGTCGCCGTTTGCATAGCCATTCGCTAAGTCCCAACGGCTGGCTTCGCCAAAACCATTTTTGATGATAGAACCCAATGTGAGTGCAGCATGAACACCGGCAACATAAGATGTGTTTTGCTTAGAGCCGGTAGCCTGGATATTCCATTCGGTTAAGGCAATGGGTTTTTGTGAAACACCGGCTGCACTAAGTTGACTCTTAATATACGACATCATCGTAGTCGGTACCGACTGTGCCGTATTGATAATATCACTCGCAGAAGAGTTGGTATTATAAGCCGTAAAATAGTTATGTACGATGAAGAAATCAGCAGCTGAGGCGGCATTCGCCAGCACACCCTGATTCCACGTTTGGATGCTGGTGTAAGCACCTGCATAAGGAGCTTCCTGGTACAGCGTAGCACCAATGTAAATAGTTGCACCCACCTGCTGCGCGGCGGCTCTCATCGAATCAACAAACACTTTTACATGCTTGCCATACAAGTCGCCGGTTATGTATTCGGGCTGACCATCTTTGTTTTTGCTTACATCAATGCGGTAACCGGCTTCCCAGTTGCCATACGATTCATTTCCAATTTCCCAAAATTTGGTTCTTCCCTTATCGTAACGAACCCAATCGGCCGCGAGATGCGCCGCCGTAGCCACCGGGTCGGCACTGGTACCGTAACGCGCATATCCATAGTTCACCGTAATGATACCTGTGCTGTTGGTTTGCGATAAAAGGCTGTAATAATTATCTAGAGAGAACGTCCACGAAGCGGTGTTGCCACCATACCATGTACCTAGAGATGCGCTTGTACCATCTGCATTTAACAGGCTGGCGGGCGCGTCTGCCGGTGCAGGGTTTGCGTCTGTACCATTCCAGAAATAGGTATCGCTTACGCTGCCTGCCGGTGCCCGGATAATATTAGGAGACAAGTCTTTGATGTATTGCATCAGCGAAGACTGCGTAACAAACTGGCCCGACCACAAATTCGAGTTATTGCCATAGATGTAAGGCATTACTTTCTGCAATACATTGTTTACATTGATGGTTAATGAATCTGTTGGAGCTACGGTTGCCGGTGTTCCGGCAACCACGTCAGAAACGGTAAAGCTCTTCGCCCTCCAGCCATCACTAAAAAAACCAATGGACGCCGGTGTGGCAGGATCAACCGGCGAATAAATGGAATCGGTGCCGCTACCAGGTGGTGGATTGTTATTGCCTCCGCCGCCCGAACCGGGTGTATCTGAATTCTTTTTACAGGCCAAGCTTATCAATAAGACACAGCTAACCATTGCACACAAAAACCGTTTCTTCAATAGCATTCCTATTATTTTATACTAACAACTTATTGCCCTTTCACAATGCGAACATTATCTATTGCTACGTTAATGCTTCCTGCCGGAACGGCTTTCGCCTGATCGTTAGCAATCATAAAAGCAAGGCCCGTTGTAGCGTAATCTGAAAACTTAGATGCAGGTGATCCAGAGGAGTTCCAGGTTGTTTGATAAAATTGATTACCGGTGATGAACTGCGTTAATGGAATAGTGATCGTTACCCAGCCAGTTGGCTGATATACACCACCAGTTGCTGATTCCCATGGCGCGAAACGGGCTGCATAACCTTTGTAGTTTACATTGTTTACAGTTACGTCTTGCCATGTATACCAGTCTCCTACTTCAATCCAGAGTTCACCTGCGCTCCATGGAGAAGCTACATACAATTCGAACTTCAATGAATAACCATTAATTGATTCTGCTGTGTTTGAGACCCATGGCTGATCGCTTAACTGAAGAATGCCAGAATTTCCCTGAGAAGTAGGCCCCGCGTTTGCTGGCATCGGACTAGCTTGTTGAAGCACACCAACAGCACCAGTCGATCCGTGATAGGTTGCAGTGGCAGTCGACTGATCGGCATAACCGCCTGTCCAACCAACGAAGCCCGTATTGTCTGTATTATACTGACCTTCGAATGTACATAGATACCCAGGAGAAGGATGTGTAATATAAGTATCGAACGGTAGCGGCGAAGTCACATTTCCCAATGCACCGCTTGCTGTTAGATAATCAGGCATTGTAATACCAGTTGGAACTGTGACCATAAACTGGTTAACGTTTACTGGTGTAACAGCTGTGCTCACAATACCACCCGGAAATGTAACCTGGTTAATACCAATAAAGTTGGTTCCGTTAAAAGTGATGGTTGTGCCTGCTGCTCCGTTTTCATTTGATACCGAAGTGACCGTCATAGGTGGGGGATAAGAAAAAGACCCTACGCCGTAGGTACAATAAACACGTATTGAATCCTGCAAGGCCGCCGCCGGAGGAACTACGGCCATTATCTGGTTAAAATCTTTATTTACCGTATAAGAAAGTGCTGTATCGCTGTTAGCCGTTGGAAAAACGATTTTTTGAATACCCTCAAAATTGCCGCCGGTAATGGTAAGAACCTTTCCTGTGTTATCGAATGCCAGTGAAGTAATATACGGTCCAGGCAAAAACAACTCGAAAGGGAAAGTAACCGTTCCATGATCGGTAACCACTTTTATAATACTAGGTACATTCGGGTCTGTCGCTTTTGTTTGTGCAGTAGCTGGTATAGTTACAATGATGTTTGAACCCGTGTTATAAACCGGATTAAAGTAAGCTGCTGTATCATTGAAATAAATAGCTTGTACACCACCCAGATTACTACCCTGTATCACGATTTCAGTTCCCGGCGTAGCAGCTGTAAAAAAACTGTCGCGCTTGGTGGTATCAATGAGGCGAATGTTGGTTATAGTTGGAGGGCCGCCACCATTATTATCTTTTTTGCACGCAAACTGAACAAGCGCCGCAACAATGATAAAAAGGAAAATGAGTTTCTTATTCATACAATAATTTTCTTTTAGGCTAATGTTTAATACGATATTTTACTAAAATCAAATGCTTGCGGCGCAGCCGTTAAATTCGGGGCTAACAATAACTCAGATTCGGGATAAGGAAGGTCTGCCTTATCTGGTGTAATAGGATAATGGCGCTCGCCGATCGTTAAGGGCTGAGTAGCATCGTTTAGATATGTAACAAACGGTGTCCCATTATTATACGAAATATTGTATAACCCGCGATTCTGATTACTAAAATATGCCAGAGCTGCCGTTGGGTTAAAATAATACCAAGTTTTCCAATCGTACCATGCCTGCCCCTCGAAAGCAAACTCAATTTTTCTTTCCTGAATCAAATCATCGTATGTAATAGATGTTTTGTCGGCAATACCTGCACGTTCTCTTACAGCATTAAAATATTTCAGCGCTTCAGGATCGGAAGTGGAGGCATTATTGCCTAAAATCGCATCAGCATAGACTAAATATACTTCTGCCAGCCGCAATATATACGTGTGAATGTTTTCGTTTTGTTGGCTGCCTAGTCCGCCATTATCAGCTGGTGAGCCAATCACATATTTTTTTACAAACGCGTGGTCGCTCCCGTATGGATAGGTAATTACACCGGGCGTATAGATTTTTGCGTTATTGAATAATGTCGTATCTACATGCCATCCTCCATTTGCTTTATTAATATCGGGGTAAGTAGTATTTGGCATAAAGAGGGTCGCTCTTCTGCGAACCGAATCCGCAGCATTTGCCGGATCGGTATAGTACGCTATTAAACTTGGTGATGCTCCAAATGAAGCACCCCAGCCATCTCCGGTTTGTGTGATTTTCGAATCGTAAGCTAAATTTGCCTGCATGTGATTTTGTGCCTGAAACCCACCATTGGGTACCCATAACAAAGAAAACAGGCTTTCGTCCGGAACCGTGGTTCCGCTAAAATGCGCACTGGTAAAGAGATCGTAATAATTGGGAAGTAAAGAAAGCCCGCTATTATTACATACATCACTTGCATAAAATTTAGCACTGTCAAGATCGCTCTGGTTGCGGCTTCCGCCACTTTGCCCCAAACCCGACCTTACGAGGTAGGCCCTTGCCAGCATTCCTTCTGCACTCCATTTGGTAATGCGGGCAGGTTGCTTTGGCAATTCAGTTAGGTTATTCTTGGCCCAGGTGAGATCATTAATAATGAACTGCCATACGTCGGTTAAATTGTTCCTAGTAATGCCGCTATCGCCCAATTGCTGTGAATTGTTGTAAATAATGGGTACGGTACCCCAGTCAAGCGCTAAATAATAATATGCCGCTGCACGCATAAAATAACACTCCGCTAATCCCGAATTTCTTGAAGCCTGACTAACGGTACCGCCTGCATTTTTGATATTGTAAGCTACTACGTTAGCATTAGCTACCACCGACCATAAGGCTGTGTAAGCACTGTTTAAAGCCCCGCTCGGATCGGTAGATGTTACCGTGAAATTAAGATACGAGCCTCTTCCAAGATAGTTATCAGTTGTGCTGTTTCCACCCATTACATCGCCAATGTATTGCAGCGAAGTACCGTTGTATCCACCCCAGGAAACGTTATAAAGTGGTCCGGTTCCGTTTAATATATCAGCATCATTCTGGTAGAACGTTCCTGCCGTAGGCGATCCCAGAGGCGGTCGGTTCAGGTATTCTTTTTTGCAGGATTGCACCACCATTACCACCAATACCAGCATCAATAAACCTATTGTATTCTGTTTCATTTTATTCCTTTTAAATCCGTGTTTTAATTAAAAATCCAGGGAGACGCTAAATGTATAAGACCTTGTATTCGGGTATCTGCCTTCATCTAAGCCAACCAGATTAACACTTCCGTAGCTATACAAACCAACTTCTGGGTCGTAGCCGGTATAGTGCGTAAACGTAAGTGCATTTTGAACCTGGAAGGTTGCCAAAGCACCTTTAAGTATATGAGTGCTTTTCAGCAGCTTTGACGGTACCCGGTAATTTAATCGCACGTTTTTCAGTTTCAGATAAGAACCGTTTTCGATGTTCCACTGCGAAATCCTATCATTCTGATTTTTGTCAATAAAAGCATTCGGAATATTATATCCTGGATTGGTTAATGTTGCCGTTAATGCATCAGCCGGGTTCACACTGCTTGGAACTGCAAAGTTAATAGCACCTTGAAAGTGATTTTGGTATGTTCCCGCACCCTGTGGAATAGTTTGGTATTCATACTTGGTCAGGTTTAATAAATCATTCCCATAAACTCCGGTAAAGAAAAGGCTTAAATCAAAACCCTTGTAAGTTAAAGAAGTAGTCAGGTTGTATGTGAATTTTGGCCAAGGGTTTCCAATGATTCCTCTATCGTTCTGGTCAACAAAACCATCTCCGTTTACATCCTTATATTTAATATCACCAACCCAAGTACCATTTACAGGGTCTACAATCAACGGCGTACCGGTTGAACCTGTTTGAATAGCATGGTCAGTAATGTCTTTGTAGTTCTGAAACAAGCCTTCCGCTGTGTAACCGGTAATCATACTAAGCGGTTGACCAACTGTGGTTAAAAACTGAGCCTGAGTGCTGTTAGTATGTGCCGTATATACGGTTAATACATCATTCACAAGGCGGGTTACTTTGTTCCTGTCTATTGAGAAATTAGCACCTGTTTTCCACTGAAAATTTTTTGTTGAAACATCTACCGTATTTACTGTTATTCCAACCCCTCTGTTTTCCATACCACCATAGTTAACTAGCGGCCATGTCAAACGACCTCCATAACCACCGCTCAGATAACCACCTAAGTATTCGGGACCTGTAGCCGGCAATATAAGGTTGGATATTTTTTTAATGTAGGCGTCAGCAATCACTTCTAATCTGCTATTAAACATGTGCAAATCAAGCCCTACGTTGTACGACTTATCTTCCTCCCATTTCAAAGCAGGATTTGGAAAATTAGCTGGTAAAAAGCCTCCGCCCCATACAGTTGGCGAAGCATACAGATTCGAGTAGATAGCGCCGCCTTGTCCTGCATTTCCAGATACACCATACTCAAACCGAAGCTTAAGATCATTGATAGCGCGGATGTTTTTCATAAATTTCTCTTCAGAAATCTTCCAGGCTACTGATGCTGCAGGGAATGTACCAAAACGGTTTTCCGGACCAAAGTTGGAGCTGCCATCTCTTCTAATTACAAACTGCGCAATATATTTACCATCGTAGATATAGTTGAGACGCCCGAAATAAGATTCTTGTGCACCATCTCCTTTATAACTTGTTCCTGGAGGGGAAAGTGGATCGGCTACGCTAAGCTCCTGCACTGAATTGGTAGAGTAATTTAAACCGCTTGCACTTAACCCTTCATAAGCGTAATAAATATTTTCATGGCCAACCATCGCTGTGATAGCATGTTTGTCAATCTTTATGTCATATTGAAGACGCGTGTTGAGAGATAGCCAATAGTTGTTGCTACTTCCACGGCTGCCTGATGTAGCGGCGCTTTGATAATAGCTACCCAAAGTATAAAACGGAGTAAATCGGTAGTTATTAGAAAAAGTATAATTACCGTTAGCCTGCGTTTCCCATAACAAACCTTTTATCGGCGTCACATCTATATTCACGCTGCCTATTCCTCCGAACGATTTGTTGAAATTGTTATTCAGGTTAGCAAGGGCAATTGGGTTTGTGGTTGCGTATTTCGCTTCCTGCGGGCTAGCCGGCCCACCAAATGTGCCATCAGGATTTCTTACGGGAATTGATGGGTTTTGATCAAGTGCTATGTTTATAATATTTCCTTGGAACGTATTTGCTTCTTCTCTTGTGCCGAAAGCCGTAAGATTAGTACCAAACTTTAGCCAGTTATTTACCTGGTTGGTCAGGTTAAGCCGCACTGAAGCTCTTTTGAAACCAGAACCTTGCGCCACGCCTTGCTGGTCAAGATAATCGCCAGAGAAATAAAAAGTTGTCTTTTCTGTGCCTCCGCTTAAAGATAATGATTGCTTCTGCAGCAAGGTGTTGCGAAACAAAGCTTTCTGCCAATCGGTTCCTGCGCCAAGTATAGTTGGGTCAGCCAACTCAGGAGCCCGATAACCAACAAGCCCATATGTAGCTAACTTAGCAGTATAGGTAGCATATTGTTTCAGATCCATCATCGGCAGATCCTTAGGTCGTTCTTGGATCGTCTCCGAACTGTTGACATTTACTTTGGTTACGCCAGCCCTGCCTTGCTTCGTTGTAATCATCAATACGCCATTAGCGCCCGCTGCGCCATAAATGGAAGTAGCTGCCGGACCTTCCAGCACGCTGATGCTTTCGATATCAGAAGGATTCAAACCTGCTAGTTCGTTAGACTGTCCTGAGGCAACATTATAAGTACCACCTGTTGTAAGGCTGGGACGTATTTGCACACCGTCTATCACATACAGCGGCTGATAGTTGCCTGTTACTGTACTAATGCCACGAATAATAACGGCTGCACCGGCACCTGGCGCTCCACTGCTTTGCGAAACATATACATTGGGCGACTTTCCCTGCAAAGCTTGATCTAATGTGGTATTCACAGTCTTTTCAATATCAGCATTAGATATAGTAAGCACCGAACTACTGAGGTCAGATTTTTTCATCCTTCCATAGCCCACCACTACCACGTCCTGAAGACTACTAAGGTCTTCAGCTAATGAAACATTCAGCCGATTGTCGCCGGCACCGACAGTTATTTCTTTTGATTTATAACCAACATAAGAAATAACCAGCACATCGCCTGTTTGAGCATAAATACTGAACGCACCGGAAGCATCTGTAATTACAGTGTTGCGAGTTCCCTTTACTGTGACAGAAGCAGCTACAACAGCGCTATCCGTTCTTCCGGCAGCCACATGACCTGTTATTACTCTGGTGCCTGCTTTTTGTGCGGACAAAGAAACCGTACCTAAAAGAATGAAAATGACAACCAATAAACCGACCCACCTTGTAGATGATACGTTAGTTTGTTTCATGTGTTAGAGCAATTATTATTTTACTAAAATGATAAGACGGACTTTTATTAATATCATTGGAAACATTGCCGGCAATAATAAAAATATCACTGCCTGTAGTCTGTAGAGCTGTTAGAAAGAGAAGCAAACCAAGCTGATGCCTTATATAAAGATTCCTGATTTAGTTTTGAATTTTACTACTCTCTTCCTCATTTAACTGATAAGACCACAAAATGAAAAGCAATATGAGCCTTCTTAATGTTATATTTTTAAAGAAATTTTACAAGCATTAATCGTATAAAAAGTACACATTCAAATAGCTGTTTCGTTAAAGCAAATGTATTCTCGTTGTTATCATAATTACAATACTATTTTAGCGTTTACTTGTCTTTTTTAAATGTAATTTTTACATTTTTTGCTTAAGGTGCAACAATTTTGACCATAATAAGAAAAAATGACCTTAAATTGATATCTTTTGTCATATGCCCTGACTGATACTATTTTATCCTAACCGATAATCCTTTTACCCTTGCGCATGTAAGTATACACTACCTTACAAAAGGTCTTTGAAGCGTGGGCATAGCTTTAATGATAAAACTTGCAGATTGTAAACCGTCTGCTGTTGCCCTGATAATAATGTCGCCGGGCTTTCCGGTTGACTGAACAAGTACCTGTGCCAAACCATTAAATAAAGTACGCTTCCAAGTCGCTGCTGGTTTCACAATTTTAAAAATGCCCGGTTCTTCATTTGGTGTATGCCATTGATTCTGTCGTACCAGCGGCGTAGCAATAATCGTTATCACATTCCTGCCCGGAACAAGCATGTGTTTGTCTATTAAAAATTCTTTTTTGTCAGCAAAATATGGACTTGTGGTGCTATCTCTTTTTACATTCTCTGCAATTATATGACCATTGATATAAATGGATTGCTGCACGCCGATACATTTATATAAAAAAGAAACGGAATCTTCTATATCGATGGTTTGCGGAAGCAAAAAATTACCCCGATATACAACAACTTTTGCCCTTTTGGCAAAGGTTTCATCACGAACTTCAGCAAAAGCAGGGCTCCAGTTTGTGTCATCATAATCTATCTTTACCTCCTCGCTGTTATTGAAGTTGTCGGAAATTTTTTCCTTAAGGTTTTCGATTGGAAAAGAATGTATGCTATCAATATATTGATCTTTCTCCATCGAAGTTGGATCACCATTGCCAACACCGATTATCCTGCCCGGACCTTCAATAGAAAAATAGATCGTATCGCCGGCTGTCGGTACATGCAAATCGCTATTGTCCAGCGCATCAACCGTAATAACAGCGATGTCTTCCTTGTTTGCTTTAATAGAAGTTGCATTGGCAGCTAACCTCACAGAAGCCGCATCAGTCGTGGTTTTCACAACATCGGTCAATATTTTTTTCCCGTTTTTATAGCCAACCGCTTCCAGCATGCCAGGCTGATAAATCACGTCCCACGCAAGATGAGAATTGAGTGGCATCTTTTGTTTTCCTAAACTTTTTTTGTTGAGAAATAATTCCACTTCATCACAATTACTGTATACCCACACAGCCACAGGATGCCCCTCTCTTCCTTTCCAATTCCAGTGTGGTAAAATATGAAGCACCGGCTTATCTGTCCACCAAGATTGCAGGTAATAAGCATCATCTTTAGGGAAGCCGCAATTGTCAAGCATTCCGAATAAAGACACATTGGACGGCCAGCCAAACGGCGTCGGCTCACCACGGTAATCGAAGCCTGTCCATATAAACATACCTGCCAAATAATCGCGCTGTGCATACCACTTCCATCCTTGCTCGATGCTGAGATAACCTTGCGGATGTTGCGGCACATCGTAAGCCGCGCGATAATGGAGTGCACTGTCGTCGTTATAAATACCTCGTGTGGCTACAGTACTACCTTCTTCCGTTCCCCACAAGTTTTGTGTGGGAAATAATTTATGTTCTGTATCGGTATTCTTATTTGCCACATAATTAATGCCCAGCAAATCCATTACCGTCGTAATGCCATTACTGCCGATGCCACCGCTAAAGGCAACCGTAGCGGGTCGTGTACTGTCGAGGCCTTTTACATATGCCTGCATGGTAGCTGCAATGCGTGCACCGGTTGCATTGTTTTCTATCTGCCACTCTTCGTTGCCAATGCTCCAACTGATTACAGAAGGATGATTTCTGTCGCGTAGTATCATTTTTTTCAACTCATCAAAATGATATTGGGTAATGCCCATTAAACGGTTTTCAACAATCACCAACATTCCCATTTTATCGCAAGCATCCAGCAGTTCCGGCGTGGGTGGATTGTGCGAGCAACGATAAGCATTGCAACCCATTTTTTTCAATGCAGCAATGCGATATTCCTGTAACCCATCCGGCATGGCTGCGCCAACGCCGGCAGCATCCTGGTGGTTGTTAGTGCCTTTTATTTTCACATGCTTTCCATTCAGAAAAAAACCTTCATTGGCATCAAATGTTATGGTGCGGACACCAAACGTGGTGGCGCAGCTATCCAGCGTCTTACTCTCTTCTTTTATGATAGTGATAAGATGATACAAGTAAGGGTTCTCAATACTCCACAACTGCGGTCTTTGCACTGGAATATAATCTTCTATAGACTTGTTTTCAAAGGGTTGTATTGTTACAGCATTCTCTTTTCCAATGGAAACAATATTATTATTTGCATC
>CAZZZH010000018.1:0-14229 GCA_964658445.1 Ilyomonas sp.
AATCAATTTCACCCGTAAGGGGTAAAAAATGTTCCGAAAATTACGATACGGTTACTACATCTGCCAAAGTACCTTTCTTAATACCCTTTGCATTTGCGAATACCGTCCGCACCTCCACCCTATATGTTCCCTTCGGTAGCGCGGGGTTCATAAAAATCAGCTCGCCCGGTTTGTTGCGTAGCAGTTTGCCCGGCACCCGGGTTTCGCTGTTGTCTTTGGTATTAATAAAGAAGATGCCCTGTTTATCGTCGGCTTCGTCAAACTTCAGCAGGTTGCCGGTAAGGCGGGCACCACCACTGGCGGTAGCTACCGAATCTTTGCTTTCCGTACTGTTGTCTTCGTAGTGCAGCAGTACCGGCATCCGCTCTTTTGCCTGCACCTTTTCAGCAGTAATGGTGGCTTCGGCATCGTGCAGGCGGGTGCCGGGCTGCACGCGCAGCTTTACTTGGTGGCGGCTGGGGTCAAAACGGTCGTCGTCGCTGGTAAACACGCCCACAATCCGCGCGCTGATGTTGACCAGCGGCGTGGTAACGGAGTTGCCATCGCTCACCAGGCGAATGATGCCTTTGGTGATTTCTTCAAACGAGGCAAGGGCTTCTGCCTTGGTTACGGTGCTGCCCTCGTGGGTCATCTCTGGTCATACACATCGTCTATGGTGTAGGTTCTGCCGTTAGTGGTTACAGCCATGTAATCGTCCGGGTCGGGGGTAATGATGTTGGGCATCAGGTAATACTGTACTGGCATAGCATATATGTTTTATGAATGAGGAAAAACAATGGCAAAATAGTTGGGTCAAAGTCGTTTTGAGGGTTGTAAATTGATGATTTATGCAGAAAAAAAGAAGAATATGCGATTAAAAAATAATTAAAAGTCCGCCAGACAGGGCAGTCTTTTTCCGTGTAGAAAAAAGCTTTTTGCTGGGGTACAAAGAGCAGTGCTTCTGTTTTGCCGCCAGTAGTAATATTGATGCGGTAACGGGAAGCTATTTATTATAAATAAGCAGCCTGCTGTTTACACAATCGCTTTTGCTTTCTTAGCCGGGTTAGGCTAACAGCCACAACAAAAAGCACCAAGTACCGGCGAAAACTTTTACCGGCATTTTTCTACCATTTACCGGCAGTGTTCCCTTCCTTTGCCTAACAGCGCTTTCCATGGCTTGTGCACGCTGTTAGCTTTGTGTAACAAAAATCAAAAAACAATGGAAAGCATAACAGGTATGAAACAAGAAAGTAACATTAATCCAAACAGCCGTCTCTGGATGGGCATTCTGCTGGTAGCCACCGGTGCTATTTTATTAGCCGTAAAAATGGGTGTCGATGTGCCGCGGTGGCTGTATAGCTGGGAAGCTTTTTTAATAGCGCTTGGCTTTATACTAAGCCTGAAACATAAGTTCAGAAACCCCGGTCCTTTTATCATGATGTTTGTAGGCGCGGCTTTCCTGGTAGACGACTACTTTGGCGCTTACAGCTTTCATGCGTATGTATGGCCGGCAGCCATTATTCTGCTGGGTCTGTTTTTTATTCTTCGCCCTAAACGGGCAACGGGCTGGAAGCAATGGCAAACCAACCAACCCGATGGACAACAGGAAATTGTACAAAGTGGTTTTCAGCCGGTGTACGATGATGCAACCATCAGCAGCGAGGAAGTGCTGGATATAACCGCCGTGTTTGGCGGTGTAAAGAAAAAAATGATTTCAAAAACTTTCCGCGGTGGCGACATCACCGCTTTTATGGGTGGTGTAGAAATAGACCTGACCGGCGCCGACCTGCAAGGCATGGCCGTGCTAGATGTATCGGCTGTGTTTGGCGGCATCAAGCTGATTGTGCCTGCCGACTGGAAAGTGCAGAACAAAGCAACAGCCGTGTTTGGCGGTGTGGAAGATAAACGCAATATGCCGGCCTCTTTCAGCAACAAACTATTGGTGATAGACGGAACCGCTGTGTTTGGCGGTATCGAACTAAAAAGCTATTAGAAGATGATGAGTGATGAACGATAACTTGTACAACAACATTATTATCGTTTTCATTCATCGCTTATAAACCATCATTCATCACTCACAATTCCTACTTATCATGAACTGGTATATTGCAAAGCTGGTCTATCAGGTTATTTATGGCAATGGGTTGTACGATGCCCAATTCAGCGAACAACTGCGCCTTGTGGAGGCAACCGACGAGGTGCATGCGTTTACTAAAGCGCAGCTGCTGGGGCACAAAGAAGAAAATACTTTTTATAAAGAAACCGAAGCGCTCGTTCAGTGGAAATTTATTGATGTATGTGAGCTGATATTGATAAACGAGTTAGCAGATGGTGCGGAGATTTTATCGCAGATCAATGAGCCCTCCTGTACAAAAGCACATCTTAAAACAATCAAGCGGCAGGCGTCGCAACTACTGGCAGATAGCTGCAACAAATGCTTTCACCAAAACTAATGTTCATTGGCAGCGAAGAATTTTTTTAATAAAAGAACGGGCGCTGGGTTTACCGGCTGGCTTATATTCTGGGCAACGATACAAGCCTTCATTCTCGACCGGTATACCGGCAACGCCTTGGTAAGTATTGTTGATGCTAACGTAAGCATGGGCTTTATTACAGCCGCTTGTCTTCTTATCATTAATAACTTTCGCTTTTATCTTCCGGGCAGCGAGCAGTTTTGGTATGTTACTATTATCAGCCTTATGTTGGGCGCTATATCAACCGGACTTTCTACTTTTCTGCTGCATCTTATTTTTATCAATCATGCTGACTACAATTCATTGGTGAGCCAGTCGTGGCTGCTGCGGTTTGCCTTGTCTGTATTGCTTATTGCCTGCACAGGTATCATTGGTTTGCTGTGGTATTCTTTGCAGGAGCAAAAAGAAAAAGAACTGCGCGCCAACCATGCAGAAAAAATGTTGAAAGAAGCTGAATTATATAAGCTGAGACAGCAATTGCAACCTCATTTTTTGTTCAATAGTTTGAACTCTATCAGTGCGCTTACCATTAGCGATGCCAAAGGAGCGAGACACATGATACAGCAGTTGAGCGATTTTTTGCGAAGCACATTGCAGCGAAACGAACAGCAAATGATAACACTGCAGGAAGAACTGCACCAGCTTACGTTATACTTAGATATTGAAAAGGTTCGCTTTGGTCATCGTCTGCAAACCCGCGTTGATTGCGGTGATAAAGTGCTGCCCTTCTTGCTGCCTGCATTACTACTTCAACCCGCGGTTGAAAATGCCATCAAGTTTGGCTTGTACGATACGCTGGACGATGTAACGATAGAGATAAAAGCAGTTCGGCAAGACAACGATCTGCTAATCACCATCAGCAACCCATTTGATGCAGAAACGGCGCAACCCGCACACGGCACGGGTTTCGGGCTGCAATCCATCAAGCGAAGGTTATATCTTCTGTTTGCGCGGCAAGACCTGGTGCAGACTTCTCAACACGAAAATATTTTTACCGCAACCATTCTTATTCCCTCCACAGTGCAAAACGGTTAACCATGAAAGTGATTATTATAGATGATGAGCCGCTGGCAAGAAGCATTATAAAAGAATACATCAGCAGCTATACCAACCTGCAGGTAGTGCAGGAATGCAGCAATGGTTTTGAAGGTGTAAAAGCCGTGCAGGAATACAAGCCCGACCTTATTTTTTTAGACATCCAAATGCCTAAGATCAACGGTTTCGAAATGCTTGAACTGATAGAGAATCCACCACCGGTCATCTTTACTACGGCGTTCGATGAATATGCCATCAAGGCTTTTGAAACCCATGCAGTAGATTATTTACTGAAGCCTTTCGATAAAGAACGTTTTGACAAAGCGGTTCAAAAATGGATGTTGCAAAAGGGAGCTTTAGCCCAACCTCAGCCGGCGGCTGCATTGCTGCAAACAGCTTCGGAAAGTCCGGCACAGAACCATCGCATCGTGGTAAAAGATGGCAGTAAAATCAAGATCATCCCAACGGCACAGATTCAGTACTTAGAAGCTGCTGATGATTACGTAAAGCTCGTTACACATGAAGGTTCTTTCTTAAAAAATAAAACAATGGCTTACTACGAAAAGCTGCTGGCAATGCAAAGCTTTGTCCGCATACATCGTTCTTATTTAGTAAACAGTACGCTGATAACACGCATTGATGCGTATGATAAAGAAGGTCATATTGTGTCGTTAAAAGATGGTAAGACATTGCCTGTAAGCAAGACGGGATATGCGAAGCTAAAAGAACAACTGGGTATCTGAATGCAATGCAAAAAAGGATACGCTGGTTTTCGTTGGCTCCCTTTTTGTTCGACTGAAAGAAAAGAGACTATGAAAAAAACAATGGTACTGGCAATAACACTTATGTTGAGCGCGTATGCCTTCTCTCAGGATTCTTCTACCATGCGCCCGATGGGCGGCGATAGCATGGGTATGATGCATCATAAAATGATGGGTAGAATGAAAGATTGCATTATGATGCACAACGGAACACCGATGGTAATGAAAGGCGGGCAAACGATGCCATTAAGCCAAACCATGACACTATTAAATGGCACTACCGTGATGAGTGATGGAACAGTGAAAATGAAAGACGGCACTACAAAAACTATGAAGGACGGAGATTGTATCTATATGGATGGAACAATGGGAAAGATGCCGATGCACGATAAGATGAGGATGAAAAAAGACAGTACGATGATGTAAGCATTTGTGTTTCATAAAAAGCAAAAAGCCATCTCTCGAGAGATGGCTTTTTGCTTTTGCGTTTTTCAATCATTAACTTAGCTCCATCCTGATTAAAACAATGCCTGTATGAAATAATTTAGTTTCTAAATCATCATTTAGTTTTTATTTTTATCAAAACACTCTTTATGAAAACCATTGCTATCACTGCTATCTGCATACTTCTTTTAGCTGCCGTCAGTTGTCACTCGGGTAGCAATTCCTCTGGCAAAACAATAACTTCTGATACTACAAAAAACCGCCTTGCCAAAGCTTCACGGGAAGACAAGAATGGCTGGATTTACTTGCACCTGGAAGGTTCGCCTTCAGACATTGGTTACCAGCATGGCTATCTGGCGGCAAATGAAATCGACACTTCTATACAAACTGTTGAGTACACGTTACAACATGAAACCGGCAAAGACTGGAACTTCTATCGTCGCGCTGCCCAAAGCTTTTTATGGAATAAACTTGACCCTGAATATAAAGATGAAATCAATGGCATTGCAGAAGGACTTCAGGCTAAAAATAAAAACTACGACAGCCTTGATATTACTGCTTTCAATGCCATGGAAGAGCTGGCTTACTATTATGTGCCATCGCTCCAGAATGCTGCGCTGGCACATAGCGGAGATAATAAAGCACCCGGCAACTGCAGCGCTTTTATTGCCACCGGCAGCTTTACTAAAGATGGCAAAATTGTGATGGGACACAACAACTGGTCGCCCTACATTATAGGGCAACATTGGAACGAGATAGCGGATATCGTTCCAGAAAAAGGTCATCATATTTTGATGGATTGCATCCCCGGCTATATTCACAGCGGTGATGACTTTTTAGAAACTGATGCTGGCATTTTAATTACAGAAACGACCATTACTCAGTTTAACCTTTTCGACTCTACCGGCATTCCTGAATTTATGCGGTCAAGGAAAGCGGCGCAATATGCTAACAGCATTGATGATGTGGTAAAACTGTTTGTTAACGGTAACAATGGAGGTTATGCTAACGACTGGCTGATCGGCGATACCAAAACCAATGAAGTTGCAAAGCTGGAGCTAGGCTTAAAAGATTACCGAGTATGGCGCAGCAAAGACACAGCCATTATCGGCTCTAATTTTCCTTCCGATCCTAAGTTGATAAAAGAAGAAACGACCTTTAATGCAAAAGACAAAACCACATCGCCCAATGCAAGAAAATTAAGAATGGAGAAATTAGTTTGTACAGATCTGAAAGGCAAGCTGGATGCGGAAACCGGTAAAACCATTGAAGCCGACCACAATGATGCGCTGCAAGGAAAAACCGCCAGTAACCGATGTGTAATCTGCGGGCACCTTGACGAAGATGCGCAGGGCGCTAAGGAATGGAGCGAACCGGCTTATTACCCTATGGGTGCAGTACAAGGCAAAGTAACCACCGCAGACCTGGCGGCGCATATGCAGTTTTGGGCGCACATGGGTCATCCGTGTGGTGAAGATTTTATGGGCGCTGCTTTTTACAAGTTGCATCCGCAATACAACTGGATGAGTAAGTATCTTACCAATATGAAAGCTTACCCCTGGACTTTGTTTTCTGCAAAAAAATCATAAGCTGTTTGTAATAAAAAAGCGGAGCAAGCTCAACGAACTTGTTTCGCTTTTTTTATTCTTAGCTTTGAAGTTAATATCATGGACCATATTAATTCTGAAGCTTCTTCGCAATCTTCTATCGGTGTATTCGATTCTGGCTATGGTGGTCTTACGGTGCTAAAAGCCATCGTGCAAAAACTACCGCAGTACAACTATGTTTACCTTGGCGATAATGCTCGTGCGCCTTATGGCAACCGCTCGTTTGAAACAGTTTATCAATACACTTTGCAGAGCGTAAAATGGCTGTTCGATAAAGGTTGCCCACTGGTGATACTTGCCTGCAATACGGCATCGGCAAAGGCTTTGCGCACTATACAACAGCACGATTTGCCTAAGATGGATGCTGCCAAAAGAGTGTTAGGAGTTATCCGTCCTACCTCCGAAATCATCGGGACTTTTACCCGTAATAAAAAGATTGGTGTAATGGCCACCAAAGGCACGGTGGCTTCGCAGTCGTATGTGATAGAGATCAACAAATTTTTTCCCGAGGTACAAGTAATTCAGGAAGCCTGCCCCATGTGGGTACCGCTGGTGGAAAACAACGAGCATGAACAACATGGCGCCGATTATTTTATTAAGAAAAATATAGACGAACTGATAAAGAAGAACCGGAAAATAGATACGGTTTTACTTGCCTGTACGCATTATCCTTTACTAATGAAAAAGATTTGCGAATACATGCCGGTCGATGTGAAAGTAGTGTCGCAGGGAGCGATTGTGGCTAATAGCCTTGAAGATTATTTGTTTCGTCACCCCGACATTGAAAGCAAAATTGGCAAGTTTGCAGAACGACATTTTTATACTACAGATGATACTGCGGACTTTGACGCACAGGCCGAAAAGTTTTATGGCGAAAGTGTGCAATCGGTATTTGCAGAGCTGTGAGGAAGTAAGGCGCGATTCGTTTTTACTTCTTCACGTTCACGTTCTGTTACTTCCTTCTTAAATCTTCTTTCTTTATCGTTGCAACTTGTGTCTTTTTCCTTTACATTTGCAGCCCTTTCACCGGGCGGGCAGTGATGGTGACTGCGCCTGACTGATACCATATTTTTCACAAGATTTAGTAAACGCATTTTATGAAACGTACATTCCAGCCGCACAACCGTCGCCGTAAATCGGTACATGGCTTTCGCAAGCGTATGCAAACGGCTAACGGTCGCAAAGTATTGGCCAGCCGCCGCGCGAAGGGTCGTCATAAGCTTACAGTTTCTGACGAGAGAAAATTAAAATAGATTCCTGTTGCTGCCGCTTAAGGACAGCAAAAGTGATATTGATAAGCCTCCATTGTGAGGCTTTTTGTTTTGGCAGTTATACCTTTACGGTTGAAGAATAACAGTGCGGGAAGAAAGGAACAAGCTTGGAAAGCAAGTTGGTTTATTGCCTGCTGTCTGCAATTCTCTTAAAATATTTTTCGCATGGCAGAAGAAAGAATCGCTTTGCTTACGGGTGTAAGCCGTGAAGAAGGACTGGGCTACGAAACAGCGAAACAATTTATAGCTGTGGGTTTCAGAGTGATTATTACCGCACGGGATATTGATAAAGTAAAGCCAATGGCAGACGCTATTAAAGCCAGTGCTATGCCCTTGGATGTAACCAGCGATGAGAGCGTAGCGAAGTTGGCAGCAGAGATAGAAAAGCAATTTGGAAAATTAGATGTATTGGTGAACAATGCAGCAGCTTTTTTCGATACCAACCAACAGCCGCTGGATGCCGATATGAATTATATCAAAGAAGCTTTTGATACCAACCTGCTGGGTGCCTGGCGGATGATAAAAGCACTGACACCTTTACTTTCTAAGAGCAGTCATCCCCGTATTGTGAACGTCTCCAGCGGGGCCGGCTCATTTGGAGATATGAAGTTTGGCTTGTATAACCATCCAGCTATATCGCCGGTATACAGCCTTACCAAGCTGGCACTAAACGGGCTGACGGTGAAGATGGCAAAGCAATGGAAGAATACGAATATTAAGATCAATTCGGTAGATCCGGGGTTTGTGGCAACGCATGCAGGCACAGCGGAGATAGGAGCAAGACCGGTGGCGAAAGGCGCTGAAGGAATTGTGTGGGCAGCGACCCTTCCCGATGATGGACCCAGCGGTGGCTTTTTTAAAGACGGAAGAGAGATAAGCTGGTAATAAAACTCTGGCAGCCATGAGCACAGTATTTACCTATGGAAAAAAAGAAAAGCTGAAGCGACGCAAACTGCTGACAGAGCTGTTTGCTGGCAGGCAATCATTCCTTATTTTCCCGATTAAAGTTTTCTACCTGCAGCCCGCGCAACCGATGGACAACCGGGTGAAGGCTGGTGTGGGAAGCAACAGCCGGAACTTTAAGAAAGCCGTTGACCGAAACCGCATCAAACGCTTACTGAGAGAGGCTTACCGGCTGAACAAGTTGCCCTTGCACCAATATCTGGACGAACAGAACCAGCAGGTAGTGGTTTTCTTTTTATACGTAGATAAAACGCTTCCGCAAAAGGGCTGGCTGCAAAGTAAAATGCCGCTTGTTATTTCTGAGCTGATAAAAAGATTGCATGAAAAAAGCGCTTAGGCTGCTGAGCTATCCATTTATCTTTTTAATCTGGATATACCAGAAAGCGATCTCGCCGATATTGGGACCGAAATGCCGGTTTACACCAACGTGCTCTAACTATGCAATAGAAGCGTTTAAGAAATACGGTTTGCTGAAAGGTTTTTGGCTATCGATAAAGCGCATCGGGCGTTGCCATCCCTGGGGCGGGCATGGGTACGACCCGGTACCGTAAAAGAAAATTGTATGATGAAAGTCTTTCTTTTTAAGGAAGATTAGTTATAAAAAATCCCGGCAGAGATTTCTTTTTGCCGGGATTTTGTTTTATAAAAATGTGGCTTTGTGCTTTAGGGTTATCCTGAATTTTTCTCTATTGCTATTGACCCGACGCTGAGTCTGCAATGGTCATTTTCTGAAGGCGAGCCATGTTTTCGCGTACATCTTTACTGGTGTAAAATTTATAAACTTCCGGGGCTTTATCGCCGGTTTGCTCTAAGGTGGTGAGTGAGTTGAAAGGACCAACTAAAGTAGCATCCAGATTGTCGGTGATCTTGACGGCTTTGCCGGGTAAGATAAAATAGTTTCTGTTGGCGGCAGTGGCATTGCCGGCGAGTAACTGCTGTACCGAATCGATACGGTGCTTCAGGTCTTGCTGCGTGATGGTTCTGCCGGTGCTTTGTGGAAGGCTATAATTCTGGTAGCTGCCGATGATGGTATCTACTTTTGCGTTGAGTACATAGTAACCGCTGGTAGGAACGTCGACAGACATTTTGCCGGCATCTGTGGTAACCTGTAATGTAAGCGCATCGTTGCCTATAAACTCTACGGTTTGCTCTTCGTGGCTGGTGCCGCCGCTTTCTACCGTGATGGTTTTAGCATCCTGATTTACGGTGGCTTTGCCTTTCGACATGATGAGAATCTTTTTAACGGCGCCTCCGCTGCAGGAGACGAGAAAGAGAATGGTGAGAATGGAAAGAACAGTTTTCATGGATGTTGTGTTTGTATGTGAGAGGTGAGATACAGGAAGTGAAATATTGATGCCTAAGGGCTGCTGATCATTACCCTAAAAAATATAATGCCACCGGTAGGAACCGGTGGCATTATAGAAGAAGCTTTATTTTTTTGCGGAAGCATACAACTCGGAAACCTTAGCCCAATCTACCACGTTCCAGAAGGCGGCGAGGTACTCGGGGCGGCGGTTCTGGTATTTGAGATAGTAGGCATGTTCCCACACATCGACGCCGAGAATGGGTGTGCCTTTTACCTCAGCTACATCCATCAGGGGATTGTCTTGGTTGGGTGTGGAGGTAACTTCGAGCTTGCCATCTTTTACAATGAGCCATGCCCAGCCACTACCAAAACGCGTGGTGCCGGCTGCATTGAATTTTTCTTTAAACGCATCGAACGAACCGAATGCAGAGCTGATAGCATCGGCAAGCTCGCCAGTGGGTGCACTGCCACCATTGACGGCAAGGATGTTCCAGAAGAAAGAGTGATTCCAATGCCCGCCACCATTGTTGCGAACGGCTGGCGAGATGGTACCGGCGGCGGCTACCAGTTCTTCGAGGCTCTTGCCTTCGTTGGGTGTACCGGCGATGGCTTTATTGAGATTGTCGACATAAGCCTGATGATGCTTGTCGTGGTGGATAGTCATGGTTTGAGCATCGATGTATGGCTCTAATGCATTGGGCGCATACGGTAGAGGCGGTAATGTGAATGGCATACTGATAGGTGTTTTTGTAATTAAATAATGATGGCAAAGGTAGGGAGTATGCACGATGTACAATGTAGGAGATGCAATGTGATGTCGAATATTAAGTTGGCTTAAGGGTGAGCATCATAAATGTTATACTATAACCATTTTCAACTGTTGATAACTGAGCTTAATAAAGAAAACGCTGACTTTGTAAAGCTGCCGGATGATACCCATAGTACCGTATACGGTGATTATCTTTACCCTTATGAAAAAACAAAACTATCAAAACCATGTGCAGTATTATGCACCGCACCACTTTTTGCTACTGCCGTTGCTGGCGGTGGCGATTTTTATTTCGGCTTACCATATCTTTCATTTGCCGGAGCAATGGATGTTCTTTAGCTGGATAACGATTGTGCTGGTGTTTATCTTTTGGGTGGCGGTGATGCTGCGGCAGCATTATGCGCTGGGCAACCAGGACCGGATAGTGCGGCTGGAGATGCGGTTGCGGTACTTTGAACTGACGGGCAGACGGCTGGAGACGGAGGAGAAGCGATTGACCTTCGAACAAATTAAAGCATTGCGGTTTGCGGGGGATGATGAGCTGCTGAACTTGATGGACCGGGCGGTGAAAGAAAATTTATCGCCAAAAGCTATAAAACAAGCGATACAAAACTGGCAGGCGGATAATATGAGAGTGTGAGGCTTATGTTAGATGTACGATGTGGGATGTTAGGTATTGGACGCGGGAGGGAGTATGGAAAGAGGAAAGGTTAAGATAAGATTTGGGTATGGAAGTGGGCAGCTTTACTGAAGATTTGACTGTATTTTGTTTATCAGATCGTGAATGCTGAAAGGCTTGTCGAGATAATCGCTGGCGCCGGCTTCTCTGGCAATGCCTTCGCCATCGCGGCTGGCGGAAAAAAGGAGTACGGGCAAATGCTGTGTTTTGGGGTTGCTGCGAATGTGCCTGACAATTTCGTCGCCACGCTGCTGGGGCATCCACAGGTCGAGCAGGAGCAGGTCGGGGTTTTCTGATTCGATGCGCTCTAAAACGCCTTTGCCAGACGACTCTGTGATGACCTGATAGCCATTGCTGCGCAAGAGGAGGGACACCATTTCGAGAATGCCATCGTCGTCGTCGCAGACTAAGATTTTACGGTTCATGTTTGTGTATGTTGTTTTTTAAATGTGATGTTGTGTGTGCGGCAGAGTGAAACTAAACGTAGCGCCTTTGCCTTCTTCGCTTTCTACCCAGAGTGTGCCGTGGTGGCTCTTTATTATTTGGTCGCAAACATACAGCCCGATGCCCATGCCCGGGAAGTCGCGCTGAATGCTTTGAACTCGGTAGAAACGCTCAAAAATTTTCTTTTGGTCTTCGCGTTTGATGCCCATGCCACTATCGGTAACCGATACTTTAATAAACTCACTGATGACGCTGATGTAAACTTTTACCTCCTTTGATACCGGGGAATATTTAATGGCATTGGTAAGCAGGTTGTTGATGACCTGCTCGAGCCTTTGTATATCGCCGTTTACCATCAGCCCGCTTTTACCTGTTACCTGTATGGTATGAGTTTGCGAACCTGCCTGGATGTTTTCAATGCAGTCGTGAACCATTTTATCGAAATCAAAATCTTCGCGGTGCAGCTCCATCTTGCCAGCTTTTAGTTTAGACACATCGAGTAGCTCACTAATGAGGTGGCTTAGCTTGTCTATATAGGCATCGGACTTTTTAAGCACTTCCTCCAGCTTATTGCTTGATGCAGCCTGCGGAAGCAGCATGCCCACCATTTGCAAATAACCCTTTACCGTGGTAAGCGGCGTTTTTAATTCGTGGCTGGCAATGCTAAGAAAATCATCTTTGCGAAGATCGGCTTCGTAGTGGTCGGTAAGGTCTTCCATGGCCAATAAAATGCGGTCTTTGTAGGCACCCTCGGCCTCGATGCGGCGGGCATTGAGGACCATCATTTTTTTACCAATGACCGGGAAGTCCGCTTCTACCACAAAGCCTTCAAAAGGGTTATTTTGCGGCAGCACTTCTTCCAATATATGCTTCAATGCGGGGATGTTCCAGTGACCCTCTCCTAACTTGTACAAAGATTTGCCAACCGTTTCTTCGGCAGAAACACGGAAGGTTTTATAGAAAAAATCGTTTGCACTAATTATAATCATCTTCTTATCGAGCACCAACAGACTTTCGCGGATGGTTTCGATAATGCTCTTCAGATACTCTTCGCTTTCTTTGAGGTTACTGGTTCGCTCGTTGACCCGCTTTTCAAGATTTTCGCGCTCGGTATAAAGATCAGACTCGGCTTTTTTGCGCTCAGAAATATCGTTCTGCACACCGATGAAATGAGTGACCCGGCCGTCTTCCATAATGGGCGACATATACAATTCGTTCCAGAAATGGCTGCCGTTTTTGCGGAAATTGCGAAGCTGAACCACGCAGCTTTTGCCTTCGTCAATAGCTTTGCGCAAGGTGTAGCGCGCTTCCTGCTGACGATCGTTACCCTGTAAAAAGCGGCAATTGCGCCCGATGATCTCGTTGCGTGAATAGCCGGATATGTCTTCGAAGGCTTTATTGCAAAAGATAATGGGATTATCTGGTTGCTGATTGTCGGTAAGAATGATTCCTGACTTAGATGAGTTGAGTGCAATCATTAATAGCCGGAAGTCTTTTTCTAAGGATTGATGAGAGAGATAAAACTCTTTATCATCCATACTGTTTCTATTATCCATTTGTATGTGTACTGTGCAGGCGGTGTTTTTCAGTTAGCTAAAATAATATGCCAGAGCTTACTAGCCAATGCGCCTGAGAAAAATAAATAACAAATCAGAAAGAAAAAAGAGACTGCATAACAATTGATGCAGCCGCATTAAAAATTTGCCGGCTGCTCTTCGCTTTCTACTTTTACGGGATTAACATAAGTATGAGAAAACTACTCGTTGCACTATGTCTACTGCTGCTTGTTTCGCATGTACATGCGCAACTTCTCTCACCCGAACAATTCTTGGGCTACCCTGTTGGAACGCACTATACTCTGACGTATAAAGTAGATGATTATTTTAAAGCGATAGCTGCAGCCAAGCCTTCGATGGTAAAAGTGGAAACCTATGGAAAAACAAATGAAGGCAGAGAGCTGATGCTGGCTTATGTGGCGCTGCCAGAGAACCTGCAACGACTGGAAGAGATACGAAAAAACAACCTGCGCTTGTCAGGCACTTTGCAGGATGGCATAGCAGCTAAAACGGAAGGTGTGCCGGCAATTGTTTGGCTAAGCTACAATGTGCATGGAAATGAAACCTCTTCATCGGAAGCGGCGATGCTCACCTTGTTTGCGCTGGTAGATGATAATAATAAACAAACAAAAGACTGGCTGAAAAACATTGTGATCATAATGGATCCCTGCCTGAACCCGGACGGCAGAGACCGGTACATAAACTGGTATAACTCTGTAGTGGGCGCAACCTATAATGCAGACCGGCAGGCACGTGAGCACCACGAACCTTGGCCGGGCGGAAGAAGCAACCACTACAATTTTGATTTGAACAGGGACTGGGCTTGGGAGACGCAGATAGAAACGCAGCAACGCATGCTGAAATATAACGACTGGCTGCCGCAGGTGCATGTGGACTACCATGAACAAGGACCTAATGCGCCCTACTATTTTGCACCGGCA
>CAZZZH010000018.1:14239-28275 GCA_964658445.1 Ilyomonas sp.
GCGATAACGCAGTGGCAGCGGGACTTTCAGGTAACGATTGGCAAGAACAACGCGAAGTATTTTGACCAAAACGGCTGGTTGTATTTTACAAAGCAAGTGTTTGATTTGTTATATCCCTCGTATGGCGATACCTACCCGATGTATAATGGTGCTATCGGTATGACCTATGAACAAGGTGGCGGACCGGCGGGTGGTTTGGGCATCAGGAAAGAGGATGGCGATACGCTAACCCTGAAGGACAGAGCAATGCATCATTTTACTACTGGCATGTCAACTTTAGAGATGGCGTCGGCGAATGCAAGTAAGCTAATCAGCGAGTATAAGAAGTTTTATGCCGATGCTGCAGGCGGAGTCAACGCAACCTATAAAACGTATGTGCTGACGGCAAAAGACAAAACACAATTGGATGCCGTAAAAACCTTGCTTGACAGGAACCATATTGCCTATGGAACGGTGGCTGCCAAGGCATTTAAAGGTTATAATTATTTATCGGGAAAAGAAGAAGACTATGTAGATGAGGGCTACCAGCTTGCGGTGTCGGCACTGCAGCAGAGAGGCACACTGGTAAAGGTTTTATTTGAACCCAAAAGCGTTTTAAAAGATTCGGCAACATATGATATAACAGCATGGTCGCTGCCTTATGTATTCAATGTGAAAGCCTATAGCGTAAAGGAAAAACTGGTTGTACAAAACAGTACAAGCGATCTACAATCTTTGCCCGTGCAAAGCAGCTATGGCGTGATAATTCCATACACTTCATTTGCTGGTGGCAAAGTGTTGGCTTACCTGCTGTCGCATGGTGTAAAGGTTCGCTTCAGCGACAAAGCATTTACTTATAATAAAAAAGATTACGCGCCGGGAACCCTGATTGTGCTTCGCGGAAGCAACATACCCAACTGGAATGTTTTGGTGAATGAAGCCTGCGCCCAATTTGGCATGCAGGCAGATAATGTGGAAACAGGTTTTGTAGAGAAAGGATCAGACTTTGGATCAGAAGATGTGCACTTTATTCATGCGCCGAAAGTGGCACTGGTAACCGGCAGCCAGGCATCGAGTTTGGGCGCGGGCGAAGTGTGGCATTTCTTTGAACAATCGCTGCACTATCCCATTACTTTACTGAATGGTGATGATTTAAGTTATGCTGATATCAGAGACTATAATGTGCTAATCTTTCCGGATGGCAACTACAAAGCTTTTAGCGACAATATTATATCGGAGAAATTAAAAGCATTTATAAGAAGTGGTGGAAAGATCATTGCGATGCAGGATGCCGTAGCACAAATGGCAAACAACGATTGGTATATTAAACTTAAGGAAGAGAAGCTGGATGCAGGAACAGACAGCAATTATGCAGCGCTGAAAAAGTACGGCGAGCGGGAACAAAATGATCTTACCACTTCGATACCCGGCAGCATTTATAAGCTGGATATAGACAATACGCATCCGCTTGGCTATGGTTATCCTGACTATTATTATACTTTGAAACAAGACCGCAATGTATATTCATTTTTAAAAGATGGATGGAACGTAGGTGTGTTTAAAAAGAATAACTATACAGCAGGCTTTGTAGGTAGTAAAGCGCGCCCTCAAATTAAGGATGGCGTTGTGTTTGGCGTTCAGGATGTGGGTGACGGAAGTATTGTTTTTATGGCTGACGATCTACTCTTTAGAGCATTTTGGGAAGGTGGAAAACTGATGTTTGTAAATGCCGTTTTTATGGTAGGACAGTAAAGAAAAGCAAATCGATGATAAGCATAAAAAATCCTGTTGTTACTAAGAAACCAACAGGATTTTTTATATAGAAAAAGGTCAGCCATTTTATACGTTTCTATCAGTTTTGTCGTGCCCTAATTGTTTTACCAATTTGTTGTAAATGCCAAGCAACAAGAAAGGAGCTGCCCATTGACCAACGAATAAACTCTCTTTCTTTTTGGCAGTGAATTGTAAAATGGCGGACGCAGCCATCGAGGCGAAAGAAGCCCACAAAAAAACATCGGAAGGAATCTTTGCCGTTTGTTTTTCGATTGACTTGGCAACCTTTCCTTCTTTGTGTTCTAAATTGAAATCGGTGTTCATAAATTTATTTGTTTCTTGGTTTGGTTCAAGTTCCTTGCCAAAGAACCCTTGCTAAAATTACGCGCTGACTGAAACCCAAACTTGCCGGCAGCAAAATATTTGTCTTGAGAGATAAAAACACTGCTATAAAAGCAAACGAATACTTATACTTTTGATACATGCAGTTCAGCTTCTCTTACAATAAAGCCAAAGTGCTTCAGGGCTTGCGCTATCACTTCATTACCCGGAAGGAAATACGGATCGTTGTTATTCTTGTAAACCTGTTTGCCATTGTTTCTGCTGCATTGTTTTATACCAAAAAAATAAGACCGGAACCTTTTCTGCTGAGCACGGTGTTATGGCTTTTCCTGATGATCAGTTTCTGGTATCTGCTGCCTTATACCATTTACAAACGCTCAACTACGTTCAAAGAAAGTTTTACTATTTTCTTTTTTGAAAGACAGGTGCGGCTGAAGAATGCGCGTGGTTATGTGGATTGGAACTGGAGCGACTTTATGATGTTTTTTGAGAGCCCTAACTTCTTTCATTTATACTTTTCATCGAAGGCTTTTTTCCTGTTGCCAAAAGACAACTTAGATATTGAAACTCTACGCGAGCTGCGTGTATTGTTGAACCATCACATCAAAAAGAAATAAAACCGAATTGACTGTTTGCAAGCATCTGTGGCAATCTTTATTTAGTTTTATCTTTAGTAACTATCACCAATGTATTTTGTAAAAACGCCGTGGCTGCTAAAGAAAATCTATCCGTCGTACACTTGGCACATCCCGACAAAAGATAAAATTCTGTATCTCACTTTCGATGACGGACCACATGAAACAGCAACGCCTTTCGTACTGGATGAACTAAAGAAGCATAATGCATTTGCAACTTTTTTTTGCATTGGCAAAAATGTAATAAACCATCCATCCATTTACAGAAGAATAACAGAGGAAGGACATGCCATCGGCAATCATACACAAAATCATCTTAACGGCTGGAAGACAAAAGACGATGTTTATATCAACGACATCATAGAAGCTTCGCAACACGTCAGTAGCCGCTTGTTTCGCCCGCCCTACGGAAAGATAAAGAAGTTTCAGGCTAAGATTTTACAGCAGCAAGACAACCCGATTCAACGCTTATTTTCGATTATCATGTGGGATGTGCTGAGCGGAGATTTTGATGTTAATTTGTCGCCACAGCAATGCCTGCAAAACGTTACTCAACAGGCTGAAAGCGGCTCCCTGATTGTTTTTCACGATAGCACCAAGGCCTGGAGCCGTATGAGCTATGCATTACCAAGAGTGTTAGATTACTTTGCGCAGCAAGGATTTGCTTTCCGTGCCTTAAGCTGAATATACATCACATGTTCATGCATTTTTAAAACAAGGACAGATTATAGAGATTGAAATTTTGCTTTAAACTTACGCAACTGCATCTATCGCGTAGTTATAATAGTCTTGTAAAAAGAAGTCCCGCCAATCAGCGGGACTCTTGTTATTTATATAAAGATAGAAGATTAAAATGCCTTATCGTTAACTGAATAAGCCACCTTTTTTCAAGCTCTTTGTGCCTTCGCCAATCTTATATCCATTGTGATAAATCTCGATTTTGTAATTACCAGTCTGGTAATGATTTTCCTGCTTCCAGTCGAATGAAACCGGTGTACGTTTTCCTTGTTCATACTGAACATCTACTTTACTGGTAAACACTTTTGAGCCATCGTCGCGTGTTTGAAACTCGCCGCTGCCATTAGCCGGAATAGTCACTGGCTTGCCATCGGGGCTTGTTACGACTACATATAATTCCTTTTGACCACTGGGCGCAATGCGGTTTTCATCAAGGTCAAAAGACACGCGGAACATATCAGCCTTTCTTGCCGTACTGGTAACTTTTTCTTTACCACTGCTCTTTACATCAATTGCTGCAATATTAATGTTAGAAGCATGAAGCGTAGAAGCCACATCGGTTACATGCGCTTTCTCAGAATCGCTTGCAGCGAGGTTAGTAGAAAGTGTTTGTGCTGTAGTGGTCAATGAATCGCGCTGAACAGTGAGCACTTTATTGTTGGTAGTGAGCTGCTCGTTCTCGGCGGTCAACTGCGCAATCTGTGTTTCGTAATCGTTGATCTTTCCGTTCAACTGGTTGATGAGGCTTTGCAGTTTCGATTTGTCTGCATGATCTTTTTTACTTTCTGTCTGATACTCTTCCTTCAGCTTGTTAATAGCAGCTTCGCGGTCAGATAATTTACCTTGCAACTGTGCATTGTTGCCGGTTAAAGAATCCATGCGTTGCAGTGCATTTTTAAACTCATTGTCCAACGAATCCTTTTCGTTGGTAGTGGTTGTTATCTGCGCCTGCTGTTGCTGAATTTGCTGATTCGATTTACTTTTGTCGTAAACGATATAACCTATAGAACCTAACAAAAGAACGGTTAGTATTCCATAAATCAAATTACGGTTATCTTTAGGTGGTTGCGGCTGATTAGATGAAGCCGAACCCGTAGATGGATAATCTGTGTAAGCCATAATATTTATATTTTTACGTTAACTAAAAACTAACTCACTTGAACACAACGTCTCTGAATAAATATTTTGTTATTGATATTGAAACGGTGCCCCAGTCTCCTGACTACACAATGCTAAGCAACGAATGGCAGAGGCGTTGGTTGCAGAAAATTGCGAAAACCATACCAGAAAGTATTAGTCCAGAGGACAGTTATCAGCAGAGGGCTGGCATACTAGCTGAGTTCGGAAAAATAGTCTGCATCTCAATCGGGTGCTTTCATGAGGACAGAAATGGTGAGCTTACTTTCCTTATAAAAAGCATTTATGGTGACAATGAAAAGGTATTGCTACAATCTTTTTTGAAAGCCAGCGATAAATTTTGCGAACGGAAGAACGGTTTTTTGTTTGCAGGTCATAACATCCGCGAGTTTGATGTTCCTTATATCTGTCGCCGGCTGCTTATCAACGGTTTAACATTACCTCATTATCTGTGCTTAAATGATAAAAAGCCATGGGAAGTTGAAATGTTTGACACGTTGCATTGGTGGCGATTCGGCGACTATAAGAACTACATTTCGCTCGATTTGCTGGCAGGAGTAATGGATGTTCCTACCTCTAAAACCGACATTGACGGCAGCATGGTGCAGCATGTTTATTACAAAGAAAAAAACCTGCCGCGCATTGCAGAATACTGCCAGCGCGATGTAGAAGTGGTCGCTAATCTTTTACTCCGGTTTAACAATAAGCCGCTCTTAAAACAAGACAATATAAGAGTAGTAACGCCGGATTAATTCGGCCTTTTTATTATCCTTTTAACTTTATAAACACAATACAATAAAAGCGATAAAAACAAGAGGTTATTTGTTTATTGCTTCCTGCGATATTTGGTTTAACAGGTTAACTACACCTTCTCTTTTTAAAATTAAATAACCAAGTCTATCGTTGCTGATGCCTTCTTTTAAATGATAGCTGAAGTTGAGCTGGTCATTCTTAACATCGGTTTCAAAATAGCGAAACTGGATGTTGGAATATTGTTTTAGCGTCTCTCCTATCTCATATAAATGTGTTGACAAAATAAACAAGGCATTTGGCATTTTGCGCAAGCCTTCAATCACTACTGTACTGCACTTCATAGCGTCCTGTACGTTTGTTCCTTTAAATAATTCATCGATGAGGATCAGCCATTTCTTTCCATCGCTTATCTTTTCTATCGTTTTGCGGATACGTTGTACTTCGTTGAAAAAATAACTCTCTCCCTGTATAATATTATCTACCACATTGATGTTACTCAGCAAGCCGTTAAACTGAGACAGGGTAAGGCTTTCAGCCGGAACACCCATACCGAGGTGGGCTAAGTAAGCACTAACGCCAATGGCTTTTATAAATGTACTTTTCCCTGCCATGTTTGCACCTGTAAGGAATAAAAAATTCTGCCGGGCATCCAGGTTAATATCATAAGAAACGGGTGTAGGCAACAAAGGGTGATAGAGTTGCTTTGCCTCAAAAAAAGGAACTTCACTTTCCTTAAATTGGGGCATACAAAAATGAAAATTTTTACAAGCCCTTGCCAGGCTGATGTAAGCATCGAGCTTGTTATAAATATCTGTTAGTTCCAGTGCTTCTTCTTTGTATTGCCGGCGTACATAACCACCAAAATGAAGCACCTGGGCAAAGGATAACTTTTTGCTTTTATCCCATTGTATCATCTGCTGAACCACCGGCGGTTTCATCAATAAAGCAATCCGGGCACTTGTGCTTTGCAAAAAAGAAGATTCAGTTTTTGAAATAAGTTGCAGAAAGGATGACAACCCTTTAAAGAGGTCTATGAAGTGTGAGACCGAATAGCGCGTCAATGAATAATCGGCTGTATGAAACAATTTATACGTGAAGCCATTGGCCGCAGTAGGCGATGGAATATCATCGAGCGCCGTTTCGTAAAAACGCTCGATCACCATAATGGTTCCGTTGGAAATAGTTTGCGGAAGCTGTGGCAACAAAGACATTAAACTGCTGATGGTCTGTTGCGCTTCTTCAATTTTCTTCAGACTGGTCAAAGGCTTGCCCAGCAGAATGCGCAGCCACTCTTTGCCGCCAACAGTAGTCGTAAAATTCAGCTTATTGAAAATAGACAGCTCTTCTTCCGCATTAAAAACAGAAAGATCGTTGATGGTAGTTTTATCTGCCTGCATAGTGAAATTTTAAGAAACAAGATTCAAGTTTCAAGATACAAAAACTAAGTAACCAATAAGAATCAGTAAGTGCTGCTTGTTTATCGATTCTTGTGCCTTGCAACTTATCACTTTCTATCTGTCGAACATCAAACGCTTACCCGTATAAGATTCGTTAAACATACCATTTTCATAAACCAGGTTACCATTTATAAAAGTGTGCGTAATGGAAGACGAAAACATGGTGTTTTGCAAAGGGCTCCAGCCGCATTTGTAAAGAATATTATCGGTTGAAACAGTGTAAGGCTTATTCATATCCACTAGCACAAGGTCAGCGTAGTATCCTTCGCGGATAAAGCCACGCTCCTTAATGCTAAAGCATACAGCAACGGCATGGCTCATTTTTTCAACCATTTTTTCAAGGCTCAGTTTTCCATCTTTTACGTACTGAAGCATGAGTAAAACCGAATGCTGAACAAGCGGTAAACCGGCGTGCGATTTTTCATAGGTTTCATTCTTCTCGTGCCAGGTATGCGGTGCATGATCAGTAGCAATTACATCTAACCGATTATCTAATAATCCTTCCCATAAAGCTGCTTTATGATGCGGCGCTTTGATGGCGGGATTGCATTTGATAAGGTTGCCAAGCACATCATAATCATCGCTGGTGAAGTGTAAATGATGCACACATACTTCTGCCGTGATGCGTTTATCTTCCAGGGGAACAAAGTTGCCGAACAACTGTAATTCTTTCTCAGTGCTGATGTGAAGAATATGCAGGCGGCTGTTGTGTTTTTTGGCAAACTGAATAGCACGGAAGCTGCTCTCGAAGCAAGCTTCTTCACTGCGGATGACAGGATGATCCTGCGGCTCCAATTCATTTTTCTGGTTCTTCAGCCATTCCAGGTTTGCTTTAATAATGGCTTCGTCTTCGCAATGGGTGGCAATTAATAATTCGCTGTTGGCAAAAATACTATCCAACGTCAGCGCATTGTTCACTAATAAATTGCCGGTTGAAGAACCCATGAAAATCTTAATACCACATACCTCATTTTTTTTCTCGTTTGTGCGCAGCACTTCATCAATATTATCGTTGGAAGTGCCCATGTAAAAAGAATAATTGGCCAGCGAGGAAGCTGCGGCGGTTCTGTATTTATCTTCTAACAGTTGCTGAGTAAAAGCGGGCGGCACCGTGTTGGGCATTTCCATAAAAGATGTAACGCCGCCGGCAACCGCTGCTTTCGCTTCTGTGTAGATATTGGCTTTGTGCGTTAAGCCTGGCTCGCGAAAATGCACCTGGTCGTCTATCGCACCGGGAAGTAAAAATTTGTTTTCGCCATCTATTTCCATCACGGCACGGGGCACATGAATTTCAGGTGCTATCTTTTCTATCCGGTTGCTCTTTATCCATATATCGCCTTGCGTAATCCTGCCTTCGTTAACGATAGATGTGTTCTTGACGATGTATTCCATATCCTTGGTGTTCGCAATGCAAGGTAGAAATTGTTTAAGGAAATGAATAGGAAGACGTGATTATAAAACGATTTTATAACCCTTCTTACAACTCATAAACAACGGCTTCATAAGGTTGTAGATTTACATCTGCTGAAGTACGGCTATAATTACTGATGATAATTTTAGCTTCGCTCAAATCGGCATCTATATTGGCTTTGGTAATTTTGTTTGTAAAATTTAATAGTACCAGCAACTTTGTTTTTCCCAGTTCTCTTGTGTAGGCATATACGTTCGGGTTATCCTTATCAAGCAAAGTGTAACTTCCATAAATTAAAGCTGGATTGTTCTTTCGCACAGCTACCGTTCTTCTAAAATAATTAAGGCAACTGTCCGCATCTTCTTCCTGCGATGCAACGTTCAATTGAGCATGGTTCGTGTTTATTTTCAGCCAGGGATTGCCGGTGGTAAATCCTGCCTTAGCCTCATCATTCCATTGCATAGGTGTGCGGCTGTTATCGCGGGCCAATAGCTTTTGCTCTTCTATAAAGGCTTTCACATCACCACCGGTATCTTCCAAATGCCGGTATTTTAAAACCGTATCTAAATCGTTGTAATCGTCAATGCTGTTGAACCTGATATTCGTCATCCCGATTTCATCACCATAATAATAGTACGGTGTGGCTCGCATGGTAAAAATGAATGTAGTGAGCATTTTAGAAGATAAGTCTCTCCATTCATCTCTATCGTTTCCCCAGCGCGATACCATTCGTGGCTGATCGTGGTTGCCAAGATAAATGGTTGCCCAACCTTTATTAGCTAAGCCTTCATCCCACCTTGTATAAACGCTTTTGAATTGAAGCAAATCATAACCCTTAGGATCAATGGTTCGTCGCGTGCCGTTATGAACAAAGCCAATGTCCATGCCTTCAAAATGATACGCCATATTCAATTCTTTCCTGTCAGGGTCAACGAACTGCAATGCTTCCTGCGGTGAGCTTCCGGCACCTTCGGCAACGGTTACAATGTCGTATCGGCTTAATACTTCGCGGTTCATTTCCTGCAGGTAATCGTGCAGATGCGGACCATTGCCATAGTATTTGATAATCTCTTTTTGATACCCTTCCGGCAAGGGTGGAAATTGAGTGTCTTTGGCAATAAACTGAAAGGCATCAAGCCGGAAGCCATCCACACCTTTATCAATCCAGAAGCGCATGATGTTGTAGACTTCTTCACGCAGCTTCGGGTTCGACCAGTTTAAATCAGGCTGATATTTAGAAAAATAATGCAGGTAATATGCATCTGTTGTTTCGTCGTAAGTCCATGCATTGTTATCTTCATCAAAGTAAGAAAAGCGCGGCGCGGGCTTACCTTTTTCAGCTTCCCACCAATGATAATAATCTCGGTAAGGATTGTCTCTCGAGCTTCGCGATTGCTGAAACCAGTAATGTTCAGAACTGGAGTGGTTGACTACCAAATCCATAATCAACCGGATGTTTCTTCCCTGCAAGCCCTTCAGCAACTCATCAAAATCTTCCATTGTTCCATACTCAGCTGCAATGTTTCGATAATCGCTTACATCATAGCCATTGTCGTAGTTGGGCGACGGATAAATGGGGTTGAGCCAAACGGCATCGATGCCTAAGCTTTCGATGTAATCAAGCCTCGAAATAATGCCACGTAGATCACCGATTCCGTCTCCGTTGCTGTCCTGAAAGGAACGCGGGTAAATTTGATAAACAACAGCTTCTTTCCACCATTGTTTATCGGTAGTATAGTTATCGTGAAGTTGAGTGTTACTATAGTTGCTATTGTGAAAAGACATGATTGAAGTATAATTTTATAAAGGCAAATGATGACCAATTCACATGCCTGTTTGCTTGTACAATGTAAATGAATAAAAGAGAAAGAAAGAATCATTGTAACATCAAAAAGTATCTTTGTCTTATGCAAATTATTCCTGCGATAGATATTATTGAAGGCAAATGCGTGCGGCTGACGCAAGGCGATTATAACCAGAAAAAAATATACAACGAACATCCGCTGGAAGTAGCAAAACAGTTTGAAGATGCCGGCTTGCAAAGACTTCATCTTGTAGATTTAGATGGTGCCAAAGCTGGTGCAGTTAAGAACTGGAAAGTGGCGGAAACATTGGCTTCCAGAACCTCTCTGGTGATTGATTTTGGTGGTGGCATTAAGACTGAAAACGATTTGCAGATTGTGTTTAATTCCGGTGCTGCCCTGGCAACCATTGGCAGTTTAGCGGTAAAAGATGAAGAGTTGTTTGTATCATGGCTGCAACAATATAGCGCAAATAAATTCTTATTGGGTGCGGATGTAAAGAACGAGAAGATTGCCATTAACGGCTGGCAGGAAACCAGCGAAGTTTGGATCTATGATTTTATTGAAGATTATATACAGCAAGGCATTCAGCAGGTATTCTGCACCGATGTAAGTAAAGATGGAATGCTGCAAGGAGCCGCTACAGATTTATATAAAAGTATTATCGAAAAATTTCCTTCTCTCTTTTTAATAGCCAGCGGCGGCGTAAGCTCAATGGATGATTTAGATGGCTTGCAGAATGCCGGTTGCAAAGGAGTTATTGTGGGCAAAGCCATTTATGAAGGAAGGATAACCTTGAATGAATTAAAGAAGTTCAGATAAAAACAATTAGCGGTAACAGGAAACCTTCCTGCCTTTGATACCAAACTTGTTACCCATATAGTTTGCATGGCGCATCTTATAAATCAAACCCTGTGTTTGCTATCGTTGATTGTTTGAACTTAACCATTCTGCCTGTAAAACGCTTCGAACTTACCGGACGTAGTAGAAGAGGAACCCAATTGCCTGATCCATCTTCTGCAAAGAAACAAAGGGAGCAAACCAAAGAACCCAAACGAACAATCTATCAACTGCCAGTAAATGGGAATGCCTCGTATTGGGCCGGCGATGAGCGCCAGCGGAAACACACAGATGCAGCAAAGGATTGCCCAATCTATCACCCAGATGTTTCGCTTCGGGTCTTTAAGCGGACCAATGAAGGCTAATGCAATGACGATGTGCGCAAAAGCAAGCCAGTCATAACCATACATGAGGAAGGAATATTTGCTGTTGGTATTGTGGAGTGCATCGTACACTTTTTGAAGCCAGAAGGAAACGCCAGATGGAAACGATGTTTTATATTGCAGTAGCCAGTTCAATTCGGTTTCCACAGGAAAGGCAGTGATACCGCTAATGGCTGTAGCGACCATGAAGAAGATGATGAGTACGCGGATTCTGGTGAGTTGTTTAGAGTAGTTCATGGGTGTAAAAATATAGGGTAAATAGAACATTAGAAAATAGCTGTTGGCTGCTCAATCTTTGCCCGGAACCTTGAACGGAGCGTCGCAACAGGCGATCAATCGGAGATACAGACGATGGCTACATAAAAAAAGAAAGCTCCCGGCATGCCGGGAGCTTTTCTATAATCAACTTGATAGAGATTAATAATCCATACCCATTCCACCACCTGGCATACCAGCAGGAGCTGCGGCAGACTTAGGTTCTGGTTTATCAGCGATTACCGCTTCGGTAGTTAATAACATACCTGCGATAGAAGCTGCATTTTCCAGTGCAATACGGGTAACTTTGGTAGGATCGATAACCCCGGCAGCAAACAAGTTTTCATAAACTTCCGTGCGGGCATTGAAACCGAAATCACCAGTACCTTCTTTAATTTTCTGAACAATGATGCTGCCTTCCAAACCACAGTTAGCCACAATCTGGCGAAGTGGTTCTTCAATAGCACGACGAACGATAGTTACACCGGTAGCTTCGTCTTCGTTCAGGGTTTTAATATTGTCAAGGTTTTGTGTAGCGCGGATATAAGCTACGCCACCGCCCGGAACAATACCTTCTTCAACCGCAGCGCGTGTTGCATGTAAAGCATCGTCAACGCGGTCTTTCTTTTCTTTCATTTCTACTTCAGTAGCAGCACCAATGTACAGTACAGCTACACCACCAGCTAATTTAGCCAGGCGTTCCTGAAGTTTTTCTTTATCGTAATCAGAAGTGGTAGTACCAATCTGAGATTTGATCTGGTTTACACGAGCCTTGATATCTTCTTCAACGCCTTTACCACCAACGATAGTTGTGTTGTCTTTGTTGATCGTGATAGAATCTGCTTTACCTAAGTAAGCTTCAGTAGCATTTTCTAATTTGTAACCCTGTTCTTCGCTGATAACAAGACCGCCGGTTAAGATGGCGATATCCTGCAGCATTTCTTTACGACGATCACCGAAGCCAGGAGCTTTAACAGCAGCTACTTTCAGCGTACCACGTAATTTGTTTACTACCAGTGTTGCCAATGCTTCACCTTCAAGGTCTTCAGCAATGATCAACAACGGGCGACCGCTTTGTGCGCTCTTTTCAAGGATAGGAAGAATGTCTTTCATGGTAGAAATCTTCTTATCGTAAATCAGGATAGACGGATTCTGAAGTTCAGCTTCCATCTTTTCGCTGTTGGTTACGAAGTAAGGAGAAATATAACCACGATCGAACTGCATACCTTCTACCACATCAACTGAAGTATCGGTACCTTTTGCTTCTTCAACGGTGATAACGCCTTCTTTACCTACTTTACCGAACGCTTCAGCAATCAGTTTGCCGATGGTTTCGTCGTTGTTGGCAGAGATAGAAGCTACTTGTTCGATTTTGTCGCTATCGCTACCTACAGTCTGAGACTGAGATTGCAAGCTCTTTACTACTTCCAGAACAGCTTTGTCGATACCACGTTTCAGATCCATTGGATTAGCACCGGCAGCAACGTTCTTTAAACCTTCGCTGATGATAGACTGAGCCAAAACAGTTGCTGTAGTAGTACCATCACCCGCAATGTCTGCAGTTTTGGAAGCTACTTCTTTCACCATCTGTGCGCCCATGTTTTCAATAGCGTCTTCGAGTTCTATTTCTTTAGCAACGGTAACACCATCTTTGGTTACTGAAGGAGCACCGAATTTCTTTTCGATTACTACATTACGACCTTTAGGTCCTAATGTTACTTTCACGGCGTTGGCAAGGATATCCACGCCCTTTTTCATTTTATTCCTCGCGTCGATATCGAAGAAAAGTTGTTTAGACATAATATTTCAATTAAAAAATTAAAGAATTTGAAGATTTGAAAATGATCTGCAGAATGTAAGGTGGCGTCATTTTCAAATGACCACTTTTACACATTTTCAAATTAAACAATTGCCAGGATATCGCTTTCGCGCATGATCAGGTAGTCCTGACCTTCAATCTGGATTTCAGTTCCGGCATATTTGCCATACAATACGTTATCGCCGGTTTTTACAGTTACCGGTTCGTCTTTTTTGCCTGTACCAGCAGCTACTACAATGCCGCGTTGTGGTTTTTCTTTTGCCGTATCAGGAATAATCAAGCCTGATGATGTCTTTTCTTCTGCCGCAGCAGGTTTAATGATTACTCTGTCGTGTAAGGGAGTAACCTTCAGTGTGTCAGCCATATTTGTTTGTTTTTAAAATTGATTTTTGAAAATACTGATTCGCTATCGTCAATTACTTTGCCATCGGTTGAAGTAAAGCCAAATTTTCAGCTATATGGCAGTAATGAAGGGTGTAAAGGACGACTATTTAAGCGGGTGTGACAAAATTTCATTTGGTAAACATTTGCTATAGCTGGCTTTTTTACAGTCTCTATTGAAAATTTGGTGGTAATAAGGAGGTTGCCGGTAACTGCATCTCTGGGCTTATAACTGTGCATCTTTATTAGTAACAACTCCCGGGTAATGATAATTACATCGCCGAACCTTTGTTTTGCCTTACCAACCCTTTGCTTCTCCTACCAACCCTTT
>CAZZZH010000019.1:0-4550 GCA_964658445.1 Ilyomonas sp.
AAGAATATAGACAATACGCATTTTACATTGCCCTGTAGCTATACCGGCGGCGCTTCGGTTGTGTATCGTAATGCATTAACTATTGCTGCGGACTACAGCGCGCAGCAATGGAGTGCGGCAAACTATACAGGGCTAGGCTATTCGCTTACAAGCAGCCAGCGTATATCGGCGGGTATTCAGTATGCAAATCAAAAGAGGTATGGCGGGCAGATGTATGAAAATTTTTATGTGCAAGGCGGCGTATATTATAGTCAGGATTACTTAGTTATCAATGGAAGCCAGCTTCGCGATAAAGGCATTACCTTGGGTATTGGTGGCAACGCAAAAAGAAGCACACTGGGCTACCAATTGTATCTGCAAAGCGGCATACAGGATGCAGCAAATGCTTTGGTATTGAAGCAAAGCTATACACGCATCGGCTTTACACTTTCGTACCGTGATTTTTGGTTTACGAAGTACAAAAAATACAATTAAACAGCACTTATAATTTACTCAGATTTTGAAAAAAATATTAGCGTAAATCTAAGTGCTCAAGCCCCTTTTATGGAATGTATTAAACTAAGAAATACAGACATACAAAGAATGCCAAAGCAGACAATTAATGAACCATCCTTAGTAAATCGTTTCTTCATTTACTATTTTCAAACTATCAATTGCTGTAAAGCGGAAGGTAGATCGGGATAGTGAAAAGTAAACCCTTGCTGAGCAATCTTTCTTGCGCTTACGGTGGCGCTTTTCAATACTTCAACACTCATCTCACCCAGCGCGATTTTTAATGCGAACGAAGGTACATGAACCTGCAGGAAAGCCTTGCCCCGCATCGCTTTTGCCAGTTCAAGCGTCAGTGTTTTATTGCTAACCGGCAGGGGAGCCACAGCGTTGTAGCTGCCAACCACATGGTTGTTTTCGATAGCGTATAAATACATGCGGCAAATGTCTTCTTCATGTATCCAGCTTACTACCTGGCTGCCACTACCGAGAATGGTAGCCACACCTGCTTTCAGCGGTTTTTTAAATTCTGCCAAAGCGCCGCCATCGTTGCTCAGTACGATGCCGGTGCGTAGCTTTACCAGCCGCTTACCTAACGATGTTACAGGCTCGATGCTCTCTTCCCACAATCGACAAGTTTGTCCCAAAAAGTCGTTTGCCGGCGGTGCATCTTCAGTAAAGCCTTGTTCTTTACTGGCAACAGAATCTTCGCCGTACCAACCAATGGCAGAAGCACTGATAACAGCCGATACCCTATTCGGTGTATTCTGCAAGGCTTTAATAAGTAGCGCACTACTTTTAGTACGGCTGTCTTCAATCTCTTTTTTCCGGGCTGTTGTCCATCTCTTTTCTGCTACGTTCGCACCGGCCAGATGTATGATGTAATCAGCTATGGCAATCGAGTCGTTGTCTATTTCGCCGGTAGCAAGGTTCCATGTTTTCAATATCGCTCCTGCCGGTGCTTTGCTCTTTTCATTATGGCTGAAAATAATCACCTCGTATCCTTTTGCCAATAACATGCTTGAAAGCCGTTTACCAATTAATCCTGTTCCTCCTGTAATGATGACGGTTGGCATAAGATGGTGTTTGCAATGCAAGGTAAGTTGAGAAACGATTGATGAAGTAAGAGTTATAAGTTGCAGATTTAAGCTTGATGGATAAGTTTATTGTTAAACAAACAGACAAATTCGTTTAACAAAAACGGAGTAAGACATAAGTCATAATTCATAACCCTCAATTCTCAACTTTTCGATTCCGTATGTTTGCTTTTTCAATTGTCGTTATATGCAGTTTGGAATTATCGGAAGCGGAAGCTGGGCTACTGCCATTGCCAAAATATTATCTGGCAACCATCATCACATCAACTGGTGGATACGCAATCCTACTACTATAGCGGCTATTCAGGAGCGGCATCACAACCCTCATTATTTGCCTGCAGCTTACTTCGATACATCGCTTTTGTCTATGAGCGATGATGTGCAAACCGTAATCAACAAATCTGATGTGATCATTGTGGCAGTTCCTTCTGCCTTTGTAAAAGAGGCACTGCAAGCGCTGCCCGATAATGTATTTCAAGGCAAAAAAATAGTATCGGCCATTAAGGGTATTCTACCCCAAAACAATGAACTGCTGAATGATTATTTATACAAAAACTTCGCGGTCTCCATCAGCGATTACTTCACTATTTTAGGACCTTGCCATGCCGAAGAGATAGCAGCTGAAAAGCTTTCCTACCTTACATTTTCGGGCATCAACGAATCGGTGGCAGGCAAGATTGCGCAGCACTTCAACACATTGTATGTAAACACCATCATTAACCACGACATCATCGGCGTGCAGTATGCAGCTATATTGAAAAACATTTACGCATTAGGCGCGGGCATTGCCCATGGGCTTGAGTATGGCGATAACTTTCTGAGCGTTTACATTGCCAACTGCGCCAATGAAATGACGGTGTTTTTGAAAGCACTGGTGCAGCAGCAAAAGGTGCCGTGCAACGAAGAGCGGATTCAATACACATCTTCGGTTTATCTGGGCGATTTACTCGTTACCTGTTATTCGTTATACAGCCGCAACCGTATGTTTGGCAGCATGATTGGGAAGGGTTATTCAGTAAAGGCTGCGCAGCTTGAGTTGAATATGGTTGCCGAAGGCTATAACGCCAGCCATTGTATTTCTGAAACCAATCAAATCATCAATGCCAGCATTCCTATCATAGATGCTATTCATGATATATTGTGGCAACAGCGTGGTGCGAAAGAAGCTTTCAAAACGATAGAACAAATGCTTGTCTAAGTTTTATTACAACAAACATTGAAACCGATCTTTACTTATGTGGGATGATTTTATGAATTACCTGGAGAAGCTACCCAATTCTTTGTGGAATCTTTTAATCATAGGGTTTGCTTTCGCCATTGGCTTGCTGCTCCGGCTTCTTTTATCTTGGCTGGTAAAGCAAGCTACAAAGCAGGAAAGCTATTCTTTTGTACGCTCTGTTGTTAGGCGCATGGCATTGCCGGTAAATGTTTTCCTGCCCTTGTTTGTACTAAACGCGCTGAAAGACGAATTGCGCCTGCGTCACTCGCAAATGGTGATATTCGATAAGTTTTCGCAGATTTTATTGACTGTTTCTGTTTCGTTGATATTGATTGCAATTGTGAAGATTGTAGAAGACTATGTGGTGTATAAATATGACCTTAAAAAGCCCGATAATTTAAGAGAAAGAAAGATACGCACGCAGCTTCAGTTCATCCGTCGTATTGCTGTTGGTCTTATTATTACACTCACGTTATGTCTTATCTTTTTAAGCTTTGATAACCTCAGGAAGTTAGGCGCCGGCTTGCTCACGGGCGTAGGCATCGGCGGTATCATTATTGGTTTTGCTGCGCAAAAATCGCTGGCTAATTTTCTTGCAGGTTTGCAGATCGCGTTTACGCAGCCCTTACGGTTAGATGATGTATTGGTGGTAGAGGGTGAGTGGGGACGAGTGGAAGAAATTACATTGACCTATGTTGTCGTCATGATTTGGGATCAGCGACGACTGATTTTGCCGATTAATTACTTCATTGAAAAACCTTTCCAGAACTGGACGCGCATTGGTTCCGAAATACTCAGCGCTGCCATGATATATCTTGATTATAACGTGCCGGTCGAAATAATACGGAAAGAGTTCCTGTCTTTTGTGAAACAGCAGCCGTTATGGGATGGTCGTGTAGCGGTACTTCAGGTAACTGATTTAAAAGAAAAAACGGTTGAATTACGATGCCTGGTAAGTACCAACAATGCTGGCAACGCCTTCGATCTGAGATGTCTGGTAAGAGAGCATTTATTACTCTTTGTTCAAAACAATTATCCGCAGGTTTTACCCAAAACAAGGATCGAATGGGATGAAAAAAAGAGTTCATAAAAAAGGCACCGCTGCAAGATTTCAGCGATGCCTTTTGTTTATATCTCTGTATTTTATTGTAGTGAAGCAGAATCTTTTCCCGAAGGTTTGCGGTTCTGTTTTTCCTGTCTCATTTCCTGCAGTACCTGCTGCAGTTTTTGAATCTGCTCTGTGTTTAGCTGCGTGCGAAGCCGCACCATTTCTGCTTTGCGGTTCGTTTGCAGGCTGGCTTTCCGTTCTTCGTCTTTCAATTGTGTGTTCGTTCTTATAGCGCGTGCGTGCGTATAAAAATCTTGCACGATGTTCACTACAGAATCTGCCTTTTTATTGTCAATCTTGAGTTCAGTTATCAGCCTCTGTTTAATTTTTGCTACCTGCATTTGCGATTGTGCAAAAGAAGCGTTAGAAAGCAGGCAAACCATAAAAAATAACAACCATTGCAAGCGGAACATAAGCAGTTGTATTAAGTTGATGAATTAATGTTGCATAGTTGAGTCGGAAGCCGATTTCATTTCCTTGTGCTCTTTCATCCTGTCTTCGCGCATCTGCTTCATTTTTGTCTTCTGTTCATCGGTCAGAAGGGCTTCCATGCTCTTGCGTTGTTCTTCACGCAACTCTTTTATTTTCTCCTGCTTTTGATCGTCGCTCAGCGAGTTGTTATTTTTTATATCGTTCA
>CAZZZH010000019.1:4560-26929 GCA_964658445.1 Ilyomonas sp.
GTTCAGGTCATCCCACATCTGTGTGCGCTGCATCTTCGCCGGGTGGTCAGCATTCATTCTTTTGCCGGTAGCAGAATCCTGCGCCTGTGTAGCAACTGTAAAAGCGATAGCAGCTAAGGCGACTAACATCATTTTTTTCATAACTAAAATTTTAATTGAGGCAATAGAGACGGTCTATCTTTTTGTTTGTTTAAACGAAATAACGGGAAAATATTGTTAAGAGAAAAAGCGACACTACACCATCACTTCGCGCGTTAAGTGAATCTTCGTCATTTGCAAATAATGGTTCTGCAATTGGTGAATATAATGTACGTTAGGATGATGACGACGGTCTTCTCTGTACCACATATCCAGAGCCGAAAAGTCGCCTTCCGTAGGTATGGCAATGCGGAATGAGCCCTTTTTATACTTAATGCTGCCGTCGTCCATTACTTCTTTTGTAAAATTCAGGCGCATAAGCTGCTCATCATTCAGAACAATGGGAAAAACATGCGTCGGTTCGTACCAGAAAGACTGGACATCCGTTTGAACACAAATCTGTTTTTCATCGTTGTTCAAGTTCATTACTTCGCCTTCAGACATGGCGCCTTCAAACTCTGCTAGAACATAATCGCCTACTTGCAATTCACTAAAGTTTATCATAATGGTTTTCGTTTTTGATAGTCCAAAGTACAAAACATATTCCAGTTAGAAAGAAAGTTGATCGCTGCAAGAGGATCATTGACGAACATAATGCTTCTTGCAATAAGAATTTAATCATTGCTCTACTGTCAGCTATCACTTTACTTCCTGCATCTCTATCAGCTTCCGGTACAAGCCTTCTTCTTGCATAAGCGAGGTATGCGTGCCACGCTGAACAGCCCGTCCATGCTGCAATACAACGATTTCATCAGCATGACGGATGGTTGATAAGCGATGCGCAATTACAATAGAAGTGCGGTTCTTCATCATGTTGTTGATAGCGTCCTGTACCAGCCTTTCGCTTTCTGTATCCAACGACGAAGTGGCTTCATCCAAAATCAGTATCGGAGGGTTTTTTAGTACGGCTCTCGCTATGGTCAAACGCTGCCTTTCTCCGCCACTTAACTTGGTACCTCTGTCGCCAATATTGCTGCCGAAACCGCCTTCTTTTTTAGTAATAAACTGGTAAGCGTTGGCCACTTTTGCAGCACTTTCAATAGCCTCTTCCGTAGCTACATTTTCGCTGCCCAGGGCAATGTTATTGCCGATGGTATCGTTGAACAAAATCGGCTCCTGTGTAACGATACTAATCTGGCTGCGCAGGCTTTGCAAAGTGTACTCCTTAATGTTTACACCATCAATCAACAATTCGCCGCCTGTTACATCGTGAAAGCGCGGAACCAAATCGGCAAGCGTACTTTTGCCAGCACCTGAAGAGCCAACCAATGCAACTGTTTTTCCTTTTTCTATGGTTAAATTAATATCCTTTAAAATTACCACATCATCATATGCAAACGATACATTTTTAAATTCGATGGCATTATTAAATGAAGATAAAATTTTGCCATCCACTTTATCTTCCACTGTTACCGGCGCTTTTAGTACTTCCTCAATACGACCAATAGCTGCTTCGCCTTTCCGCATATTGCTAAACGAAGTAGAGAGCGATTTAGCCGGATTAATTACATTGTAAAACAAAGCCAGATAGCCAATAAAGGCTGAGCCTTCCAGTGGAATATTACCACTTAAAATACCACTGCCGCCATACCAGAGAATCGCAGCAAATACAGCCACACCAAGGAATTCGCTCGTTGGCGAAGCCAGGTCTCTGCGAAAAGCAATCCGGTTCTTTGCGCCGGTAAGCTCATTATTGACTTTAAAAAATTTGCTTCGCAAAACGGCTTCTATGTTGAAGGCTTTTATTACGCGCAAGCCGCTTAAAGTTTCATCTAAAATAGAAAGCGATTCGCCATATTTTATGGCGGCTTCGTTGGAAGGTTTCTTTAAAGAGCGGGAAATTCTTCCAATGATAATACCGATAACAGGAAGAAAAAAAAGCAGGAACAAAGTAAGCTGCGGGCTTAGATAAAACAGGATGGCAAAATTGAAAAGAATGCTGAGCGGGTCGCTCACCCAGCCTTCCAAAGTGCCGACCAGCGAGCCTTCCACTTCGTTAATATCATTGGTGATGCGGCTGATAAGATCGCCTTTTCTTTTCTCCGTAAAATAGCCTATCGGAAGTTGCAGCACTTTGCTGTACAGCTCAACACGAAGATTATTGACAATTCTATTTTTAACGGGCGTTAATACATAAGATGCGAGATAGATGAACAGGTTTTTCAACAGGATAAAAACAATTAACAGGATACAGATGAGCAATAACGTTTTTAGCTTGCCTTCCGTAGAAAACTGACCATTGCTTTGGATAGAAGACAACAGCCATTTTCGGACAAACGAGATAACCGGGTTGGAAGAAGCTGTGAACAAGGAAGAAGTACCGGATGAATGACTGCCATTAAAAATTAATTCTAAAAAAGGCATCAGCATACCCAGCGACACAATGGAAAAAACAATGGACAAAACGATGCAAAAAAAGTAAAGAAGGATGCGGGCTTTATATTGACCTAAATAAGAAAATACACGCGAATATTTCTTCATTAACATGATTTTGAGCCGCCTGCCGTAAGCAATCTCGGCTTGCTTGGCAAAAGGATAGTAATTTTACAGCCGACAAAGGTAATAGTATGCAAGAAGGAAAAAGACAGCGGCAGGTTGCCGGCATTATACAGGAAGAATTTGATGATATTTTCAGAAGACTTGGGCTGAATATGATAGACAACGGAATGGTTTCTATTTCGTCTGTGAAGGTAACGCCCGACTTGCTGGAAGCCCGTGTTTATCTCAGCCTCTTTAAAGTGGCAGATACACAGGCAGCATTGAAAAAAATAGAAGACCGCGCATGGGAAGTAAAGAAAGAATTTGCAGGGCGAGCCCGAAACCAGTTGCGCCGCATCCCGGTGTTTCATTTTTATGCCGATGAAACCTTAGAACACGCAGATAAAATGGAAGAATTGTTCAAGCAGATTCAGACGCCGCCTGCCTCTGAAGAATAAGGCACACCCTACATTTTTATACGGTTTTAGTAAGCTCATTTTTACAAACTAATCACATCAATTACCTGCCAGATACACCAATAAACAAAAAGCATTCAAGCCCACTTTCTCGGGTTGGACGCATGTTTGCGTGGCGCTATTTCAAACCAAAAAATAATAGTAATGCAGTAAATATCATTGCACGTATCAGCATGACGGCAATCGCAGTAGGAACGGCTGCTTTGATTATTGTGCTTAGTGTTTTCAATGGTTTCGAAGACCTTGTAAGAAGTTTGTACAGCGATTTTTATTCGGATGTTCGGATTACACCTTCGCATGGAAAATTTATAACGGTAACGCCCGAGCAAACTCAAAAAATAAAAGGCGTGCCGGGTGTAAAAGCAGTGAGCTTGGTTGCTGAAGAAAAAGCAGTGCTGGTTAATGGCGATTACCAATCGATCGTTTATTTGAAAGGCGTTGATGAAAACTATGCAATGGTCAACAAACTAGGAAGCCATGTAGTAAGAGGTAAATATGATGTCGGCACATCAGATAAACCGCAACTGCTGATTGGTGTCGGCATTGAAAGTGCGGTAGGCGCCGACCCGAATGGAGACCTTGCTCCGCTTACACTTTATATACCCAACCGCGAAGCAAAAAAGCTAACCAGCGCCGACGCAATGAACGCCGCTAATATTGACATTTCGGGCACCTTCATGGTGCAGCAGGAATTTGATGATAAGTATGCTTTTACTAACCTTACCTTTTTGCAATATATGCTTAACCTGAAGCCTGGAGAATACAGCAGCGTTGAGATTGGCTTGCAGCCCAAAGCTAATGCAGACAAGGTGCAACGGCAATTGCAAAGCGTAATGGGCAATGATTTTACAGTGCAGACACGCTATCAACAAAATCAAAGTTTATTTAGTGTAATGCAGGCAGAAAAATGGGTGATCTATGCTATTTTATCTTTGATATTATTAATTGCAGCCTTCAATATGATTGGAGCGTTAACCATGCTAGTGTTGGAAAAACAAAAAGACATTGCTGTACTAAAAGCAATGGGAGCAAGCTGGAGATTGATTCAAAGAATCTTTTTAAGCGAAGGCTTTTTATTAGCCGGCGTTGGTAGCGGCATTGGTATGTTGCTGGCTTTTTTGATATGCGTAGCGCAAACTCAGTTTAAGCTGATACCCTTGGAAGGCGGCACTTTCATCATTGATTATTATCCGGTAAAAATGTATGGTTCTGATTTTTTACTGGTAGCAGCAACCGTTTTTATTGTTGCGCTGATTGCTGCGTGGGTGCCGTCAAGAAAAGCAGCAACACAGTTCTTTTCGCTGAAGAGTTAAGACACTTTGAATGTTGACAGTCAAGAAAAGAATAAAATTTCGAGAACGTTTACAATTCCAACTGTTTTGTTTCTGTTATTGAAATAGCACTCGCATAACAGCTTAATTATTTTCAGAACCCTGAACGGAGCGTCGCAACAGGCGATTCATCGGAGTTGCAGGCGCTCGTCTCCAAAAATGTAGCTTGTATTTTTATTTGTTTTTATAAATCAACGCCCAGCTTCTTTCCCACTTCTTTCAGCTCTTTCACCACGCTTTCAAATACAGGAATGCCTTCTTTCATACGCGTCAATTCAGTCTCACGTTCGGGATCGCCAGGTATTAACACTTTGTCATATCCATTGGCAGGCTTGGCTTTACGGAAACGCTCAATCCAGTTGTCCATCTGCTGTTTAAACTCGCTTGCCGGGCGAAAGGCATCTACCCGCATTGCCCCGAAGAAATGCCCCAAACCCTTACCTGGCATGTGTTCCGGCATTGGAATGTAAGCGGGAAATGGCGGCGCCCAGGGGCCATAGCTTGCGCCACTTAGCACACCCGATAAAATATCGACCATGCTTCCCAACGCATAGCCTTTGTGGCTGCTATGCTCACGGTCGCTGCCCAACGGCAATAAAGCGCCGCCGGTTTTTAAGGCATTGGCATCGGTGGACGTGTTGCCTTCTTTGTCTTGCACCCAACCAACGGGTGTGTTTTCGTTTTTGCGTTGCAATAGTTCTAACTTGCCATTGGAAGCCGTAGTGGTGGCGAAGTCGGCAATAAAAGGTGGTTCCTTATCTGCAGGAATAGCCATAGCAATTGGGTTAGTGCCAAGCATTTTTTCGATGCTAAATGTTGGAGCGACAATGGCGCTGGCGTTTGTCATAGCAATGCCAATCATATCATGTTGCAGTGCCATTGAAGCATGATAGCCAGCAATGCCAAAATGGTTGCTGTTGCGAACGCATACCCAACCTGTGCCTACTTCTTTCGCTTTGCTGATAGCAGTCTGCATAGCGAAAGGTGCCACTACTAAACCCAGCCCGGCATCGCCGTCGATAGTAGCTGTAGAAGGTGTTTGATGAATGATTGTAATGTCGGGATTAGCATTGATTCGTCCCGCTTCCCAAAGCCGAACATAACCAGACAATCGCGAAATACCATGACTATCGATGCCCCGAGCGTCTGCCGACAGTAATACAGAAGCGGCAATGAGGGAAGCCGTTTGCGGACAGCCCATTTTAGTGAAAATCTTGCCGACAAAATCAAAAAGATGTTGGTACGTAAATGTTTGCATCATGATGTGCGCAAGATAAGAAAGCCGGTATTTGTGGTTATTAAAAATCATCTTAACCAGTACCCTTTTCAATATGCAGAACGATTTTAAACATCCTGTTAGTAATATGGAAATGAATAAGCGGTTATGTTTGTAGACAGGTATTTGTTCTACAATGAAAATCATCCTCGCACTTATCTGGATTTGTTTAGGCACCGGCACTTTCGCGCAATACAACAAAAATCTGATCTATACCAGCGTAGTACTGAATGATAAACGCAAAAAATTTGACGAGTACCTGAACCGCGATGAGATTGCACGAACTTTTATTGAACCACTCGATAGCAACAATGAATATAAATACGAATCGGCTTGCTTAGCGGCTTCGCAATTTATGATAACCAATGAGGTGGTGAAAGCTGGTTTTGATACTTTGTTTCTTCATTACGATAGTCTTCAGCAAGATACCAAACGTGCGCTTCTGGAAGCGGTTTACGGCTTGTACCCGCAAGCTTATCTATCTCCGATTAAAGCCCTGTTGAACAAAGAAAAAGAGCCGAAGCTCTTTGCCATGATGGCGGTTTATATGTTTCAAAACGATTCATCGCAACAGCAATTGAATTCTTTACTTAAACAATTGAAAAGCTCGTTTCCCTTAGCGGATACAGAACCCGTGCTGCAGTCGCTGCAACTATACCTGACAAATGAAAATAAAGAGAAAGTATCGCCGCCGCCACCGCTAACTTTTTTGTTCGCTTACCAGAAGAATATTGGCAAACAAATGATTTATTCGCTGCAAAGATGGAATCGCGATTACCCGGGTTTGGCAATCATTCAAAATGCGGATGGCACATTTGCAAGAGATAGTTTGGGTAGTTTGTTGGTGTTTCAACAATTGGCCCGATCTGCTTCTAATCTTCCTTATTTCATCACCAGCGGCAGCACACCACAGGGTATTTACAGCGTGCAGGGAACCGGCATTTCCCGTAATGGTTTGATAGGTCCAACGCCTAATTTACAGCTTTTATTGCCACATGAAAACGATGCTTTGTACTGGCACGGAATGCCGGATTCATCGCTTTCTTTTTACCAAAATTATTTGTTGCTGTTTCCTCCCGACTGGCGCTCCTATTTGCCTATGCAGGAAGCTTTGCAGGCAGGCACAGCGGGCAGAACGGCGATTATTGCGCATGGTTCTACCATTGACCCGGAATACTTTAAAGGCAAGCCTTTTTATCCGCTCACACCAACGATGGGCTGCCTTTGTGCAAAAGAAAACTGGAATATTTTTACGGGTAAATTAAATACCAGCGACCAATTTGACTTTGTCAATACTTACCTCGCCAGACCAAACGACGAAGCCGGTTATTTATTGGTGATTAATGTAGATGATAAACAAGCTCCGGTTTCGAAAGAGGAAGTGCAAAAATGGGTAGCTGTATATGAAGAAACTGAACACAAGCATTTATAATTTCACTGCTGTGGCTGCCACAATTTTTTTCGACAACGCATTTTGCACAAAGACAACCACAGAAGCATTGTCACCCTTCAAATCTGATGGCAAATCAATTTGCATGCTGTTGCTGTTTTTGAGTAAAGGCATAACAGATAAACTTCTTACCACATTATAACCTGCTAAGGTAATTCCTGAATTTTCGCCACGTGAGATAGTAGTTGAGGCGTGTGTCTGCAGCAGCGCAACAACTAACTGTTGACTGGAAGATACTTTGTTTACTTCGCTGGTTACAGTAATTGTATGGTTGTTCTGGATTGCATCGGCGGTAAGTATCTCGTCGGTATTTTGCTCTCTCACTTTACTCAACGCATTCATTAGACCCGATTTATTGCTGCCTACCAATTCAAACTGTCCCTGCACTACGGCTTGTGGTGTGTATACCGATTCAGCATGAAGTACCTGCACATACTGCTGCTGGCGAAGTGTGTAATCGTGGCTGCTAAATACATCTTTCCATCCTAACCTGTCCCAATAATCAACGTGAAAAGAAAGTACAATGAGGTTGGTATCGGTTTGCGCCAGGTTGCTTAGCAATTTATCCGCAGAAGGGCAGCTTGAACAGCCCTGCGAGGTAAACAACTCTACTATGATTTTGTTTGTATAAGGTTCTGACGATGATGACTTTTCTTTCACATTGCCGGCAGTAGAGGTAGTGCATGCAAACAGGAGTGTTATAGTAATTATGGTTAACAAAACACGCATACTTTTTTATTTACAAAAATAAAAATGCCCCGGCGATACGAGGCATTTTTAATTCTATCTTTTGTATAACAATTGTGCTTTAGTTCATTTTCTTCTTGATGCTTGTTACCTGTTCCTGCAGGTTGGTAACTAAGCCGGCCAACTGCCCTACATCCCAGCGCTGTTGCGACGAGGCTTTGGTGATAATCATCTGCGCCTTCCACACTTCCACAATGTCTTCGGTGTTGATAGGATAAGGGTCGTACTGAGGATTATCGCTCACAAGCATTACTTTATTTTTCACACGCCCGTTCCGGTTGATGCGCTTATATACAATGCCATTGCTTTTAGATACTACTATGTATGCCTGGTTGCTTTTTACTTCCTCGAGGTCTTCTACTTTTTCACCCACAATTACACTACCGCTTGGCGTTGGAAGCATACTGTCACCCACAATTTCAAAAGCACGGTACTGACCAGGCGCCAGCATAGGTAAGGTAAACGTATTTAGTTCATCAATAAATTCAGGATCGGCGTAACCAGCAAGGTAGCCAGCCGCCGCTTTCACAGGAACGAGATGAATAAGTCTTTCTTCAGCGTCGGTATTATTTTTCATAATCCTTCGCTTGTCTAAGTAAGTATTGGCTTTTGTTTCCGTAAGATCTTTTAAAAACAAGTCATCTAAACTAAGTTTGAAGATATGACAGATGCTACGCAATACTTCAAGACGAGGCTCTGCTCTTTCTTCTTCGTAAGCGCCTACAAGAGAGCGTTTAATTTTTAATTTATTGGCAAATTCTTCCTGCGTCCAGCCGCGAAGTCTGCGGAGATAGCGGAGATTCTTTCCTGCAAATGACATAACCAAGTTATTTAGCACGCAAAATACTAACTAATTTAGTTAATGGAAAAATTTATTTTTTTCGTGTTGAAAGAAAGTCAAATTCTAATTTTTTAAACGGAAAGAAATAGATTTTATACACAGGATTTTTAGAAAACATTCCTAACAAAACGATACTGGAAGGAATACTCATTTATTGACAAATGTGTTTATAGCTTCTAACTTGAGAAGAAGAAACGAGCAATCTGCGATTGAAACGGTGATGATTGATATCAGTCATTTTATCAGTTGCAACTTGTACTGCAAAAAAAACCCGCAGAATAAATCGATATCTGCGGGTAAAAAATGAGAATTAAAGAAGTTATCTTGCTACGTTCACTGCTCTTTTTTCACGTATCACGGTTACTTTTATTTGCCCTGGATAAGTCATTTCCGTTTGAATCTTCTGGGCAATTTCAAAACTTAGTTTATCGCTGTCTCCATCAGTCACCTTATCGGCTTCAACAATTACGCGAAGTTCGCGACCCGCTTGAATTGCATATGCTTTCTCAACGCCGGGATAAGAAACCGCCAAGGCTTCGAGGTCTTTGATGCGTTGCAGATATTGCTGCATGATTTCTCGGCGGGCACCAGGACGTGCTCCACTGATAGCATCGCAAGCCTGCACTACAGGAGAGATAACATATTGCATTTCCATCTCATCGTGGTGAGCACCAATAGCGTTTATTACAGCCGGATTTTCGCCATATTTTTCGGCCAATTTTGCACCCAGCAAAGCATGACTTAGCTCTGTTTCTTCGTCAGGCACTTTACCAATATCATGTAACAAACCAGCGCGTTTAGCTAGTTTAGGATTCAAGCCCAACTCGGCCGCCATAATGCCACACAGGTTGGCAACTTCACGGCTGTGCATCAATAAATTTTGTCCGTATGAAGAACGGAAGCGCATTTTACCTACAATTCTTACCAACTCTTTGTGCAAGCCATGAATACCCAATTCAATTACAGTTCGTTCACCGATTTCCATCACTTGGTCTTCCAATTGCTTACGGGTTTTTTCAACTACTTCTTCAATGCGGGCGGGGTGAATGCGGCCATCTGCAATGAGGCGTTGTAGAGACAAACGTGCTACCTCGCGACGCAACGGATCGAAAGAAGAAAGTACAATGGCTTCGGGCGTATCGTCTACAATCAAGTCTACGCCGGTAGCGGCTTCTAAGGCTCTGATGTTTCTGCCCTCGCGACCAATGATTTGTCCTTTCATTTCATCGCTTTCGAGGTTGAAAACGCTAACGGTGTTTTCAATGGTTTGCTCAGCACCGGTGCGCTGAATAGATTGAATAATAATCTTTCGCGCTTCTTTGTTCGCCCTTAGTTTGGCATCTTCAATGATTTCCTGCTGAAGCGATAATGCTTGTGTATGCGCTTCGTTCTTTAAGCCTTCTATCAGTTGAGTTTTGGCTTCTTCAGCAGTAAGCCCGGCTACTTTTTCAAGCCGGCGGATGTGCTCTTCCTGATGCTTTTCCAACTCGGTACGTTTGGTATTAACAATCTCAATCTGTTTGTTCAAATGCTCTTTAATGGTTTCATTTTCTTTAATCTGTTTCTCAAGATTGCTTTCTTTTTGGCTAACACTGTTTTCTTTCTGAATGAGGCTGTTCTCTTTTTGTTTGATACGGGCTTCGGCTTCGTTCATCTTCCGGTTTCGCTCCAGTACTAGCTTATCGTGCTCCGCCTGAAGCTGCACAAACCGTTCTTTCGCTTCAATACTTTTTTCTTTTTTAATCGTTTCTTCGCGCAGTTCGGCTTCTTTAATAATGTTTTGCGCGTGGGCTTCAGCTTCTTCAACCTGCTTGCGGGTATCTTTCGCAAAAATAAATTTGCCTGCTACGATACCTGCTATTAATGAAATAACAACCGCTATAGTTATACTAATCAACACTGTTTGATCCATTGTTCTCTGTTCTTTTAAGTTATATTTTATTCATTTTCTATTGACAAAGGTTGCGAAGATAAAAAAAGCAAATCCAATTCAGTTTCCCATTTCTGTTCCCATAATAAGAAACAGGACATCTAACAATCTTTTACCAAAAAATAATTTCCACTGAAAATCAACAGATTAAAATTTTAATTGGGTTTGGTATGGTTATCGAATAATTTTAAGCAGTTTTTAATCCATTTTAATTCAATATTAATATCCATTCCGTGAAACATCTACTATTCTCATTTTTAATCATCGGCTTTGTTAGCTGTTCTAAAGAAGAGGTTACTGCACCTTCCTCTGTCACCATTTCATCTTCTGCTATCTCTTACAGCAGCGCAAACATCGTGATACAGAATTTTAAAGCTCAGTCATCGAATAAAGATATTACCGTTGGTTTCTCTACTTCGTTTCAAAAAGATGTAAAGACGCTTGAGATTCTAAAAGGCAATACGCCAAACAACCTCTGCAGTATTTATAAAACCGATAGTACAGGTTACTCAGGCACAGTTATTCAATATTCTACCGAAGACACAAAAACCGCTTCTACTTTATACTATATAGTAAAATATACTTTGCAGGACGGCGACTGGGGTTACACACCTGTCTTTACTTTGCAAACCGGAAATTAATTTCATTTACTTAATCAAAACTTTGGTTGCTAGCCGCAGCCAATTTCAATAACCTGTCATATTGATCAGGCGTTAAATCGTTATAGAAAAAATAAACAGGATCTACCGGTGTTCCATTTTTGTGCACTTCGTAATGACAATGAGGTCCTGTACTTTTCCCCGTGCTGCCAACATAACCAATCACTTCGCCACGCTTTACTTTCTGCCCCACCTTGGCTTTCATCCTAACCATGTGTCCGTATAGAGTTTCATACCCATAACCATGGTTAATAACAACATGGTTTCCAAAGCCGCCTTCGTTAAAATCAGCTTCTGTCACAACACCGTTAGCAGTTGCATAAATCGGCGTCCCGATAGGAGCCGCAAAGTCAAGACCTGCATGCAGTTTTGTTACTTTATAAACAGGATCTATGCGATAGCCAAAACCCGATGCAATGCGTGTTAGATCTTTGTTACTTACTGGCTGTATAGCAGGAATGGCAGACAGCAATTGCTCCTTGTTTTTTATCATTCCTTCGATATCAGCATAGCTTTTTTGCTGGTAAGCCATCAGCATCGAAAGTTGATTTACCTGACCTGTGATGCTCTTCACCAATTCATCTTCACTCATACTTTGCACAAGCTTTAGTTCTTTACTTTTTTCAATTGCCTTTATCCGAGCGCTATCGTGCACTGGCACAGCTTCGAAAATGGAGCGATAAACATTATTGTCGCGATTTTCTAGTTCGCTCATCTGCTGCTGAAGCTGCTGCAGCTGCTTGTTCAGCACAGCATAATCATCACGCATGTCTTCGTTCTGCTGTCGCAATAGTTTTTCCTTAGGCGAATCGATATATCGGAAAGCAATAGCGACAATGATTGCAGCAGAAACGGCTACCGTTGCTAAGAACCCAAACAAACGAAGCAACTTTACGCGCAGTGGAGTAATCAGCTTTTCGTACCGAAGTGTATGTGTGTTATAGAAGTATTTTATTTTTTTCATGATGTTCCAAAGCTGTCAGCAATCAGTTTTCAGCATCAGCTTTCAAAACGATACTTCTATAGAAACGTAACCGATGAATGATTCTGCTGACATCTGAAGGCAAATAGCTGACGGCTAACAGCTAATTCCTACTTTTGCTGCCCGTTTGCAAAGCGCTCAAAGATAACGGCATTTTAAACGATATATTTTCTTATGACATCTTCCGAGATACGCCAACAGTTTCTGGATTTTTTTAAAAGCAAAGGACACATTATTGTTCCTTCTGCGCCTATTGTAATCAAGAACGATCCTACTCTTTTGTTTACCAATGCCGGCATGAACCAGTTTAAGGATTACTTCTTGGGTAATAAAACAGCCGAATACAAACGCGTAGCTGATACGCAAAAATGCCTGCGTGTTAGTGGCAAGCATAATGATTTGGAAGAGGTGGGTGTTGACACTTATCATCATACCATGTTCGAAATGCTCGGCAACTGGAGCTTTGGTGATTACTTTAAAAAAGAAGCCATTGCCTGGAGTTGGGAATTACTCACTGAGGTTTATAAACTGAATAAAGAGCGTTTGTACGTAACCATCTTCCAGGGCGATGAGCGGGAGGGTCTGGAACGCGATGAGGAAGCATTCACCGAATGGAAAAAGTATGTGCCTGAAGAACGCATATTATTGGGCAATAAGAAAGATAATTTCTGGGAAATGGGAGATACCGGACCGTGCGGACCTTGTACTGAAATTCACTTCGACAGCCGCAGCGATGACGAACGAAAAGCCGCTCCTGGTGCGACTTTGGTGAATGCAGACAACCCACAGGTAATCGAGATTTGGAATAATGTGTTCATGCAGTTTAACAGGCTGAAAGATGGAAGCTTAGAATCTTTACCAGCAAAGCATGTTGACACCGGAATGGGCTTTGAACGTTTGGTTCGTGTAATACAAGGCAAGCAAAGTAATTATGATACCGATGTCTTTACCGGAACGATTGCTGAGATAGAAAAAATCACCGGCAAAAAATATGATTACAGTGCCAGCAAACAAGCAATTGCCTTTCGCGTTTTAGCCGATCATATTCGTGCAATTGCTTTTACTATTGCTGATGGACAATTGCCTTCTAACACTGGTGCTGGTTATGTAATAAGAAGAATCTTGCGCAGAGCTGTCCGTTACTATTATTCTTATCTGGATTATAAGCAACCACTGCTGTTTCAATTAATGCCTTTATTGGCAAAGCAATTTGAAAATGTATTTCCTGAATTGTTTCAACAGCTTGATTTTGTCAGCAGAGTTGTGAAGGAAGAAGAGGAAGCATTCTTGAGAACGTTGGGCAAAGGAATAAAAAGATTCGAAGAACACGTTGATTTAAAAAAATTAAGTGAGGGAACCCATGGCTCTGAAGTGGCAAACAAAATGGGTTTATCTGAGCAACAAGCAAATGATATATACGAAAAAAGTCGTCGAATAAACGGCTCATTTGCATTTGAACTTTACGACACCTACGGTTTTCCGATTGATCTGACCAAACTGATGGCGCAAGAAATAAATCGGAAAGTTGACGAAGAAGGTTTCAATGCTGAAATGCAACAACAAAAGAATCGTTCCCGCGCAGCCACAACTTTAGACACAGAAGATTGGATTGTATTAAACGATAGTAATAAAACCGAGTTCATTGGTTACGATTTATTAGAAGCAAAAGCTAACATTTTAAAGTATAGAAAAGTAAAAGCTAAAGGCAAAGAGCTTTATCAAATTATTCTTGATAAAACACCCTTCTATGCTGAAAGTGGCGGACAGGTTGGTGACAAAGGTTTATTGAAACTGAATGATACCACCATTCATATCATTGACACCAAAAAAGAAAACGATCTTATCATTCATGTAGCCGAAGCTATCCCAGAAGATATAAGTGAAGACGTAACTGCAATCGTTCCTTTTGAACGAAGACAAAATATTGCTTCGCACCACAGCGCCACACATTTATTGCACGCGGCTTTACGCCAAGTTTTAGGAACTCATGTGGCACAAAAAGGTTCGCTGGTGAATGATGAAGAGCTGCGTTTCGACTTCTCTCATTTCTCTAAAGTAACTGACGAAGAGATAGCGCAAATTGAAACCATCGTCAATAAAAAGATACGCGAGAATATTCCGGTTGTCATCAGGTTCATGAGTAAAGAAGACGCAATGCAAACGGGCGCTATGGCTTTGTTTGGTGAGAAGTATGGTGATGTTGTTAGAGTCGTTACCATTGACCCAACTTATTCCGTTGAACTTTGTGGCGGAACACACGTTAGCACAACCGGAGAACTTGGCTTTTTCAAAATAGTACATGAAACTGCGGTAGCTTCCGGCGTGCGCCGAATAGAAGCTGTAACCGGCGAAGCTGCAGAGAAATATATAAATGATCAGTTGGCTGAATTGAACACGGCAAAAACTGCTTTGAAAAATCCGAAGCAGTTAAGCAAAAGCATAGAAAATTTATTAGCCGAGCAAAGTGAAGTAAAAAAGAGATTAGAATCGCTGGAAGCTAAACAACTAAACAGTTTGCAAGATGATTTAGTAAATAAAATTAGCACAGTTAATAATACAGTATTTATAGGTGAAATAGTTGAAGTAAGCAGCGCCGATGCATTGAAGAAACTATCTATTGAATTAGCCAAAAAAACCAATGGACTTATTGTCCTTTGTGCAAGTATCAGCAATAAAGCATCGGTTGCAGTTGCTTTGGCTGAAGCCCTTTCCAGCAAAGGATTTGATGCCAATAAGATTATTAAAGAACAAGTGGCTCCTTTGATAAAAGGCGGCGGTGGAGGTAATAAAACATCAGCTTCAGCGGGTGGAACAGACAGTAACCATTTTAACCAGGTGATAGAAACAATTAAAGCACTGTTGTAGACCAACTGTGCTCATATAAAGCGATAATATTTTTGCTTAATAAATTTATTTTCGTTTGCTTTATTAACTCAGCTTCCATGAGTTGTAAAGAATAAAAATAATTAGCTAATTACTATAGTTCTTTTAAAAGGATTATCTGAGTTCTGTATAAATATCACGGCATCATTTATATTATTTATTGATGCTGTTGTATAACCCAATGGAGACTGTTAGAATTTCTACCCATTCTCTTTAAGTTCACTTTATCGGCTCACAGATTCAGAAAAAAAGTTTGGGAAATAAACCATGGATCATGGTAGCCTCATACCCGGCATTTCATTACTAACAATTAGTATTAAGATCAATCAAGAAGCGCAACCAGTATTGCTTTTTTTACAATTGTCTTTACTTTATACAGAAAAACTAATTAGATGATGAACGAAAAGCACAGCGGAGCTCTGGATCTTTATGTCGTTGTAAGTAGTTTGCCATAAACGTTAGTTTTTCTACTTTTCCGGTTACAATTTTATTTGCAGGTCATACAAATCATAGAGCCAATGCAGGTTGCGAAGAGCTACTCAGATGAAGAATTGATACAAGCATTGAAGCATCCTAAAGAAATGGATACGGCAATTCATATGCTTTACAAAAAGTATTATGGATTGCTGGAAAATTACGTGGTCAATAACAAAGGAAGTAAAGACGATGCCGCAGATATTATTCAGGAAACCATAGTTGCCTTTGTTGAAATTGTAGAAGAAAATAAATTCAGAGGAGATGCCAGCATTAAATCGTTTTTATATGCTATCACTCGCAATCTCTGGCTGGCAGAACTGAGGAAAAGAAACAGCAGCGATAACAGGAACCGCGTATTTGAAAATGCGAAAGAAGTCACAGAACAGGCTGCTGTGCAGCATTTGGTACAGCGGGAACATTTCGCTATGATACAGCAGTTATTTGAAAAGCTTGGCTCTAAATGCAAGCAGCTTCTTATGCTGTTTTATTACGAAGACTTATCCATGAATGATGTTATGCAGCAAATGCCCGATTATCAGAATGAACAGGTGCTTCGCAATAAGAAATACAAATGCATGAAGCAGTTAGAGGAGATGATACAGGAGAATGATTATCTACGAACACAGTTTAAAAATGCGCTTAAGAATGCAGAATAATTCTAACAACGATATTATAGAAACGCTCATCCGGTATATGGATGGCGAATTGAACGGAACTGAATATGACGAAACAGAAAAACTGTTGCAAAATGATGCCGCTTTACAAGAACATTATCAGCATTTGCTGGCAGCCAAAAAAGCCATCAGAGCGCTAGGAGTGAAGCAACGTGTGCAAGCCGTTCAGCAAGAATATCTACAGCAAGCAAAACCGGAATCAGCACCCGCTCCCAAGGTTGCCAGAAATTCTTCGTTTTTTAAAAATTTTATGCGCATAGCAGCTATTCTTATTGTTGTTATCGCAGGTTATGGTGTATTGCAGTATTCTACAACCACTAGTCAATCTGTTTATAACGATGCTTATATTACATACCAATTGCCTGTAAACAGAGGAGAAGAAAACAAAAACCAACTAGCAGAATTTTATAAGGCAAACAACTATAAAGCGGTGATTTCTTCTTTCAATAAAATAGAGCCAAAAAACCAGGAAGCTTATTTTTTGTTAGGTCAGTCTTACCTGCAAACGAATAATGCAGATGAAGCAATTAATGCTTTTAAACAAGTAGAAAAACTAAATGAAAACAGTGACGAAAAATACTTCTTGCAGGAAACAGATTATTACCTGATGTTGGCTTATATAAAGAATAGTAAAATAGAATTAGCACAGCAAAAACTGGATGAAATTCTTGCGCAGCCGCAGCATCTTTTTTATAATAAAGCGAAACAAATTAGCCGTACAAAAATGACAATGCTGAAGTTGAAGGAAAAGTAGCTCGCTCATTTGAATCGCAATATCCGCCTGTATTTATAACCAATTAAAAATGCAGCAATTACAACGATTCCGGCCACAATCGCCCATAACCAAAAAGAAGATTTTTCTTCCTGTACGTCACCGATAAAAATCAGATGACTCCAATATGGTGGTGAATGAAATTGCGTCATAGTTTCATCTTGCAACAAATCAGTTTTTGCTTTTTGCAGAGCTTGAGCATAAGAATAACCTTTGCGGAGGTAACTATAAAATTTTTCGCTAAGGTAAGCGGTTGATTTGTCTTCGGCTTTCCACAAAGAAGTGACGATATTTGGACAACCTGCGAAGGCAAAAGCTCTTGATAAGCTCAAGGCACCTTCACTTTGAGATACTTTTCCACTGCCTGTTTCGCACGCGCTTAGAAACACCAGTTGCGTTTTTGGCAACTGAAGATTATAAACCTCATGCGCAAATAACTTGTAGCTTGTGTCTTGATTATTTTGTTCGTAAAAAGCGATAAAAGAATTCTCAGGCTCGCTGAAATCTACAACAGCATGTGTGGCAAGATGTATAACAGTTGCGTCACTTGCAGCAGAAACAAATTCCTTTTTTGTTGCCGCAGAATCTATCTCCTTCGAACTCTGTGAAAAGCTGGCAATTTCTTGTGATGAAAAAGGCAGTTGGTTAAAATTACTATTCTTTCTTTCATCGGCAAACGGTGCAAATGCAACAGCACCTTTATCATTGAAAACCGTATTGGTTTTTTGCAAAAAAGACAATGCATACTGGTAAGTAATTGCATAGTTCTGAATGAGATACTTACCATCGTTTGATTGTAAAGACTCAAACGGAATATTAATTAAGCTTTGCGAGGGAATGATGATAATGGAAGTGCTGTTTTGCAAATCATTTATCAATGGCTTCACCAGCTTATCGTATAAATACTTTGCGGCTTTGTCATTATAAAATTTGCCTGCTTTTATTGTTGTCAGTTGGTTTTGGTAAGCCTCAATATTTTTTTGAAGAAGCGAATCGTTGCCAATGGCATATTCATTAATAGTATTGTGTGTAATAACGAAAACGTACATTTTATCGACATCGGAGAAATAACAAATTGCGGATGTTTTTTCATCCAGTACATTCTTCTGAATCGAACTGATATCAATGTTATCGGCAGCAAATTTTTGCTTGTAATAGTTAGGGAATTGTTTAAATGAATTATCAATCTTTTGCAGTTCCAAAGAAGCAGTATTAATAGAAGAAAGCAACACATTTTGACTAGCTGTATCCTTACTTTGTCGCAATTGCAGTTTCATTCTTGATATGGCAAGCTTGGTGTTTTTTTCTTTCTGCAATAAAGAGTCTGGCAAACCTGCGTAACGCTTAATGGTATTTTCTTTCAGGCTAATAGCAAGCGAAGTAGCCCGGCTTTTACTAATCCATTCTAAAGCATGTGTCAACTGTTTCGGATCAGATTGTGAATTTGCATTTAATAGAAAATCGACGGCGTTGTTATATGCATTAAACACCTTGTCGGCTATAAACAAACGGGCTTCATCATTGTCTATTGATTTTTTAATATAGTCTGCCAATGCAAAAGCCGAATCGTAAGTAGTGATAGCAGCTTTAAGAGTTCTATCTTCCTTATTTCTTTTATAGATGATGGCAAAACAATTTGCTTTGGCTGTCAGCGCGTCAAATAGATTATAGCTGGCAAAATCACCAACAAAATTGCCTGGATTCTGATAGACATCACTGTCGTTAAACTTATCATCATATTGAATCAAAGCCTGCTGATAATGGCGCAAAGCCTCGTCCGGCTTATGTTCCAGCATACATAAGTCGCCGCGATATTTCTGTGTGCCTGCAAAAAAATAATTTTTTGATGCGCCACTTGATGCATACAAATCAGTAGCAATTTTCAATTGTTCATCTGCTCCTGTTGTATCCTTTTTTAGCATGTATGCCTGCGCCATTGCATTGTGAATGTTGATTGCATAGTAACCGCTTATGTTTTTGCTTATTTGCAAATAATGCAAGGCACTGTCGGGTTGATTTTTAGTAAGATATATGCCGCCAATATTGTTGACAATCGCCAAAGACGGCTTCGCTGAGTTCAATAATTTTTTGTAGAGCGTAAGTGCAGAATCGGGATAGCCAGCCAACCGTACGGCGGATGCAATATTCGCTGACATTGCAAAAATGGCATCGCCCAGTTCAGGATGCCTTTGCTTTGTTATTTCCAGAGCTTTATTAAAATATACACCACTTTCCGCATAATTTCCCGCTTCGCTATACAGCGCTCCTAGCGAATTGTATAAGTCGCCAGCTAGCCCGGCTGAAGGATATTTATCAATAATTTTTTCTGCCCAGGAAAAATAAAAAACAGCAGAATCAAATGAAGCTTTTGTGTAGTGAACATTCCCGGCCGAAAGCAGCAATCGAAACAAAATAGAATCGGGAAGATGATTGTTTTTTTGTGTAGCCAAAGCTTTGTAATATTCAGTCAAAATATCATCGGGCTGATAGCCTAAGCCTTGCTTTAAAATACCACTCTGCTCATAGCAATTGTAACGCATTTCAGCATTTGCTATAGTAGGCGTCAAATGTGTGATGATCTGTGTGTAGTAAGACAAGGCAACCGAATCTGTGCTATCGGTGGAAGCACTATCGAATAAAGTTTTTGCTTCGCTGTAAAGCTGCGAATACGAATGAGTATTATCAATGGTTTGCTGGCTCAGCAGCCGCGTAAACAACAGCCAGCAGAATACGAGACAAGCCGGTATTACTCTCTTTTTCATTTAGTAGATACACGACTAAAGTAACAAGAATTGCTGCTAATCGATACTAATTATACAAAAGGCATAAGAAAATCATTTTCTTATGCCTTTGCTTTTATGGTTCACGCTACTTGCGAATTGCTCTTATTGCTGTGTTACAATGATGTAGGGAGGTCTGCATTTTACAGTTGCTGTGCCCTTAGCTGTTGTGGCGCTGCCAGCTGAGACCGAAAACGAATCACCCCCACCATGATCATCTCCAGTTTCATTTTCCTGCCCTTCAATAAATACTTCTCCTTCTTTGGCATTTTGCGTTTCTATTAAACCCGCCGGTATCTGGGATTTATATTTATAGTAATAAAGGCGGAAGCCGATTTGGTTTAACGCCCCGGAGCTTTTATCACCAAGGCGATACTGTAAAATGAAATCTTTAAAAGTGCCGTTTGGCGGATTTTTTCCTAAGGCACCGTTTTGCAAGCTCTTTTTAAGATTAATGACACCTGTCGCCCTATTGATAGAGATACCTTGTGTGCTTACCTGCTGAGCAACCGGACCAACATCAAACTGGCAGCCACCGCTACAATCAGTCGGTTTCAATGGATTTGCATTGTAAATAGGTGCAGCCGTATCTGGATGGCTCGTCAATACATAAGTACTGTCCATGTAGTTGATACCGGAAATAGTGATGAATTTCTTGCAGGTATCTTTTGCACCTGTTGCTAAAAACCAAACAGAATATTCTAAACCGGTTTCACTTCCTGTAACGTCAATACTACCGTCACCAGAGTTGATTTTTAGCCCGAATGGATAAGCACCAAAGGTGCCGCTCAACGCATTTGCAGGCTTTACCACATAGTTACCAGGCAGGTTAGTTAAGTAAAAGATGGTGTCAGAATAATAAAACTGATCGCATGGACTTGCAACCTGGTTCGCCAGACTTAATTTATCAACCTGGCTTGCCTTAGCTTGTAATGAGTTTGTTTGGTTGTTTACTTCTTTGCTGCAAGCTAAAATAGTGAGAGCGGAAATTGAAGCGGCAGCAAAGATTAGTTTGAATTTTCTCATATCAGTTATTGAAGTGATTCAAAAATAAATATTAGTTCTATTATTAAGAAATATGAGATGGAGTACATCCAGACGGTGAAGCAGTCTTTGTTCTAATGAACTGTCAGGCTTATCTCTCATAGTTACTTAGTTGCATCGTCCGCAAAAAATGTAACCGATCGCGAGCTTCTTCACTTTGTGAAGAACGAATAAAATTAGCAGGTGGTTGCCTTATGCAAAATTTTGATTGTAAAAGTTTACAATTTTGACAACTGTTTTTTTAAATTAAGATGGGTACAGTTTTGTGAAACAGCTCATGCGAATACTAACGACTATCAATGAAATAATTTTTTTTGAACCTTTTCTTATTTCACCTCATACCTATTCATTCGTGAGCCGTTATCCTATCTTTTAAGAGTCAAGAATTTTTTTTCAAAAAAGATTACGCTGGTGGTTACATTCTCTTTTCTTGCAGCAACCAATATAGGTAGTGCAAACAAAATCGCTTTTCAAAAATCTTTTTCCTCCGATTCCTTAACAGCATGTTTTAATTCAAACACAAATACGATGAAGATCAAATCAATCATTCCATTCTGTGCTTTCTGCCTTGTAGCAATTCAGTTTATCGCCTGCCAGAAAGATGTATCACAACCCGCTACTGCGTTGCCACTTACTGCTAGTTCTGTAGCCGGAAATTTCACAGTCGCTTCTTTTTCAGACCCTGCAAATCAGGCATCGACCTTCAACGGATTCCATTTTACATTTAATGAAAACGGTACTGTTGCTGCAACAAAAGATAATAGCACTTTTAGCGGTAGCTGGCGTTTTGACGATAGCGATCCATCTGAAATCAAACTTAATTTTTCTGACGTTCCGCTTACTGAACTTAACAAAGGATGGCATGTAGATGACCTCACAGATGCCCATATGTTTTTGACTGATGATGGCGCAGGAGACGACGCAAATGATGACAATGCTTCTCACCAAAGCAGTGTAGAATTCGGCAGAGACTAACACAAATAATTACAATAAATTTTTCTTTTAAATTTAAACAATACAACAATTATGAAACGAGTAATTCTGGCAGTATGCCTGTTCGCATCAATTGGCACATTTGCAAACCCAAAAGCAAACATCACTACATCGGAATTGAAAAAAGGGGATGGCAGACACATTCCGGCTTCACAAGTTCCGGCGCCTGTAATGGCAGATTTTCACGCACGATATCCCGATGCAAAAAACACGCAATGGGAAGTTGAATCTGAACACGGATCAGCCGTATACCAGGCAGATTTTACTAGAAGCAACAACAAGCGTGTAAGAGCGCAATGGCTTGCCGACGGCACTTTCTTGGGTGAGAAATAAAATAATCTCACGAGAACAAAGAACGCTGGATCCGCAAAAAAGGAAAAGCGACTTTTTTAAGTCGCTTTTCCTTTTTTTTTATAACTGGTTCAAGGTCTATTACCC
>CAZZZH010000019.1:26939-27952 GCA_964658445.1 Ilyomonas sp.
TTTCGGCTTTAAAATGTGAAAATCAAAGCATATTCGGGAACCGTGAAGCTTATCACCTAGGATGGTATACAAAGACTGTGAAATAGCTTATTCTCGAGAAAAAAACTTCGATTTCATTAGAATATATATTTTTTCGCATAAATAAAATCAATCAGCAGTACGCCGATTAAAATCATCAATCCAAAAAACTCCCTGGTTTCCTCAATCCAGGGCTTTTCAGCCTTCATGGTTTCAGCAATGTTCTGCGCACCGTGTTTCGTCATCCAGTCTATCAACCCATTAGTGTCAAACACTTTGTACAATGCATAAGCTGCATAAACAATGATACCGGCAATATAAGCTTTAGGATAAAACCGGTCACGGAAAGCAAGCCAGCACATAGCTGCGCCATATAAATAAATCGGCATCCATACATACGGGTCGGGATCGTTATACTGAAGCGCAGCAAAAATGATGAAGATAACTACGAAGGCAATGTTGAAAGCTTTCATACGATGAAAATATGGGCGTAAAAATAGACGTCGTAAGATAAAACAACAAAGCAATCTTATGGTATAAATACACAACAAGACTGCTTTGCATAAATATAAAAAGCTTTCGAAACTCTACGCCAGCTTCATATTCACCGGATCCCAGTTTATAATTTTCTTCTGAAAATAACTATCGTTGCAAGACAATGCCGGTGCCGCAGCCCGAAAGCCAAACACAGCATCTTCCACTACGGTCTTACCGGTTCTTACCGAATCAAAGAAGTTTGTCAAGTGGTCCAAATGGTCGCTATATCCTTCCGGTGCATTAAATTTTACATCAGCTTTTTGCGGGCGCGTCTGTTGCTCTTTCGTCCATTTGGCATCATACGCTTTCTGCATGTCTTCCTGCATTTGTTTGGGGAAGGTGAATACCGAATCATAGCCGCCAAAGCCAGGCGCCTGCGGAAGTATGCTATGAGTAATATTCAGGCTGTTTCCATTTACTTCTATCACACCTTCCGAACCAATGAAACGAATCTTTTC
>CAZZZH010000020.1:0-26392 GCA_964658445.1 Ilyomonas sp.
AACAGCAAACGAAATAATAACCAGCGTTAAAAAATCTTTTGACAACAGTGCCGTAATACTGGTGACGGAGGCACCTAGTACTTTGCGTACGCCAATCTCTTTTATCCGGTTCTCTGCCATGTAAGTGGCCAATCCAAACAAGCCAAGACAAGAAATAAAAATAGTTAGACCGGCAAATAAAGCAGCCAGAGTGCCAATGCGCTGCTCATCCTGAAATTTCAGCGCATACGATTCGTCGGCAAACTTATAATCGAACGGATAACTGGGATTGTACTTTTTGAAAACGCGCTCTGCCAGCTGCAGGTTCTCTGCTGTAGACCGGGCTGGGTTTAATTTAAAATGAATTGTAGAAAACCAGGAAGCTGGTCCCATCACTACCAGTTGCTGCACTTTATCATAAGGCGATTCATAAATGAAATCTTTTAGCACACCTACTACATGCCAATCGCGCCCGTCGGTTTTTATAATCTGGCCCAAAGGGTTTTTAAACCGCATCACCTTTACAGCCGTTTCGTTCAGCAACATGGCTGTAGAATCTCCCGGATAATTTTTTATGTCAATGTCTCTGCCCTGTAGCAACGAAACGCCAATTGTCTTTACAAAATCGGCATCAGACGACATTCTTACAAAATCCGTTTTCTCATCGCCAGGTTTCATGTCTGCCCAGCTAAAGCCCCAGCCATCGCTGTATCGCTGCGTGATTGGGCTCATGGATTTGGTAACACCAATAGCGGCGCCACTGCTGAGCAACTCTTCTTTGATGGCATCATAATGTTTTTCAACATCGCCCTGCATATAAGTATAAACCAATTGATCTTTTTTATACCCTAAATCTCTTTCTTGCGCATACTGAATCTGGTGTTCAACAATGATGGTACAGATGATTAATGCAATGGCGAACGTAAACTGAAGCACCACCAATACTTTGCGTGGCGTAACCAATGCATGCGAAGCTTTGAAAGTACCCTTCAACACCTTTACAGGTTTGTAAGACGATAAATAAAACGCAGGATAGCTGCCTGCAATAAAGCCTGTAAATAGAATAAAACCGATGAGGAACAACCAGAACAAAGGGTTAGCATAATCGATAAACAGTTGCTTGCCTACTAACTGGTTGAATGGCGATAAACTAAGCTGAACAATAATAATAGCAAGGAGTCCGGCGAAGGAAGCCAATAAAATACTCTCGCCGATAAATTGCGCTACCAGCCCGCCTTTCTGCGCTCCTACCACTTTGCGGATGCCTACTTCTTTCGCGCGTTTCTCGCTGCGGGCAGTGCTTAAGTTCATAAAGTTGATGCAGGCAATCAGCAAAATAAAAGCAGCAATCACAGCAAACAATTTTACCATTTCCAGGCGACCGCTTACATACTTTCCATTGGTCGATTTATTGTATAGCCAACGGTCGCCAAAGCGTTGCGTAAACACCTGCGTGCCCGATTTATCGCCATCTTTCGTATGGTTAATAGTGATGTTTTTAATCTTCGCGTCGAAAGCAGTCTGGCTTACGCCGGGCCCCAATAAAATATAAGTCTTAATAGAGTTATTGCCCCAGTATTCATCGTCCTGTCCAATCTTTTTCATGTACGACCAGGGTAGCAGGTACTCAAAGTTGAAAGCCGTATTGTTGGGCAGATCTTTTAGCACACCGGTTACCGTAAAATTATCGCTGCTGTCTATCTTAATAACTTTACCAAGGGCATCATCAGTACCAAATAATTTTTTAGCTAATTTTTGAGTAATCACAATATCGCTGATTTCGCTCAAAGCCTTAGTAGCATTGCCTTTCAACAGGGGAAAGCTGAACATATTGAGGAAACCTGAGTCAGTAAAATTGCCTTGCACGTTCAGGTGCTTGTCGCCCACGGAAAGCAGGAAAGTCGTTTCATTTACTCTTGCCACATCTTCCACATCGGCAGGATATTCCAGCTTCATAGTTGGCCCCAGTATCTTGGGTGTTGTATTCCAGGCCCACACTTCGCCATTAAATTTATCCCGGTTATTAGCGGTGTAGATGCGCTCCCCTTTTTCATGAAAGCGGTCGTAGCTCATTTCATTTTGTATCCATAACAAAATAAGAATGGCACTCGCCATACCAATAGCGAGACCTGCAATATTGATAATAGAAAAGCCCTTGTTGCGAAACAAATTCCGGAATGCGATCTTAAAGAAATTCTTCAGCATGAAAAAACATTTATTGTCATTTGGTAATGGTTAACGATCACCGCAATTGATAAGACAAATAAAAAATATTGAGTACCGGGCATACATTTCCCAACGGCTGTGCCAACGCTAAAATGCAGTACCAGCAAGGCTTCCGCCGCAATAAGATAAAGGATGGTGTCCATTATCGAACACCATTTGTCCGCTTTTAATAGCCGTGACTCTTTTATTTATAAACCCATCCAAGCTTCAATTCATACCAAGTGTTATCGCTTATCGTAAATCGATAAAATTGCTGAGAACGGCAGTTTCAGAACATGGATAAGACAAAATTTTACTGTTGACAATACCACTGATCTCAATCATTCAATAATAAATTATAGAGATGTAAGCATACCGCCTCGCTAACCAGGCTTTGTCATGCATTCTGTTTATCAGCTTCATTTCATTCCTAAAATCTTTCTTCTTTAACCCGAATCTCCGTTTACTTTTGTTCTTACAAACACTCATTTTATGCAAGCCTGGCAAGACTATATTGAGCAAAACAAAACACGTTTTTTAGATGAATTATTAGACCTTTTGCGCATTCCCAGTGTGAGTGCTCGTAGCGAGCACAAAGCCGACATGATGGCTTGCGCAGAAGCGGTGCAACAACGTTTAACGGAAGCTGGCGCAGACAATGTAACGATCTTCGAAACCAAAGGCCATCCTGCCGTATATGGAGAAAAAATAACCGATGCATCGATGCCAACCGTGCTGGTTTATGGACACTACGACGTGCAGCCGCCCGATCCGATGGAGCTATGGCACAGTGGACCATTTGAGCCAGTGATTAAAGACGGTAAGATTTATGCGCGTGGCTCTGCCGATGACAAAGGTCAATTTTACATGCACGTAAAGGCATTTGAAACCTTGATGAAGACGAATACTTTGCCGGTCAATATCAAATTTATCATAGAAGGTGAAGAAGAAATCGGCTCGTCGCACCTTGCCGAATTGTTAGAAGAAAAAAAGGACTTGCTAAAAGCTGATGTGGTTCTCATCAGCGATACTTCAATGCTTAGTTTAGACACGCCCAGCATTGATACCGGTGTGCGTGGACTAAGTTATATACAGGTAGAAGTGACAGGTGCAAACAGAGACTTGCACAGCGGTGTGTATGGCGGCGCTGTTGCTAACCCGATAACGATTTTAGCTCAAATGATCGCCAGCCTTCACGACGAAAACAATCACATTACCATCCCACATTTTTATGATGATGTGGTCGTTGCTTCAGAGGAAGAACGTAGCGAAATGGCAAAAGCACCCTACGATGAAGAAGAATATAAAAAAGACCTTGGGGTAAAAGAATTATGGGGCGAAAAAGGATACACGACAAACGAGCGAACCGGCATCCGGCCTACACTAGAGCTCAATGGTATCTGGGGTGGCTATACCGGTGAAGGATCAAAAACGGTATTGCCTTCAAAAGCATTTGCGAAGATCAGTTGCCGCCTGGTGCCAAACCAGGAACATCATAAAATGACGAAGCTGCTGATTGATCATTTATACAAAATAGCACCGGATTGTATTACCATCAAAGCCGAAGAACATCATGGCGGCGATCCTTATTTAACACCCATCGACAGCATTGAATACAAAGCAGCAGCGAAAGCCATTGAAACCAGTTTTGGCAAGCCGCCGGTGCCGGTTCGCGGCGGTGGCAGTATACCGATCACGTCGTTGTTTGAAAGTATTTTACAGTGCAAAACTGTGTTCTTAGGCTTTGGTTTAGACAGTGATAACCTGCATAGCCCGAATGAAAAATTTGACCTGGCTAATTTTTACAAAGGCATAGAAACCATTCCGTATTTTCATCAGTATTATGCCGAGATGAAAGCAGAAAAAAAGGAATAAAATCATCCGGTAACATAAAGCAACAAGATAACAACGATGAGAAAGAAGGATAGACAATACGTGGAACGACACTTATAATTTGTTGCTATTTTACTTACTAAAAAACATAAATCCGTTTTTACATTATCAGCTCATTTCTTCCTCTCAAAAATAAAATATCATGAAACAACTATTGCTGATTTTTCTTTCCTCCATCCTCCTTCTGTCATGCGATATTATTGGCGGCGAAAGAGTAGATGGTAATGGAAATCTTACAACTGAAAACAGGCAGTTAAGCGGCTTTAAAAATGTGTCTTCGTCCGGTCCGATGGATGTTGTGCTAACGCAGTCTTCCAACTTTTCGGTGCAGGTAAAAGGCGATGAAAATCTGCTGCCTTACATTACCACCACAACAGAAGGAAACACCTTAAAGATAAAAGTAAAGCCAGGCTACAACCTTCACCCGGAGAAGAACTTACAGGTTTTCATTTCGGCTCCTCTTTTTACCGAAATCTCTTCAGATGGCAGTGGCAATATTTCAACTGAAAATACATTGTCTAATACAGACAAGATGAGTTTCGAGCTAAGTGGCTCGGGCAATATCGATGCAAAGATTGATGCACCTGCTGTAGAAAGCCATACCAGTGGCAGCGGCAATGTATCGTTTAGCGGCAAAGCCAATGAAGCGGATATGTCTGTTTCCGGCTCCGGCGATATCCATTGTTTTGGATTAACCAGCGAGCATACCAGCATCACCATTAACGGAAGCGGCAATGCAGATGTGTATGCCACCAAGCAACTCGATGTGAATGTGAACGGCTCGGGCGATGTGCGCTACAAAGGCGGTGCTTCTGTAAACAGCCATATTAATGGTTCGGGCAGCGCCTCAAAAGCAGATTAAGTTATAAGCTATCAGCCGTCAGGTTTCAGTTATGAGGTTTAGGATAAATGCTGTTAGCGCTTAACTCACCTGTCTCTTTCATCTTACATCGTCATTTATCAATAAACACCATCAACAAACATAGCCACATGCTGACACAAAACAGGTATGATGTAGAAAAATACAAAACGCCAACTGGCACAAAACTGAATTGCAAAGGCTGGCTGCAGGAAGCGGCATTGCGCATGCTGTTGAACAACCTTGACCCTGCTGTGGCTGAGCGTCCGGAAGACCTGATAGTGTATGGTGGACGAGGCAAAGCAGCCCGCAATTTTGAAGCATTGGACAACATCATTGCCTCGCTGAAAATATTGGAGAACGACGAAAGTTTGCTGGTGCAAAGTGGCAAGCCGGTTGGCATTTTAAAGACACATACTGATGCACCACGTGTTCTTATTTCCAACTCGCAACTAGTGCCCAAATGGGCAACCTGGCAACACTTTGAAGAGCTGGATAAAAAAGGTCTGATGATGTACGGGCAAATGACTGCCGGAAGCTGGATCTACATCGGCTCGCAAGGTATTGTGCAAGGCACTTATGAAACCTATTCCGCAGTAGCCGACAAGCATTTTGGCGGCTCGTTGCGTGGCACTTTGAATGTAACTGCGGGACTTGGTGGCATGGGCGGCGCGCAGCCATTAGCCATCACTATGAACGAAGGTGTGGCGCTGGTAGCGGAAGTGGAAGAATGGCGTATCGACAAACGTCTGGAGACAAAATACCTGGACGAAAAGTATATCGATATGGATGAAGCGATAGATGAAGCGTTGCGTTGTAAAGAGCAGGGCATAAGCAAAAGCATCGGCGTGAAATGCAATGCTGTCGCGCTGTTGGAGCGTTTGATAGAAAGAAACATTGTGCCCGATACCTTAACCGACCAGACATCAGCGCATGACCCGTTGATTGGGTATTGGCCGCACGATTTATCTTATGAGCAGGCAAAGATATTGCGTGAGCAAAACCCTGAACAGTACCTGAAATATGCCTATCGTTCTATGCGAAGGCATGTAGAATTGATGTTGCAATTACAAAAGATGGGAGCAGTAACCTTTGATTACGGCAACAACATCCGCGCCCGCGCGCAGGAAGCAGGATTGCAAAATGCGTTTGACTTTCCAGGCTTTGTTCCGGCTTACATCCGTCCTCTTTTTTGCGAAGGCAAAGGTCCGTTTCGCTGGGCAGCCTTAAGTGGAGATGCGGCTGATATTGCGGTAACAGACGAAGTGATTGCCAACCTGTTTCCACACAATAAAAGCCTGCAGCGATGGCTGAAACTTGCCAAAGAAAAAATCGCTTTTCAGGGCTTGCCGGCACGCATTTGTTGGCTTGGACAAGGCGAACGCGAAAAAGCAGGACTTGCCTTTAATGAACTCGTAAAAACAGGCAAGGTAAAAGCCCCGATTGTGATAGGCAGAGACCATTTGGATACTGGTTCTGTTGCCAGCCCCAACCGCGAAACGGAAGCGATGCTCGATGGCAGCGATGCAGTGGCAGACTGGGCTATATTGAATGTATTGCTTAGCACAGCAGGCGGCGCAAGCTGGGTGAGCCTACACCATGGCGGCGGCGTGGGCATGGGTTATAGCATTCACGCCGGAATGGTGATTGTGGCAGATGGAACAGAGGAAGCAGCAGCGAGGTTGAGCCGCGTGTTGCGCAACGATCCGGGTATTGGCGTGATACGCCATGCAGATGCAGGATATGAGACGGCAAAAGAAACGGCTAAGGAGTTTGGGTTAGATTTGGAAGAGCGGTTGAAGAGTTAAAAATCAATGTAAAGTTCGACTTACAGATTACTCGTTACGCCAACCGCCTGCGGGGAAGAAACCACTTTTGTGCCTACCTTTTTGCGGTAGTTTTTAAACATACTTTGCCATTGAATTTTAAGCACACCTAAAATACCCTCTTTCAAAATACCTTTCGACATCTTGCTTATGCCATATTTCCTATCGCGGAAAATAATAGGCACTTCAGCAATGCTGAAACCCAACTTCCAGGCAGCGAATTTCATCTCTACCTGGAAAGCATAGCCAACGAATTTGATCTCGTCGAAATTAATAGTATCAATCACTTTGCGGGTATAGCCGACAAAGCCGGCTGTGGGATCGTTCACCGGCATCCAGGTAATGAGCCTGGTATATAAAGCACCGCCGCGAGAATAAATATGACGCGAGAGCGGCCAATTTTCTATCTCTCCTCCTTTTACATAACGGCTGCCAACGGCAACATCAGCGCCATCGCGGCAGGCATGATACAATCGCTCCAGATCCTTTACATCGTGAGAGAAATCGGCATCCATTTCAAAGATGTAATCGTAGCCTTTTGTCAGTGCCCATTTAAAGCCATGAATGTAAGCGGTTCCCAGGCCCAGCTTGCCTTTGCGCTCTTCCAAAAAGAGGCAGTTATCATATTGTGCCATCAGCCTTTTTACAATAGCAGCCGTTCCATCAGGCGAGCCATCGTCTATTACCAGCACATGGTATTCTTGCTGTAAAGAAAATACGGCAGCCAGGATAGAGGCAATGTTTTCCTTTTCGTTATAGGTAGGAATAATAACCAATTTCTTTACCGTCAAAGCAACAGGAGTTTGATAGAGCAAAATACAATTAAAAAATATGAGAACAGAAACCGGGAATCAAAATAATTTTTTCTTTATAATTTTTTTAGCAAAACACGATTCACTATCTCGGTAAGCTTTTGCTTAGTGTGCAATGTAAATTCGCCACGCATCACCCAATCGTAATACTGCGGCTCTATCTTCATTACTTCAACAATTGCCCTGCCTTTGTGCTTGCCAAAATTGTAGGCTTCTACCCCATTAATCTTTATTAAGCGACGCGAAAAATCGATCGTATCATCCTCACCACAAATCTTGCATATCGTTTCTGTGGTGTTGCCTAAGTTGGGATACCGTTCTATCTGCGCTTCCAGAATTTCATACGTTGCAGTAGCGTCGGTCTCTGCACCGTGCGCGCCGATGAGTTCTTTTTCGCAGTAAAATTTGTAAGCTGCGCTTAACGTGCGCTGCTCCATCTGATGAAAAATTTTCTGTACATCAACCAGCTTTCGACCATCCATGTTGAACGATAAGTTGCACCGCAGAAATTCTTCAATGAGCATTGGAACATCAAAGCGGTTGCTATTATAGCCACCGATATCGCAACCATCGAGAAACTGTTTTACCTCGTTAGCAATTTGTTTAAAGACGGGCGCATCTTTTACCATCTCATCTGTAATGCCGTGAATGTCGATCACCGTTTGCGGAATGGGCATCTCCGGGTTTACCAGTTTGCGTTTTACCTGCCGCGTTCCGTTGGGTAGAATTTTAATAATGGCAATCTCCACAATCTTATCGGTAACCAGGTTGATACCGGTGGTTTCGAGGTCAATAAAGGCGATAGGCTTTTGCAGCAACAATTTCATGAGTAACATTTATCGGGCTGCGAAAATAGAGGAAATATCAGGCTAAGCGGAAACGAAAAAAGAAGAAATGAAAAAATGAGGCTTCAGTTGTAAGGCGTTAGTTCAGTCTTACTGAAGAATGGGCGTTTAATATGTTGTTGTGCAGGCTTGCAGCTTATAGACGGCCCGCGGCAGGGTGCATAAATTGCTTCGTGCTTTGCAATAATAAAAGCATTTTGGTAAGTATTTACGACAAATGGACAGTTACTTTTCCTTTATAAATTATGATTTGAGAATTTGGCAAAGACGAGATATTACGTGTTCTTTTATTTTTCTCTAACTACCATTCTTATTTTAAATACGGGCTCTGAAAGCCGATGCTAGTCATGCCCGTTTTTACTTCGGGGCAACTCATTAAGAGGCTCCAGAGCAGTCCACTGCGATAGTTTTCAATCATTATAATTTCAGGGCCCTGATCGATGGCAAGATAAGAATCTGCAAACCAGTTATTGGTGAGATTAAAAGCGTCTTTAAAGCCATAATCGCCCCATAATTTATCGCCCAGTTTATAATAAAAAAAGCGAAGCGCCGCCATGCTCTTTGCCGTATCGTAAGGCAGGGAAGAGATTGCTGCAGATGGTGTAATGGTGCCATTGTCGTTGGTAGGCGAGTGCGCGCTGTATCCATTCTGCTCATCGCTGGCAGTAAGTCCCCAGCACTCGTTGCTATAACCAACAAAGCTTTTCGGGTTGGCTACGCAATAGCTGTAATTAATGTCAGTATGCGCAACGTTTTGCTGAAAATAGTCGGGCGCATATGCATCTGATAAACTATGTGGGTTAATGCCCAGGAATGAATACTGTGCAAAGAACAGCGGACCGCCATAATCTTCGCCCAAGGGTAATGCGATGCCATAGTAAGGTTTGCCGTTTTTGATAGCGCCACCTCTTGCCCAGCCGCTGTCGTACACTGCCTTTGCTATTGGATGCGTGCGTGAGGAAGTCGCCAACGCATACGTGATTAAAGCCTCGTTCCAGCCGTTGATTTGCTGGTTACTTTCCCAGGCATAATTGGGGCTCCAATGCCAGTACAATGTAGGTTGAGCCCCTTGTTGAAACCAGGTCCAATCTACTGCATCCCACAATTGGTTGATGGTGGCCCGGAGAGAGGTTTCGTTGGCATCGGCGGTGTTGAAATATTGACGGGCGCATAGCAACCCTTGCATCAGGTAAGATGTTTCTACCAGATCGGCACCATCGTCCTGCGGGCTAAACGGAACCGTGGCACCTGTGACGCCGTTGATCCAATGCGAATAAGCACCGTGATAAGCCGTACAATTGTTTTTATAGAAACTAGCAATCTTATTAATGCGAGATAATGCATCTGTGCGCGAAATGAAGCCCCGGTTGGCGGCGGCTATGGTAGCCATAATGCCGAAGCCGGTGCCGCCAGTGGTAACGACATCGCCAGAGGTATTTCGCTCTCTTGCCAGACCACTGATGGGATGACCGAAGTCGTAGAAATATTTGAAGGTTTGCTTCTGCACGAGGGTGAGCAGAGAATCGTCTGAAATGCGGGAAAACTTGTCGGTAGAATCAAAAGAAGTGGCGAGATTGATGGTAATAGGGTTGACCAATTTACCGCCTGATGAAGAGGGTAGATTGGAGGGAACCGTAACAACATACTGCGATAGACCCTTTAGTGGTTGTTCAGGTTGAATGATTGCTATTGTGTTATTGTTACTGAAAACAGTGTTGTACACAATACTGTTATTGCTCTTGTCTGTAAAGGTTACTAATGAAGTAAAATTATCTGCCTGCACTGAAGCTGTAAACGTAAACTTTAGCACAGGCGTGACGGACACGCTTGTATAGTTAGTTCCACTATAGGTATTATTTACAGTAAAACTGAGACTATATGTATCAGGCGACGAACTTTCACTATTTTTTTTACAACCATTGACCAGCAAAAACATTATCACTACACAAATCAGATTCTTTATACTCATACTTACTTCATTACAATAAGAAAGCCGGAGCATTAGACATTTCCGGCTTTCTTATCACTTTTTAAATTTAAATCACTTATTGCCCTGCTGCACCCAACTCGTAAAGCGCCTTGAGGTCTGCTGCACCCAGTACTGTATTATAGATTCTAATCTCGTCAATGCTGCCTCTCATAGGTACTGTCCATGTATCGTCAGTAACCTTTTTACCGGGAATATTGTTATACCATCCACCGATAATTACTTCATTCGGTACCGCATCTTTAAAATAAGCTGTACCTCTTTGCTGATATGATAAGGTTCCTATTCTTTGTGCGTTAGCATAAATCTGGAAAATTACCGAGGCGGAATCGTAGGTTATCATCAGGTTTACCCATTTATTTGTACCAATAGTCGGAGATTTAAAAGTACCGGCTCCATCTGGTTCCCAGTTTGCATTCAGGTTATCCTGTGTGCCACCATTCACATCGGCATAAGTAGGATGTACAACTAAAGTGCTTGTATCAGATGCGGCATGTTGACCGGTTTCTAACAAGAAATTGATGCAACCAAATAACTGACCGGGCCTCGTCAATGTAAACGTAAGCGTAGGTGTAGATCCATTGTTTACGACCTGCACCCATTCGCTCACCGTAAAACTGTGCAGTGCTGTGAGGTTAGGAATTTGTGTGGAATAATACACGTAGCCACTATCCAGTTTCAAGGCTTTGCCGCGCACTCCTCCATCGATATAAGAATCATTGGAAGTAGAAGACGGCGATACACCAGAGATAGATTCCTGCTCGGTGCCATCAAAGCTCCAGTATGCAACTAAGTTTTGCGGAGCAATTTCTCCTGAACTGTCAAACCCCTCTATCTTTCCCTGAAAGTCGCTTGGCGATACCGAGGGCAAGTGATTGGGATTTTCTTTAGAGCAGGAAAATAGCAAAGCGGAACAAACAATTCCTAAGCCTGCCAGAAACGCTCTTTGTTTATATTGAGTAATCATATGTTGTAGTTAAAAGATTAAAAAATTAATACCCTGGATTTTGAGTTAACACTCCTTTCGATAAATCAATTTGCGTTTGCGGAATAGGTAGCAATTCATCCCGCCCTGTCTGGTAATTCGGCTTGCCGACATTATGCAATACAGTAGCAGCAATACCCCAACGTACAATATCAAAGAAACGTTCATGCTCCATAGCCAGTTCAACACGACGCTCGTGCTGAATAGCAGTTCTTAACTCAGCCTGATCAGTAGTGGTAATGTCGGGTAATAGGGTATTATCGCCGCCCCGCGCTCTGGCTCTAACCATATTCAGTTTTACCAAAGCTTCGTCCGACATACCTTGTTCGTTAGCAGCTTCAGCATACATCAGTAGCACGTCTGCATATCTTAGTATCCGTACATTAGTCCACCAGCCGAACTGGTCGCCAACCGTATTTCGAACTGACGGATTGGTGTAAACTTTCTTGTTATACATAGGGTTTGGCTCTGCTGGGAACACTTCACCATACATAGTTGGTGCAGGGCTTGGACAAAACAAAATAGTACTGGCTTCTCTTGGGTCGCCAGCTTCGTAGGCAGCCACCAACTGGTCTGATGGTACGTTGAACCCCCAGCCGAGGTTGGCAAAATCAGCACCTCTTACGCCCTGCACATTAGCATACTGACAACCATAAGAATCTTCTTTGTGGTTAGCATCGGCATAAGCTTGTATTTCAAAAACTGATTCGCTTGAATTCTCGCCATCTTCTGTAAAGATTTTATTGTAAGGTGTGTTTAAGTTGTATGCACCCGAGTTAATGACAAGGTTAGCAGTAGACATCGCTTGCGCCCATTTCTTTTCGTAGAGATATACTTTCGCAAGAATGCCGTTAGCGGCACCACTGGTAGCCCTACCGATAAACTTTGCATCCCAGGTCAGAGGAAGGTTAGCAGCCGCAAATTGCAAATCCTGCTCTACGAAAGCATAAATGGTAGTTGCATCAGATTGTGGCATATTTGATTGCGAAGTGACATTGGTTAGAATAGTGTCTACCAACGGCACCCGACCAAATAATCTAACCAACGTAAAATAACTGTATCCACGCAAAAACTTGGCTTCGGCCATGGCTAATGTTTTTGTACTCTGAGGCGTGTTTGTACTATCAATAGCTATCTGGTTCAATACAACATTGCATTTGTTGATGACATCGTAGTAACCCGTCCACAAGTCATTGGTCAGGCTGTTAGTAGGCGTTACAGGGAAGTTGTCCATTTCTATTTGAGTAGCTGCATCGGTAGGCGTGCTGCCTTTATCGGCATCGTCGCTGCGAATGCTGGTTGCGCCTACAAAGCCAAACACAGAATATCCCCATTGCCTCATCCCGGCATACGCCGCATTCACATACTGGTCATATGGACCGCCACCCGATGGATAAGGAAAGTCACCAGTGGAATACTGGCCTAAAGGTGTCCGATCAAGAAAATCTTTTTTACAACTGAACAGAGAAACTGCCAGTAAACAGATCGCAATTATTCCCTTATTCACAAATCTTGCTTTATTTTTTGTCTGCATATTGTTACAATTAATCATAATTAAAAAGTAAGGTTCAGACCTACTGAATACACAGAAGGTACGGGGTAAACACCATTGTCTGCACCTGCAGTAGTAGGAGAACTGATAGGCACCTCAGGGCTGTATCCAGTGGCTTTGGCAAAGGTGGCAATGTTTTGCCCGCTTATGTACAAGCGCATGTTTGTTACACCTATATTCTTCATCCAGTTGGGATTAAAATTATAGCCAAGCTGTATAGTGCGGATACGCAAGTAATCGCCCGGCTCTAACCAGTAGCTGGAAAACAGATAATTTACCGAATGGGAGTTATCTAAGACTGGCTCAATATTACTTGTTCCGGCGCCTGTCCAGGCATTTAGCCGGTTGGCTTCATAGTTAAGTGGAGCAAATGTGTAGGTTCTGCGCTGCACATATATTTTATTGCCGGCTACACCTTGCAAATCAATGTCCAGATCGAAACCTTTATACGATAACGTAATATTGCCACCCACATTTATTTTTGGGAAAGGCGTGCCCAAATAAGTACGATCGTTCTGATCTATTTTTCCATCGCCATTCACATCTTTAAAGGCAATATCGCCGGGCTGGGCAGCAGCCATATGAGGCGTTTTATCTAGCTGTGCAGTTGTTTGATAAATACCCGTTTGCACATAGCCATAGAAGTAGCCAATGGAGTTTCCGGTTTGCGTTAAGTTAATGCCATTGGTAATTTGGAAACTTATATCGTTACCAATAGATTCCACTTTATTTTTATTGATGCTGAAATTACCGCTGACAGAGTAGCCAAAGTCTTTGCCAATCCTATCATTCCAGCCGGCAGTTACTTCAATGCCTTTATTATCTATTGTACCCAAGTTGGTAAAATAGGTAGTGTTGCCTGAAGCGCCCGGAAGTGTCAAATAAGTAAGTATGTCGTGGGTTTTACGATCGTAAAAATCTACTTCTAAATTTAATTTATTCTTCAAAAGCCTGGCGTCCAGACCGGCATCCTTGCCTTCTACCCTTTCCCAGTGCAGGTTCGGGTCAGGTACGTAAGCTGCAGTAACCGCCGGATAAATATTGTTGCCAAATATGCCAACGTTAGAGTTGTTCAAAGTCGGATAAAACAGATAATTACCAATATTCAGTCCATTACCGACTGTTCCCCATGATGCTTTCAGTTTTAGGAAGTTAAGCCATTTTACATCTCTCAGGAAGTTTTCATCGGTCAACACCCATCCCGCACCTACGCTGCCAAAGTTTCCCCATTGATGGGAAGGCGAAAACTTGGATGTTCCGTCTCGGCGGTAGGTTACATTCAACAGATACTTGCCTTTAAATGTATAGTTCACACGGGCGAGATAAGACTCCGAGGCATCTTCGGCAGCACCGCCACCAAAATTTCCGGGGTTGGAAGCTTGCGCTACGTTCAGGTACCAAAACATGGGATTGTTGGGAATGTTCAGCGAGGTATCGCTTCTGTTCCCGTTAATAGATTCGGCGTAATGATATAAAGTACTAAAGCCCGCCAGTACAGTGAGGTGGTGGCCTCCAAACGTTTTATCAAACGTAAGTGTATGATCTTGTTGGTAGGTTTTGTAATTGTTTTGTGTTTGCGAAACAGAAGTATGCGGGTTCACTGCATAGCTGGTGTCTGCGCCAGCTGTACCGTTTTCATGCAGGTTTAAAAAATGATAGGGCAGCGGAGTGTAACCTCTCGACGTGTTAAAACTCAGATCGGTATAAAATGTAGATTTCCACGTAAAGTTTTTAAGAAAATGTATTTCGGCAAATACATTACCCGTTACGCGGTAGCCGCTGTTTAGTGTGTTGCCGTTGGCAATATCGATAGCTGCAACCGGGTTAGCCACCTGCGCACGTTGAAAAGATGGAGTGGCGTAGTATAAACCATCAGATGCTTTAACCGGGATAATTGGTGCCGCCCAGAGCGCTTCGTTTTCAATATCGCCCACCGGCGGGTTTTGTTTGTAGTAAAAGCCGGTAAGGTCTGCACCGATTCTTATGTTATTGGTAATCCTTATTTCTTCATTCAAACGACCAATGTATTTCTTGTATTCATCATACTTCAATACGCCCTGCTGGTCGCTGTAACCAAGGCTTAGGTAAGTGGTAGATTTTTCTGAGTTGTTGGAAACGCTCACATTGTTGCTGGTCAGCAATGCGTTGCGGTATATCTCGTTCTGCCAGTTGGTGTTGGCGGTATAGTTACTAAAATCGAACGGCGCGGCGCCCAGATTGGCTAATTGTTCCGAATAAAGTTTTTTGAAGCCGCTGGCATCTACTACTTTTATTTTATTCTGCACAACTTGCTCGCCCGTGTTGGTTTGAAAGTTTACCCGGGTTTGTCCTCTCTTAGCCCTGCGTGTGGTAATGATGATAACACCGTTGCCACCCTGCAAGCCATAAATAGAAATAGAAGACGGATCTTTCAATATTTCTATGCTTTCTATATCTGCCTGGTTTAAATAATCAATGTTGGTCTGAAGTATACCATCTACCACATATAGCGGGTCGGCATTGTTAGTAGAATTCACACCACGAATACGCACCGTGGGCGACGAACCTGCCTGCCCCGAATTTACCACCGTAAGACCCGCTACTTTACCCTGCAGCGAAGACACCGGGTTGGTCGAAGGTAGCTTGGCAACGTCGTTGCCACTAATGGTGGTAATAGAACCCGTAAGGTCGCGCTTCTTCTGCGTACCATAACCAATCACTACCACTTCATTCAATGCCTGCCCGGCCGATGCCAGCAAAACATTAATCTCTGTTTTGTTGCCTACCGTTATTTCCTGCGTGGCGTAGCTGACATAAGATATCACCAGCACATCAGTAGCAGCCGCTTCGATAGAAAAATTTCCCTGCGCATCTGTAACCGTGGCACGGGTGGTGTTTTTTATTTGTATAGATACGCCAGCTAACGGCAGATTTCCATCCCCCGTTACCTTGCCGGTAATAGTAGCGGCAAAGGTGTGCGGCGCAAAGGCAGATAAACATAGCAGAAGAATAACCCATACAACGGAAAAGGGAAAAACCGGCTGCGCCTGGCGGGCGGTTGGTTCTGATTGGAAACGTTTGTCTTTTTGTCTAAACATTTTTTTCATACTTATCGTTTTAGTTTCATCAGGTGCATAACAAACAGATTGGTAATAAACAAAGGCAGATTTGTTTTTACAGTAGTGCAAAGCAGATTTCCCATTGGCGGCAGAAGGTGAACAACATACAGGCTACCTGTTTTGATTCCTGTGCCTGTCCCTAGTTGCAGTGCCAATTTTGTATCGTACATCAGAAAAAATGGTATTTCCGGCGTGAGCTGACTTTCCGGTAAAAAAGTTTACAAGCCAGTACAAGTCAATCTTTGTGTATTACAATCGTTTGTAATCAGAAGACAAAATTACAGGTCATTCTGCTGCATTTTTAACTAAACAGGGTATTTTATTTACCGAAAACTGTTTAGCGGTTACGAACAGGTAGTAACAAGTAGCGTGTTTTAATCTATTTTCTGCGCGCCGCCGAGGCGTTGTGCCGTTGGTGACATATGGTAGCTGAATTGTTGATTGCGCGGAAGCATCTGGGGAAAATTTTGCCTTACTGTCGTATCAGCGGAAGTATACAATGAAGAAATTCGCTTCTGCGAATTTCGCAGAAGCTCTCAAGGAAAAGAATTACACCTATGCACATTCAGCAGAGGCAAAGAAGGAAATATTTTGCCGTATTTGCTGCATGAGCGGAAGTTTCTATGGAAACCTTTTTTACTTATTGGTCCTGCAAAAGCTATCGGAAAATATCTGATGGAGGAGGATTGTACTGCCGGACAGTAACGATAGGCTGTGCCTATCATTTTGTAAAGTATAGGGGTAAAGCTTTATCTTTTTCGGCAGGCAAGTATTTTCAAAAGACAGGAAGACAAACAAGATTACGTCGTGAAAGCGGTTGCAGAATGCCATGACAAAACAAGTCCAAAGAAATTTTTAAAATAAGCATCTACTTTTGATAGCTGCCGCAACGCAGCCTTGTTTAGGATTATATTTTTTCATCAAAGCACGTAACCATTATGAAAAAATCGCTTGGCTTCCTTTTTCTTTTTATATTCACCCTTGCCTGCAGCCATACCAAAAACCTGGCGCAGGCAGCGACTATGCCATCAAACGATCTCCTGCTACAGCACATTGACAGCAGTGCGCCCGATACGGACCTCATTAACCCACACTTGAAAGCCTTGCAGCGCGAGAATGACTTGGTGATCGCGCTGGGTACGCTTAACTATGCCTGGGCGCGTAGGGGAACATTTTATGCGCTCACGCAAAAAAACAATAGCTGGGCGTTGTATAGCTACCAGTCAAAGCTGCCACCATCCGCCGAAGATGAAGCTGCTACTCTAACACCCCAAACCGTTTCGGGCGAAGCGGCTGAAAAAATTAAACAATTGTATACCGCCTCCGGGCTTTGGGAGACGGGCGGCGACAATGGTGAGAGCTTTTGCAGCGGAGCTGCTAAGTGCAATATTAATGACGCCGAAACCTGGACGCTGAGCGTGGCTACCCCACACACCATACATACTACCACCTATTATGCGCCGGATTTTTTTGAGCAATGCTGCCCCGGCAACCTGTACCGGCAGCACTTTGTAGCCCTTGCTAAAGAATTAATAAAATTGGCGCCATCAGCAACGTCAGCGCAGGAAAAATAGCAGCCAATTAAATAAAACTTCTCACGCCCGAGTCGGCATAGGTTTCCCGAAACTCTTTGGGCGTGCAGTTCTTTCTTTTCTTAAAAATGCGGTTGAAGTTGGAGATATTATTAAAGCCGCATTTGAAAGCAATTTCGGTAATGCTGTTGGTGGTTTCTATTAGCGTGCGCGAGGCATGACCCAAGCGTATATCATTCAGCGTATCGATAAACGTGTTGCCCGTTCTTGTCTTAAAGAAACGGCTGAAGGCAACCTCGCTCATAGCGGCTATTTTCGCCACTTCTGTAAGCGTGATGGTTTTATCGAAGTGGCGGTTCATATACTCCATTACTTTCTCTACGCGGCGGCTGTTGTAAGACAGTGTATCGATGTTGGTAAACGAAGAATCGGACAGTATTTTAATATTCCTTGATATCGATAGATCGTGCAAGATAGACATCAATTCCAACACCGAATCGAAGCCATGTTTTTTGGTTAAATCGATAATGCGCGGCATAATGCGTTGCGCCGTTTCTTTAGAAAACAAAATGCCGCGCAACGATTTTTCAAACATGCTTTTGATAAAACTAAGCTGGTTGCGCCGCAGAAATTTTTCATCAAACAAATCGCGGTGAAACTGGATAGTGATCTCGCGGATCTCTTTGCTGTCACAACGATTGGTAAACCAGCCATGCTGCAGGTTAGGACCTACCAGCACCATTTCAAGGCTGTCTATCTCGGCAATATGATCGCCGATAATGCGCTTGGCATTGGCAGCATTCATTATAAAGTTTAGTTCAAACTCTTCATGTGTATGCAGCGGGAAATCGAAGTGGTCTTTTACTCTCGAAAAAATAGTAAAGCAATCGTTTTGGGTAAGCGGGATAATCTCGCGTAGCATGGTGGCAGGCATCGTTTTGCAATTATTTGTGCTAAAATAATACAATCGATGTTATCATTATTTATCAAATCATACTTTTCTTTTTGGCAGCCAAATTCTTTGCTGTTAAGCCTCCGGGCAAGTTTAAACTTTATGCCTGGCTGTCTTTGACAAAAACAAGTTTAGAATTAGATAAAATAATATTACTAACGGCGTAGCGCAAACTTTTACTTTTGAACCGATGTTTATTGCTGTATAAAAGAGACCATATGCTTTGTCCGGCTCGCCATACAAACAGGTGTTTATTTACCTCGATACGAATAAAACCGGCACCAGTCAGCAGGTGTTATCGTATCGCATCAGCATACATGCATTAGCATCAGTAAAGCAAGCTAACTCATTTCTTTACTTTTTATTAATCATTCTTTTTTCATGAGATATCGTGCCGTTGTTGTCATTGTTCTTTTACTGGTTTTCGGGCACAGCTTTGCGCAGCGCGATATGCCTGCCGACGCAAAAGCCACACGGGAAACCGTGAACCTGTACCGGAACCTGAAGAAGAATTTATCGAAAGGCATTTTGATCGGTCACCAAGACGATTATGCCTATGGCGTAAACTGGAAATATGAAGCGGGCCGAAGCGATATAAAAGAGGTAACCGGCGATTATCCGGGTGTATTGGGTTGCGAGCTGGGTCGTATAGAACTCGACTGGAACAAAGACCTGGATGGGGTTCCGTTCGACAGCACAAGACATTACATACAGCAGGCCTATGCGCGCGGAAGTATCATTACCATTAGCTGGCATCTCAACAATCCTTACACGGGGAAGACGGCGTGGGACCCTGCGGATGGCACGGTGGCTGCCATTTTACCCAACGGAGAAAAGAACGCTTTCTACACCACGTGGCTCGATAAAGTTGCCGCTTTTATGCAAAGCCTGAAAGGAAAAAATGGCGAAGCGATACCGGTTGTTTTTCGCCCTTTTCACGAACTGAATGGCAGTTGGTTTTGGTGGGGAAAAAACAATTGTACGGCCGACGAATTGAAGCAACTGTACCAGTTCACAGAGCACTATCTGCGCGATGTAAAAGGCGTGCACAACCTGCTGTATGCTTACAACACCGACCGCTTTGCCACTCAGGAAGAATATATGGAACGCTACCCCGGCGACGAATACGTAGATGTATTGGGTTTTGATATTTATCAGAAAGGAGGCATTGCGGCCAACGATGCGTTCATTAAAGATCTGGACACAAGCCTGGCTACAATAGAAACCATTGCGAAGCAACACAACAAGATACCCGCATTGACGGAGTTTGGCTACAACGAGGTGCCCGACAGCAACTGGTGGACAAACGTGCTGTGGCAGGGCTTGAAGAACCACCACATTGCTTACGCCCTGGCGTGGCGCAATGCGGGCGATAAAGGCAATGGCGAACGCGAATATTGGATGCCGTATAAGGGGCAACAATCGGCAGCCGACTTTGTAAGATTTTACCAACTGCCAAAGACGTTGTTTGCAAAAGATGCAGCGAAGGAGAAACTGTACCAATAATTTATTTAGCAAATAGAAAAAAAGAATCAAGTTTTACATTCAGAACAAACAAGTCGCCTGCAGTTTCTACTCCGGGCTATTTAAAAGATTGTGCGTTGCCGAACCCAAAGAAATGAACCGTACTTTCACTCTTTGTGCCGGCAGCAAAAAATAGTCACGACATGAAGCTTCAATGGATTGATATTGCCATCATTGTTACTTACCTCATCAGTATGCTGGTAATTGGTTGGGTGCTGCGCAAAAAAGCCAGAACCAACAAAGAAAATTATCTGCTCGGCGGCAAATCATTGCCTTGGTATTTACTGGGCTTAAGCGATGCTTCGGATATGTTTGATATCAGTGGCACCATGTGGATGGTGGCTTTGTGTTTTGTGTACGGCATCAAAAGCTTATGGATACCCTGGCTGTGGCCGGTGTTCAACCAGATATTCATGATGATGTTCTTAAGCAAGTGGCTGCGCCGAAGCAATGCCACCACCGGCGCAGAATGGCTGGTAACGCGTTTTGGAAAAATCGGTGCGGGTGTAAAAGCTTCGCATAATGTAGTGGTTGCCTTTGCCTTGCTAAGCTGCTTTGGCTTTTTAGCTTACGGCTTTATTGGGTTGGGTAAGTTTGTAGAGATCTTCATTCCCTGGCAGCTTGTTCAGCCTTACATTCCGTTTACGGTGTCGGCTGAGTTTGTGCCGCATTTCTATGGTATCATCTTTACATTATTCGCTACTTTTTATTCGGTGCTGGGCGGCATGCACAGCATTGTTATCGGCGACTTCATCAAGTATGCAATCATGACGGTCGCTTGCATATCCATTGCCATCATTGCGGTCATTCATCTGCAAGGTCATACGCTGCAGGTGCCCGATGGATGGTTCTCTCCTTTCTTTGGTAAAACGCTGGGTTTAAACTGGTCGCAGATTATACCGGATGCTGCCAAAAAAATAGAAGACGATGGCTACTCACTGTTCAGTATTTTCTTTATGATGATGCTGTTCAAAGGTGTGTTTGCCTCGCTTGCGGGTCCGGCGCCTAACTACGATATGCAAAAAGTATTATCGACCCGCTCGCCCAAAGAAGCCAGCAAGATGACAGGCTTTGTGTCCATTATTTTATTGCCTATCCGCTATGCCATGATCATCGGGCTGACGGTGCTGGCATTGCTTTATTACAAGCAGCTCGACCTCTCCTCGCCTACCGGTACCGACTTCGAAAGAATACTGCCGGGCGCCATCAATAATTTTTTACCGGTGGGTATTATGGGTTTGGTGTTAACGGGGTTGCTCGGTGCGTTTATGGGCACCTTCTCCGGCACCTTAAACGCAGCACAGGCTTACATTGTAAATGATATTTACCTGAAGTATATTGAACCCAATGCGGGCACTAAAAAAGTGATCAACGTTACTTATCTGGTAGGAGGCGTTGTAGTGCTCATCGGCATTGTACTGGGCATGTATGTAAAGAATGTGAATACGGTTTTGCAATGGATTGTGAGCGGGCTATATGGTGGCTACATTGCCGCCAATGTATTAAAATGGTATTGGTGGCGATTTAATGCCAGCGGCTTTTTCTGGGGCATGATGGCAGGCATTATACCGGCTATTGCATTGGCGGTCTTAAAGTTTTTCAATGTGCTTTCGGGTCTCGATTTATACTATTGGCCATTGCTGTTTCTTCTGTCCATCATCGGCTGCATCATTGGTACCTTATCGGTGCCGCCTACCGACATGGAAACACTTAAAAAGTTTTATAGCACGGTGCGCCCCTGGGGTTTCTGGCAGCCGGTGCATAAGCTGGTGATGGAAGAAAACCCTGCCTTCCAGCCGAATAAAAGATTTAAGCTCGATATGTTTAACGTGGTGCTCGGCATTGTTGCCCAATGTTGCCTCACCCTACTTCCTATGTATCTGGTGTTGTGGATGCAACTGCCTTTGCTCATCGTTATTCTCATATTAGCCGTTATTATTTTTATACTAAAAAAAACTTGGTGGAACAAGCTGGAAGACTAAACACTTACGACAATAAAACCAAAATGATATGAAAGATTCTTTTTTCAAACGGTTAGAACAACTGGAGAAGCAGTACAACGAAGTGGTGTATCGCGATAACGAAGAAAATCCCGATAATAACGGCGTGTTTGTGCGTTATAAATATCCTGTTCTTACAGCAAAGCATGCCCCGCTTACCTGGCGTTACGATTTGAATTACGAAACCAATCCTTTTTTAATAGAACGCTTTGGCATTAATGCAGTGATGAATGCAGGCGCTATTAAATTCAACGATAAATATTGCCTGATAGCCCGCGTGGAAGGCATTGACAGGAAGTCTTTTTTTGCCGTAGCTGAAAGCGATAACGGCACTGATAATTTTATGTTCCGCGACTATCCAGTAATGATGCCCGAAGCCGACGAGCCGGATATCAACATCTACGACATGCGCCTGACACAGCACCAGGATGGCTGGATCTACGGACTGTTTTGTACCGAACGCAGAGACCCTGCCGCGCCACCCGGCGATCAAAGCTCTGCCGTAGCGCAATGCGGTATTGCCCGCACGCACGACCTCATTACTTGGGAGCGCCTGGCAGACCTGAAAACGCCTTCCCCGCACCAACGCAATGTAGTGCTGCACCCTGAGTTTGTACAAGGCAAATATGCTTTTTATACAAGACCACAGGATAGCTTTATTGAAGCTGGAAAAGGCGGTGGCATTGGCTTCGGGCTTGCTGACAGTATTGAGAATGCCGTTATCACAGAAGAAAAAATAGTTGACCCAAAACAGTACCATACTATCTACGAAGCCAAGAACGGACAAGGCCCGGCACCGATAAAAACGGACAAAGGTTGGTTACATCTGGCACACGGTGTTCGCAATACGGCAGCCGGTCTTCGCTACACCTTGTATATGTTTATGACCGACCTGAACGACCTGACAAAAGTCATTCACAAACCTGCCGGTTATTTCATTGCGCCGGAAGGCGAAGAACGCATTGGTGATGTATCGAATGTAGTGTTTAGCAACGGCTGGATAGCCGATGACGATGGCACCGTATTTATTTATTATGCGTCGTCCGACACGCGTATGCACGTAGCGGTTTCTTCCATTGACAGGCTGCTGGATTATGTGATGAACAACCCGCAGGATGGACTTCGCTCGGCAGAAACGGTGAAGACGATCTATTCAATTATTGACAATAATAAAAAAGCTTCTTTGCTGGAAACCCAAAGACCATAACGATTGTCGGGTCTCTTTTTTATCATGATTAACACCGTCACCACGCCTGTTCTTTCTTCCTTGCGAAAGGAAATGGAAGAAGAAGTAAACGCCATTTTGCAATACTGGCAACAACATACGGTTGACCATGAGAAAGGTGGTTTTTATGGTAAAATCAGCAATGAAAATATCGCCGATAAAGCGGCTGCAAAAGGCGTTGTTCTTCATGCCCGGATACTCTGGACTTTTTCAGCCGGTTATCTTTTTACCCAAGATAATGAGCGACTGACAACAGCCGCCCGAGCTTTCACTTATTTGGTAAATTATTTTTACGATAAACAATACGGTGGCGTTTACTGGAGTGTAGATGCCAACGGCAATGCGCTTGAAACGCGTAAGCAGATTTACGGTTTAGCCTTTGCTATTTATGGAATGAGCGAGTATTATTTGGCTACGCAAAATGAACAGGCTTTGCTATTTGCCAAAGAGCTTTACGGCACCATTGAGCAACATAGTTTTGATGCGCAGAATAATGGTTATTTTGAAGCGTTTGCACAAGACTGGAAACCCTTGCCAGACCAACGTTTGAGCACCAAAGATGCCAACGCCAGCAAGACAGCCAACACCCACCTTCACATAGTAGAAGCCTATGCCAATGTGTATAAAGTATGGCAGAACGATTTATTGAAAGAAAGGATAGAAAATCTCTTGTTTTTATTCGACACTTATTTCATCAGTAAACAAACACACCATCTTGTTTTATTCTTCGATGATGCTTGGAACGAACAGCCCGATGTAGTCTCTTATGGTCATGATATAGAAGCCGCCTGGCTCTTGTTGCAATGCGCTGAAGTCATCAGAAACGAACATTGGATAAGTGTGTACCAGCAGCATTCAAAAGCATTGGCAGATGCGGCTTCCGAAGGTTTAGATGCCGATGGCGGCTTGTGGTACGAATACGAGCCAAAACATAATCAGATCATCAAACAAAAGCATTGGTGGCCACAGGCAGAAGCGATGATAGGGTATATGAACGCATGGCAATTAACAGGAATGGAAACTTATTTGCAACATTGTATAAACGCATGGCGTTTTACCCAACAATACATTCTCGACAAGCAAAATGGCGAATGGTTTTGGGGTGTGGATGAAGCTTATCATTTGATGCTGGGAGAAGACAAAGCCGGCTTCTGGAAATGCCCGTATCACAATGCACGGGCTTGTTTAGAATTGATAAAGCGGATAGATGAAATGGAATAAACGGGTTCTTTATTTTTCGTTGTCATAACTCATCAAATAAAATGCTTCGCTTCCTTATTCAGTTTCGCCGCCTTACACGAATGGCATGTTTTAGAGCGATATTGAAGGCATTATGACGAGCTATGTAAAAAGCATCTTCCTCGAAGATGTATCGCTGCAATGGAGCAACACCCGAATGCCTTACTTTATACATGGCTTGCAGCTACAGCGTTTCAGCTATGTAACGGTTAAAGACTTTAACGGCTCAGCATCACCTATTAATAAAACAGCCTGCCGTGTAGATGCCGAAAACGGCTACCATTTTGCAATAGATAACAAGGTAGGTGCGATGATGAAGAACATAAAATAAAACAAGTAAAGATGAAGAAAAAGAGAGAGAAAATAGTATGGCTTCTTGCTGGCTTTATCCTTCTTTCCAATTGTTTGTTTGCAGGGAAAGAAGACACTTCGCAGCATTATTTTCCGGCCGATAATCAGCTCATCCAATATACTGGCAGGATAGATTTTACCAATAAGAAATTACCTCGCTACTGGCAGCCGGGTGTGTATGCAAAAGCACGCTTCGCCGGCACGTACTGCAACGTTATACTGAATGATGAAATGTTGTGGGGAAAGAACCATAATTATCTCGAGATCGTGATAGATGATACGATTTTATATCGCCTGCAAACAAAAGGAAAACGAGATACCATAAGAGTTGCCAAAGACTTATCGAATGATATACACACAATACTCATTGCCAAGAATACAGAAGCCAACATTGGTTATATAGAGTTTGTTGGGCTGCAGTGCAAACGCTTGCTGCCACTGCCTTTCAAGCCAGCGAGGAAGATGGAATTTATCGGTAATTCCATCACCTGCGGATATGCGGTAGAAGATACGTCCGGTAAGGACAGGGGTACAGCGCCCTATGAGAATGCTTATATCGGCTATGCCGCCATAACGGCCCGTCATTTTAAGGCGGCGTTTAACTGCACAGTAAAAAGCGGTATTGGAATCACCATCAGCTGGTTTCCGCTCATCATGCCCGAAATGTACGATCGCCTGGATCCGGAAGATCCCAATAGCAAATGGGATTTCTCCCGGTTCCGGCCCGATGTGGTCGTGGTCAACCTGTTTCAGAATGATTCATGGCTGGTCAACATGCCGGATAACGATCAGTTCAAGGCAAGATTTGGAAAGACGCCGCCCGGCGCAGATACCATCGTCAGCGCCTACAAAAGATTTATACAGCAGGTACGGGAAAGGTACCCTGACGCCTATATTATATGTATGCTGGGAAATATGGATGCCACCCGCGAAGGTTCGCCCTGGCCGGGCTATATACAAAAAGCCGTTGGACAGCTGGCCGATAAAAAGATGTATACGCTTTTTATTCCTTTTAAAGGGACCAACGGGCATCCCAGCCGGACCGAGCAGCAATCACTGGCCAATGGCCTGATCCACTTCATCGAAGGTCATATCAGATGGTAGATGGCGCCCCAGCGCCCCGAAACCCTGGGCCTGGGATCTGGCGGGCTTACAGCATCCGGATCTTGATATTCCTCCACGAGCTGGAGCCGGGATGCTCCTGTAATGCAATCTTCCCTTTAGCCACTTTGGCGAAATCACTGAATACTTTATTCTTGAATTTGCTGCCCGCCACCATATTGTTCCACTCCTCGCTGCCCATTTGTCCATCGTAGGTCTTTATGCCATTGAGATAGAAAGTAAGGTGACCTTTATCCTGTATCAGCCGGACCTCATTCCATTCTCCAATGGGCTTAGGCTTGGACACAGTGGAGTCCCCGGCCATATCATACAGACAGCCGGCCAGGTGATTTTGCTTTTTATTATCGGAGGCATTGATGTTATCCAGCACCTGCATCTCCGGACACGTCAGGTATGTGGCGCCGTA
>CAZZZH010000020.1:26402-27760 GCA_964658445.1 Ilyomonas sp.
ATGTCGAAAATGATCCCGCTATTGCTACCTTTCGCGACCTTCCATTCCAGATGAAGCTCAAAATTCTCATAGACATCGTTCGTTACGATGTCCCCGCCGCCGCTGTTGGGCTGGGACGGATCGAAAATCAGCGCATCATCCTTTACCTGCCACTTGGCGCCCACCGTATCACGGAGATAAGTATGCCATCCTTTGGTCGTTTTGCCATCGAATAACAATTTATAACCCTCTTTCTTTTCTTTTTTTGTCAGCGTATTGGGCGCCTGTGCCAGTACGATCGTGCCTGATAGAACAACAAATGGTAAAATCAATATCTTTTTCATGAAATATAAATTGCGGAGCCTAAGATAAGGAAATCTGGCTATTCTGAATTGCTAAAAACATTCGGGCGGCCAGGGCTGGCCGCCCGAACAGCGAAGGTATAAGGGCGCAATGTTATCTAAAGGAAAGTAATATCAGAACCTAAACGTTTGGGATGAAAGCTCAAAGATAATTGTAGGCCGCGGCTAAAACATTACATGATTTAGTCCAAAATTTACACAATTCACAGGTACTGCAGCCGTCTGAAGCGCGAGGGGGTAAGACCGGTGATTCTCTTGAACTGGCTGGAGAGATGGGCAACGCTGCTGTAATACATTTTTTCGGCAATAGCCGTCAGCGTGAGCTCATCTTCGATAAGCAGGATTTTTACGCGTTCGATCTTGTGGAGGATATAATATTTCTCGATGGTAATGCCCAGCTTTTCTGAGAAAAGGTTGGACATATACGTATAATCATGGTTCAGCAGCGTGCTTAAATGTACGGACAGGTTATGTACCAGCGGCTCATCCGAATTCACAATGACATCCTCGATGATGTTTACTATTCTTTGTACCAGCATGCCTTTCTTATCTTCCAGCAATTCCAGTCCGGTCTTAAGCAAGGCTATTTTCAGCAGCTGCCGCTGGGCATCGGAAGGTATCTCTTCGATGTCCGCTATTCCCGATTCCACCTTTATCGGGTGCAGGCCGATACGGATCAATTCGTCGGTTACGACCGTCCGGCAGCAGGCACAAACCATATTTTTTATATATAGCTTCACTTTATAGCAATTTCACATGATTACAATTTAAACACTTCTTTGGACAAAGCCGCAGGAACAAATGACCAAAAATTAATAAAATAATTTTTACCCGGCCTTGATAGCTGTACCTTACGGGGGAATAGGGTCATTCTTAAACCCGAATATTAATAATGACTAAACCTAAAAAAGAGGAATCAGGGCCGGAACCATCTGCTGACCTGTTTCCGGTAGTAGGTGTAGGCGCCTCTGCCGGCGGTCTGGATGCATTTAAGAGATTGATCAGCGCCATTTCACA
>CAZZZH010000021.1:0-27358 GCA_964658445.1 Ilyomonas sp.
CGCACAACGGCTATCCCTGGTCCAAACATTCCTGGAGCATCCGGAGTGAGTTAGGCACTGCCGTTTTCCCCAACATTGAAAGCTTTAAAAAGTTTATTCCCGCTGATAGTCTTTGGCCACGAAACGAAATGTGGGACAAGCATTATTTCAGCAACGATGGTCGCTATGGCGGCGGCGCTTCGCCTGCCAAATACATGGAAGACATTGACAAACGTTATGGCACCGCAAATGGCATAGAAGACTTTTGTAAGAAAGCACAACTGATGAACCTCGAAACCAACAAAGCCATGTTTGAAGGCTGGCAGGAGAATCTCTGGAACGACGCATCCGGCTTGCTGATATGGATGAGCCAGTCTTCCTATCCCTCTATGATATGGCAGACCTACGATTTCTATTACGACCTCACCGGTGCTTATTTTGGCGCAAAGAGCGCCTGCGAGCCTATCCATATTCAATGGAATTCATTCAACGATTCTGTCAGTGTCATCAACAACACCATTCGTCCGTTATCTAACCTCACCATTCAAACTTCATTGTATAATAAAGATGGAAAAAAGGTGGCAAGCCACGATAAAACCATCAGCGTTAAAAGTATCAACGCCATCTCTAAACAATCTTTCACAAAGCTCAACTTAACTGATGCTGCTTTATCAGACATCTATTTCATTCGCCTCAAACTAACCGACAGCAAAGGCAAGCTTCTATCCGAAAACAACTACTGGAACAGCAACCACTATCTCGACTATACCGGCATCAACACCATGCCTTCCTGTTTATCTTACTTATCGGTTTCCAACACAAAAATAGAGACGTTACCAAACGGAAATATAAAGCTCAGTTCTACCGTTACCAACGCTGACACCTCACCAACTGCCGCCTTCGATATTCGCGTGCAGCCAATGGATGCAGCCACCAACGAACAAATCTTGCCTGCCATCATCAGCGACAGTTATTTCTCTTTAATGCAGGGCGAAAGCAAAAAGATTACCATCGAGTTCGCACCGAAACTGGTAAAGGATGGTAATGTCAAGATAAAATACACACCATACAACAGCGGCACCGGCGTAAACGCTTATCTAACCAGTACTGTTATAAATACATCCGGCAAATAAACCAGCAACCGCAATAGCTTACAAAACAACAGCCTATTGAAACGATTGCCGGTATTCTAGCGGCGACAGTTGCGTTTTACTCTTAAACAATTTATTAAACGACTGCGGGTATTCAAACCCCAGCCGGTAAGCCACTTCACTTACCGATAGTGCCGTGGTCGAAAGCATCTCTTTGGCAGTCTCTATTATTTTATGGTGAATATGCTGTTGTGTGCTTTGCCCGGTCAGCGTTCGCAAGGCATCGCTCAGGTAGTTGGGCGAAATATTCATCTGCCTGGCAACGTATTGAACCGTTGGCAGTCCTTGTTCCTGCACAGCCTTACCGGCAAAGTAATCCGCCAGCAACTGTTCCAGCCGGGTCAGTATCTCGTGGTTGCCCGGTTTTCGGGTAATAAATTGCCGGTTGTAAAACCGGTTGCTGTAGTTCAATAGCAGCTCAATATGAGAGATCATCACGTCCTGGCTAAAGTGGTCTATCGGCGAGTTGTACTCCTGTTCAATATTCCGCATAATGGTGTCCACCATCGCTTCTTCTTTGTCCGACAGGTACAAGGCTTCATGCAATGAGTAAGAGAAAAAGCCATAATTTTTGATCGCAGCCGCCAACGGATAACCCGCTATAAAATCGGGATGAAACACCAGGTTATAACCTTCCGTTGGGTTGTTATCATCATCTGTAACAGAAAGTATTTGCCGTGGCGAAATGAATGAAATCATTCCTTCATCAAAATCATAATACTGCTGCCCGTATTTCATCTTCCCCGTAAAGTTCTTTTTGATGGCAACACAATACAGGTCCATCGTAAAAGGCATATTTACCAACTCCGGCGTATAGGTAACATTCTCAAAACGGAATACACTCACTAGTGGGTGTTGCGGTTTCGGCAACCCCAGCAACCGGTGTTGTTCGGTAATAGAATGGATATGAAAAGGAATATCTTTTTGCTTCTTCATAATCTGCGTAGAATAGCAAAGAACTTCTGCAAGGGAAGTTCTTCGCCTCTGTTATATTTTATCGGTCAATCGTCGCCATACTAAATGCGTCATACCGGTCACCAGTATCCGTACCTAAAGGTACAATGCTTTCCAGTCGCTCCATTTCGCTATCCGTCAGTTCTATATCCGTTGCCGCAACGTTTTGCTCCACGTATTGCCGGCGCTTGGTGCCGGGTATCGGCACATAACCCTTGGCTACAATCCACGCCAGCGACAACTGCGAAGCCGTAACGCCTTTCGCTTCGGCTATGTGCTTAATTTCATTTACCAGTTCTATGTTTTTGTAAAATTGTTCTCCCTGGTAACGGGGAATTTCCTTCCGGAAATCACCGTCCGGAAAGTCATCCGGGCTTTGTATCTCGCCGCTCAAAAAGCCCCTGCCCAAAGGCGAGTAAGCGACAAAGCCAATGCTCAGTTCCTTCAACGTGTCTAAAATACCCGCTTCTTCTACATCTCTCGCAAAGAAAGAGTACTCCGTTTGCAGAGCACTGATCGGGTGAACCGCATGAGCGCGCCGTATCGTTTGCGACGACACTTCCGACAATCCCAAATAACCAACCTTACCTTCTTTTACAAGGTCTGCCATGGCGCCAACCGTATCTTCTATCGGTGTGTTCGGGTCAAGGCGGTGCAGGTAATACAGGTCTATATAATCAGTGCCTAAATTTTTCAACGACCGTTCTACCGCTTTCTTCACATAAGCCGGTGTTCCGTTAAACTGCCAGGTCATTTCTCCGGCATCATTAATCTCCCAGCCAAACTTCGTTGCAATAACATACTTATCCCGGTTGCCCTTAATAGCTTTGCCCACAAGCTGTTCATTCAGTAAAGGTCCATACAGGTCTGCCGTATCAAGAAAGTTTCCGCCCAGCTCCAGCGAGCGGTGAATGGTAGCAATCGCTTCGGCCTCATCTGCCTTCCCGTAAATGTCCATGTGCGCAATGGGCGTCATCCCCATGCAGCCCAGCCCGATAGGGGGAATCATCAATCCCTCGCTACCTAGTTCCATTTGTTTCATCTGTTCCATATAAGTCTGTTTTTAATAGGACAAAGCTCCGCTATCGCCGGCAGCAAAAAGTATCTATACACCTTATACTTGTATCCAAAAAGCTGTTTCAAATGCATCTTTACCGGTTGCCTGGTTCCTTATTTGTCTTTATCAATTGCTGGTGTGCTTCTGTATTGATTTATACACAAGCCAGCCACTTCACTTCCGTCACGGCGAGGCACAAAGCAGTCTTAATCCCGCAAAACATCTTGTTTCACAGTTACAATAAATTCAACAACCCATTCACCATTCCAACCCTTCATCCTTCTAACATTTCTCGCCATCCATCAACCTTCTTTCCCCGCCGTGTAGCGGTAATCACTTCTTAAAGTGATAAACTACTAAACCGCCTCCAACACCACCAATACAAGCAATGAAACAACGTTCTATAGTATTCAGCATCATAGCCATCTTTTGTGTAACAACCAGGTCTCACGCCCAATCCTCATCCCCATCTGCCATCCGCGATAATTGGAACGCATCCTGGATTGCCGCACCCAACGATAACGGCACAGAATACGGCGTGTATTACTTCCGCAAGAGCATTGATTTGTCGGCTAAACCTTCTTCCTTTATCATTCATGTTTCGGCAGATAATCGTTATAAATTGTATGTCAATGACACGTTGGTTTCGCTGGGTCCGACACGTGGCGATACTTACTATTGGAACTACGAAACGGTTGATCTCGCGCAATATCTTACCACAGGCAAAAACACAATAGCCGCCCTTGTCTGGAACGAAGCGCAATACCGCCCCGAAGCGCAGATCAGCGTGCGCACCGGTTTCATTATTCAGGGCCATACATCCGCAGAAGAAATACTCAACACCAACAATACCTGGAAGTGCTTTCGCGATGCCGGTCACCAGCCTATCCCGGGCTATTTTTTCGCAGCCAGCAAAGGCGAAATGGTAGACATGAACAAATCCGTTACCGGCGATTGGACGGCTGCAAACTATGATGACAATGCCTGGAAGGACGCCGCAAAAATAGCCGACGGGCGATTGAAAGGCACCGCCTGGGGCATCGAGTGGGCGTTGGTACCCTCACCGCTGCCGCCAAGAGAAATGACGTACCAGCGCATCCTTAAATTGCGCAGCGCAACAGGTATAAATGTTCCATCAACATTTCCGGAGAAAAAGACAACGATCACCATTCCCGCAGATACAACGGTTACTCTGTTGCTCGATCAAACCTTTGAAACCAATGCATATGTAACACTAAATATGAGTGGTGGAAAGGGTGCCGGCATTTCTTTAGGTTATGCTGAATCACTTTACGAGAAGAGCCACCCCGGCGTAAACAAAGGCAACCGGAACGATGTAGATGGCAAAGTATTCGTTGGACGGAAAGATTCTCTGCTGGCAAATGGCAGCCCGAAGCAATCGTTTACCACATTAAATTTTCGTACTTACCGCTACATACAACTGGTGGTAAAAACGGGCAGCGAGCCACTGGTAATTGATGATATCTACGGCACCTTCACGGGTTATCCGTTTCAACGAACGGCTGTATTCAACACAGACAATACCGAGATACCACAAATGCTGGATATTGGCTGGCGCACGGCAAGACTCAATGCCTGGGAAACTTACACCGATTGCCCTTACTACGAGCAACTGCAATATATTGGCGATACGCGAATCCAGGCGATGATTTCTTACTACAACACCAGCGACGACCGGTTGGCGCGTAACGCGCTAAACGAGATGGATCATTCGCGTCTGCCCGAAGGTGTCACTCACAGTTGTTATCCGTCAAAAGGCACACAAGTCATCTCCACTTTTTCGTTGTGGTATATTGGTATGCTGCACGATTACTGGATGTACCGTGGCGACGATGATTTTATAAGAAATAAACTGCTGGGAGAAAGAGGCGTGCTGGATTTCTTCAGCAAATATCAAACAGCCGATGGCTCTCTAAAGAACACACCTTACTGGGCTTTTGTTGACTGGGCTGGCAATCTGGCCGGCGGCGTGAACGATAAGGATGGCAGCGCTGCTATCTATGACCTGCAATTACTTTGGGCTTACCAGCAGGCAGCGGAAATGGAAGGCAAAATCGGGTTGCATGATTACGCAGTTCTGTATGCCCAAAAAGCAGCGCAGCTCAAGGCTACGATTCAGCGCAGGTATTGGGATCCAGCTAAGAAACTGTATGCCGATACCAAAGAGAAAACAGGCTACTCACAACATGTCAATTCTCTTGCAATCCTTACCGGCATAGTGAGTGATGCAGACTTACCAGCTGTGTCTAACGGATTACTTAACGATAAGAGTTTAACTCAATGCTCGGTGTATTTTAAATATTATCTCAACCAGGCACTAATGAAAGCGGGTCGTGGTAATGATTACATGAACTGGCTGGGCATTTACCGGGAAAACATAGCCATGGGTCTAACTACCTGGGCTGAATACTCGGATGTAAACACAACCCGTTCCGACTGTCATGCCTGGGGAGCGAGCCCGAACATAGAATTTTTCAGAACTGTCTTAGGTATCGATACTGATGCACCGGGTTTTGTCAAAGTAAAAATAAATCCCCATCTCGGCAACCTTACCAACGTTAGTGGCTCTATTCCCCATCCCGCTGGCACCTTATCGGTTGCTTACAGACTGCAAAACAATAAGTGGAATATCGCCATCAGTCTTCCGCAAAAAACACCTGGCACATTCATTTGGAAAAACAAAACCTACCCGTTGAAACCGGGGGACAATTCATTTACCTTGTAGCTTCTAATAGTAAACCGTTATTGAAGTATCTTTCTATGGTTCATAAATACTTCAATGCAAAATAGCAATGCAAAAAACGCCTGATTATACAACGGGCTTTAATCAGTTGCGCTGATGACAGAGAAGTAGCCAACAACGTCTACACAGCAAGTTAACCGTCAAATAAAGCCTGTTGCCGCCCTTGCCCATCAAACAAATCTGTTAGTAATAGGCACCATAACAGTAAGAAAGCTCCGCATGTCCGTACTTCCTTATTTTGTTTACAAACTTGTCTGATTTATTATAAAGAAAAAAGGAAACAACAATAGCGGAACGGCTAATGCTGAGTGACACGAGTTGTAAATTACCGTACTATGAAAAAATGTCTACTCCTTTGCTGCATTCTCGCAGTCACCAGTCATCTATTCGCCTTTACTTCACAGGGTCGTTGGCGTTGGCGCAAAGACGATGGCACTGAAACCACTGCCACTTATTTAGCCGATACCAATACAGCTCCCGTCATCTCCGGTTACGACAATATTCGCCTTCGTACCGAATTGTACAACAACAATGCGGATACCATGAACAATGGCAGCACATCACTTGCTTACTCATCAACAGGTGCAGGCGGACCTTGGATTCTGATTTCCGATACAGTGGCAAACCATGATTTTGTGCTGGCTACCAGCCCTTTTGTTGCCGACAGTACGCCTACTACACAACAATTACCCGCACGTTCCGGCTACACTTTTCAGGCAGGTCGCGTTATATCGTCAATGGCTAAGTACAACTATTTGTTGCCGCCCAAGAAGTCTACAGAATTTGAATTTGTTATCAAGCCAACAGCAACCGCCCAGCTCAGTCATACTTACTTTTTCGAAACTTCTGTCTTAGGTTACGACCAACCGTTGCCATCCCTCACCACGGCAGCTGTATTACCGGTTTCTATAGTTAATTTCACGGTAAGCAATCAGGATAACAAAGCCATCATAAAGTGGACAACCGCCAACGAAACCAACAACGATCATTTCGATGTTTTGCGCAGTGCTGATGGGCAATCATGGCAAACAATAGCCATTGTTAAAGCCAATAACACGCCATCTAACTATTCGTTTACTGACAACACACCGCTTAATGGCACGGGCTATTATCGCCTTAGCCAAACCGATAAAGGCGGCAAAGCTTCCTTATCCGAAATAAAGACACTTGTTGTTCAGCTAAAAGGTCTGTTAGCTTCTGTCTATCCAAACCCGGTTGTTGGCGCTATCAACATACAGTTAAAGAACTACACCGGTTCAGTTACCGCTACTTTAATAAATGCACAGGGCACAGTCGTGCATAAAGAAGTAATCGCTGCTTCTTCAGCCACTTCATCTTACCGCATGAATTTGAACACAAAACTCCCGGCAGGAACTTACTTTGTAACGCTCTCCGGCACAGGTCTATCACAGACGATAAAAGTAATGGTGCAGTAAAAAATATTGTTTATAACAGAAAAGCCTTCTCCTCACCGGGGAAGGCTTTTCTTTTTTAAGACAATCACATCCACCTCAACTTGTGGTAACAACAGCACAGCGTGACAGTCTCACAGGCATACACTCATTTCTCAATACATGAAATTTTCATTCTCATTGCTCGCCGTTCTTGCGTTCTTCTCTCTTTCGCTGCCAGCCCGCGCAGAAATCAGGCTGTCTGCTCTTTTTCAAAGCAATATGGTTCTGCAGCGCGATAAACCCTGTTCTATCTGGGGCACCACGGGCAAAGGAGAGAGAGTCTCCCTTTCCTTTAGCAGTCATACCTACACTGCCACCGGCGATAAGAGCGGCAACTGGCTCATCACCCTGCCATCTCAGCCTGCCGGCGGTCCCTATTCCATCACGTTATCTGCATCTAATACCATTACGTTAAGCAATGTTCTCTTTGGCGATGTCTGGCTCTGTGGCGGACAAAGCAATATGCAGTTTAAAGTCAGCGAGATGAACAACAAAACCGTTGACACCAGCCGCTACAACAATGCGCAAATCCGAATTATTACCATCCCTACCGCTACCGATTATGTTCCGCAGGATACCGTAAAAGGCGGTACCTGGAAGGTGGCTACAGCCGCCAATGTTCAGGACTTCTCTGCCGTTGGCTTCTTCTTCGGCGAATATGTAAACGGGCACATAAACGTACCCATCGGTTTAATCTCCGACAACCTCGGCGGCACAGCTGTCGAGACATGGATAAGTCCCTCAGCAATAAAAAAGTTTCCCCAGTTTGCTGGCTTCTACAACAACAATATTGCTCCCGGCAAAAGCTTTAAGCAACTACAGGATGCTTTCGACAAATACAAACCTGAATGGAATAAAAGATACTACTTAGCCAATGACCCGGGGTTAACAGGGCAATGGTATCTTCCCCAAACTGATACAGGCGACTGGAAGCAAACCAAAGTCCTCAGCTATTGGGAAGATAACATCCTTCCTGATTATGATGGTTCCGTTTGGTTTAGGAGGTCGTTTAGTTTACCCACCAATTACGATGGCAAAGGCGTTGGCCTCGGCTTTGGTACCATAGACGATTATGTAATGCTTTGGGTAAATGGAAAAAAGATCGGCGAAGGTTACGGCAATCTCAATATACAAGGCTTTTCTGCGCCGGATTCTGTTCTGCATCAGGGAAGCAATACCCTCGTTTTGCGCATCTTTGATGCCGGCAACAAGGGCGGCGTGCCCGGCTTTTGGTGGTTTCCCCAATGGACCTCCGATACATGGCTCTACAAGCCCGGCGTTAAAATAGATGCCGCAAAGTTTGTAAAGCCGGCCATTCCCAACGCCAACCTTACCGGCTCCCCGGCTATATTGTATAATGCCAACATTGCACCCATAACCAAACTTGCCATCAAAGGCGCTATCTGGTACCAGGGAGAAAGCAATACCGATAGAGCGGAAGAGTACAAGCAACTTTTTCCTGCGTTTATACAGGACTGGCGTACACAGTTCCATCAGGGCGACTTTCCGTTTCTCTTTGTTCAGCTTGCCAACTACGATAACAACAACAATCCCGATGGTCTCACTTATGCCGAACTCCGCGAGGCGCAGGCTTCTGCTTTATCATTACCCAACACCGGCATTGCTACCGCCATTGATATTGGTGAGGCGAGAGACATCCATCCAAAGAATAAGATCGATGTAGGCAAACGTCTTGGTATAGCCGCCATGAAAGTAGCCTATGGTCAGGATTCAACACATCTCTCGCCTGCCTTCAAAAGCTATCAAACCAGCGGCGACAGTATAATAGTTCAGGTAACCGAGCCTGTTTTTACCAAAGATAAATACGGTTACATCCGTGGCTTCTCTATTGCCGGCAGCGACAGCGTTTTCCACTTGGCGCAGGCTTATCTTCACAACGGGTTAATAACAGTTTATAACGCTGTTGTAAGCCATCCGGCAGCCGTTCGTTATGCCTGGGCAAACAACCCCGGTGAACTGGACTTATACAGCAAAGAAGGCTTGCCCCTGCTGCCCTTCCGCACCGATAACTGGCAGCTATCTACCGCCGGCAAGCAGTTCAGTTATGTAGAATAAAATAGCTTCGCTATCGTGTTGTCAATAAAGGTTAACTGTCATTTTTCTTAATCAGCTTCTCATCACACATGAAGATAACTTGCAGAATACTTTGCCTCCTTTTCCTCTCAGGTTCCGCCTGCATAGCCAAAGCGGATATCAGGTTGTCTGCTTTATTCCAAAGCAATATAGTCTTGCAGCGCGATAAGCCTTGCTCCATCTGGGGCACCGCAGACAAAGGAGAAAAGATCACCGTATCATTCAACAACAACAGCTACAAAACCACTGCCGCTAAAGATGGTAAATGGAAGATTATCTTACCCGCTCAGTCTGCCGGTGGTCCTTATACCATCACTCTTTCAGGCAAAAACACCCTTGCTCTAAACAATGTCCTTTTTGGCGATGTTTGGGTCTGCAGCGGGCAAAGCAATATGCAGTTTGCAGTACGGCAGCTGGCGGAAAAGGAAACCGATAGCCTGCGTGACAGCAATGCCAACATCCGCATCTTTACAGTTCCCATAGCTACCGATTATGTTCCGCAGGATACCATTAAAGGTGGCGAATGGAAAACGATTTCTCTGTCTAATATCCAGGGTTTCTCCGCCGTTGCGTTTTTCTTCGGTCGTTATGTTCAGGAACACATGAACGTGCCCATTGGTTTAATCTCCGATAACCTCGGCGCTACGGCAGTAGAAGAATGGATGAGCAACGAAGCCGTTCACCGGTTTCCCCAATTTGATACGTACTACAATACATATCTCGCCCCGGGCAAAAGCATGAAAGAAATGCAGGCAGATTTTGAAAAAGGAAAAGCAGCCTGGGAACAGAAGTATTACCTCGTTAACGATCCCGGTCTTACGCAGCAATGGTATAAACCCTCTACCGATACATCTGACTGGAAAGTGATGAAACTCCCCGGTTATTGGGAAGACAAAGGCTTGCCGGATTATGATGGCTCCGTCTGGTTCCGCAGAACCTTTGATTTGCCACCCGGCTTCAAAGGCGATTTCCACTTTGGTTATGGTCCTGTGGATGATTATGACATCGCATGGGTAAATGGAGTAAAGATTGGTGAGTCTTATGGCAATCAGAATCTTCGTGGCTATACCGTTCCAGATTCAGTATTGAAGCCAACCGGCAACGTCCTCGTTGCCCGCGTATTCGATGCGGGTAACAAAGGTGGCATGTACAATATGTTCTGGGATCCGCGCTGGGCGGGCAATTGGTTATACAAGCCCGGCGTAAAGATCAACGCAGCAGACTTCAAAAGACCGCTCGTTCCCAACGCCTACATTTTTGGCTCACCCACCATTTTATTCAATGGCAATATTGCACCCATCACATCACTTGCTATCAAGGGCATTATCTGGTACCAGGGTGAAGGCAATAGTGGTCGCGCGGAAGAATACAAAGACTTGTTTCCCGCTATGATTACCGACTGGCGTTCTCATTTTCATCAGGATAGTCTTCCGTTCCTGTTTGTACAGCTAGCCAATTACAATTCGGAGCCGGGTGCCGATTGGGCAGAGTTGCGTGAAGCACAGGCTTCTGCATTGTCGTTACCCAACACAGGCATAGCCACCGCCATAGATGTTGGCGAAGCAAATGATATCCATCCTAAAAACAAACAGGAAGTGGGCAAACGTCTTGGTATAGCGGCTCTTAAAGTTGCTTATGGTCAGGATTCTGCGCACGTAAGTCCAATGTATAAAAGCAGCGAAACAAAAGGCGATAGCATTGTGGTTTATCTCAGCGATAGCATCATTACAAAAGACAAATACGGCTATGTGAGTGGCTTTAGTCTTGCTGGTCAGGACAGTGTTTTTCATTGGGCAAAAGCCTACATCAGGAACGATAACGCCATTGTTGTCTATAGCGATTCTGTAACGGCTCCTGTAGCCGTTCGCTATGCCTGGGAGAACAACCCCGGCACGTTCGACTTATACAACAAACAAGGTCTGCCGCTCCTTCCCTTCCGCACCGATACCATGAAAGGCATCACCGCCGGAAAGAAGTTTGTTTTTACGGAGTAAAAGCAGTTAGTAAAAGGTTATAGCAGTAATCCAATCGCTTTTTCATTTACTACACTTTACTTATCAACTATTATCTTGCCTTCGCAATTGCTTTATGTATCCCAATCTCTATTATGCATTCAAAGACATGTTTGGGATAAGCATTCCAGCCTTAAAAGCCATTAACTCGGTTGGCTTTTTTATCGCCATCGCTTTTATTCCCGGTGCCTGGCTTTGGTGTTACGAGTTAAAAAGAAAAGAAAGAAGAAGCGAACTCACTTATCGCCTAGTACCTCTTACCATTGGTAAACCGGCAAGCCTGTTATTACTGCTGTTTCATTTTATACTTGGCTTCATAGCCGGCTATAAACTGTTGTATTTAGCCTTGCAGCCGGGTACTGTTACCAATACGGCTGCTTTCATATTCTCAGGGCAAGGCACATGGGTAGGCGGCTTGATAGCAGGTGCTCTGTGGGCACTGATTACCTGGTTTCAAAACAACCAACAGGAAAGAGAAACACCCAAGGTAGAGATGGTAAAAGTGTACCCACATGAAGGCGTTATTAAAGGCATTCTTGTCGCAGGTATTTCCGGTGTAATAGGAGCCAGGTTTTTTGGTATTGCAGAAAACTGGAACCATTTTATCAAAGCACCTTTTAGCAACTTTTTCTCATCAGAAGGCTTTGCTTATTTGGGCGGGCTTATCGTTGCTACGTTTGCCATGTGGTGGTATCATTACAAATGGGGCGTGCAGCGTATGCGCATGGCAGATGCCTTGACGCCTTCCTTATTGCTTAGCTATTCTTTGGGTCGTCTGGGTTGCCAAGTGGGCGGTGATGGAGACTGGGGTATTACCCATCCGGCACCCAATCCGTTTCGCTGGCTGCCCGACTGGCTTTGGTCTTATGATTACCCACACAATATCATCAACAAAGGCATCTACATGAAAGACTGCACGTGGGATAACTACTGTTATCATCTCGCTGTTCCTGTTTATCCAACGCCTTTGTACGAGCTGATAGCAGGTTTACTCTTAACCGCTGTTTTGTTGTTCATCCGGAGGAACATTAAACTTGCCGGGCGCACTTCTGCTATCTATCTCATGCTATGCGCCAGCGAACGTTTTTTAATAGAACAGATACGCGTAGATGTGCGATACAATATTCTTGGTTTTCATCCTACACAAGCTGAAGTGCTGTCCGTGTTTTTGTTTGTCTCGGGCATTGCTTTATACATCATTGCACCCTATCTCAATGCAAATAAAAAGTCTGTTTTGGCAAACAATCTACCGGAACTAACAACCTGAAATTTTTGTTTGATTATACCTATAAAAGCAGCTTATAAAGTTTTACCTTTTCTGAAACGAAATATAGCAGCTATCACCACTGCCAAACCCGACAGCCACAACATGATATACGGTGATGAGGTTGCCAATGTAGTGAAGTCGTTAGGCTGTATCATTGCAATCTCTGCATTCGGTTCGCTGCTGCGCTGCGCATTCACCACTTCACCGGACGCTTGTATCAATCCTGTAATGCCATCGTTACTGTTTACCACCACATCTTTTCTTGTTTCGATAGCCCGCAATCTTGCATTATAAAAATGCTGGTCAGCAATGTAGGTATCGCTAAACCAACCGTCGTTGCTCATGTTTAAAATAAACTGTGCACCATTGTTTACGAGATCTGCTGCAGCAGAAGAAACGGTAGATTCATTACAGATTAAAATGCCAGCTTTTCCATAAGGCGTTTGTAAAGGTTGGCACTTGCTGCCGCTTGCAACAACAAAACCACCGCTTGATAAAAAAGGAAAGATGATGCCCGCAACCGGCTGCTCAATGAAGCCAAGCAGGTAACGCTTATCGTAACGGCTTGTTACCTTTCCGTTTGGCAAAATAGAATACACAGAATTATACACTTCTAAACTATCATAATCGCTGTTGATACCCAATATATGCGTGATATTTTTTGGCTTTGTAATCGCCAGTATTTCCTTTACAAAATCATCGTTCGGGCGGTACGTCCACGGCACGGTTGATTCTGACCAAACAGCAATGTCAGGTTGCAACTGCACACTCGATTTGGCAAGCCCTAACAGTCGTTCCACTAATGCATTTCCGTTCGCGTCATCCCATCTCATTTCCGGCGGAATATTCTCGGTCAATACTGCTGCTTTAATAGGCTTCAACGTCGTCTTCTGTTGTTCAAAAACATACAGAATAAGAAAGCCTGAAGCCATGTAAGCAGTCACAATGATAGCTGGTAAAAACAGTTGCTTATATCTCTTTGTTACAATAGCATATGCAATCAAATAATTGACCATCACAATAAAAAAAGTAGCGACGCCAACACCAAGCAACGAGATTGGTTGAATGGCATACAAATTTCCTGAGACGCAAATACCGGAACGAAATAAAAACCACGGCATACGCAGTGAAACCAGCGCCATTAAGGCTTCTCCCAACACCCAAAGGCATCCTGCTGTAATCGCATTTACAACTATATCTGAGTTCTTTTTTATTGGTCGTTGCAGAAAAGAAAATAAGGCAAACAAAGCCACCCAATACAAGGTCAATATCAGCGTTGAAAAGAGAAACACAGCAATACCATACATAACGCCCGAACCTGTAAAGCGTTGTGCGCCTGGTATCATCCAGAAGAATGAAACAATCGAGAGTGTTATACCAAAAGCAACTCCATTTTTTAAAAACTTCCTATCGTTTTGTAACACGGCAAACAGTGGTACAAAGCATATCCACGCAAGCACAAAATTGATTTCTAATACAGCAATAAAAACAAGTATGGCAGATATACATACCGCAATAGTATTACCATACTTATATTGATTCAATAACATGGCTGTAAATATATAAACAACAAAGCCTAGTATGAAAACCAGGCTTTGTGTGCTTTTCTAAATATCTATTCTAAAAACCTACCTGTACACCTAAATTCATTACACGCTGATTTAAGTAAGCATCGCCTGCGGTGTTGGAAGCCACTTCCGGATCTTGCTGATAGAGCTTGAAGTTAGTCCATGTAATGAGATTATAACCACTAAAATAAAACCTTACATTGTTGATCTTAAAGGGTAGTATTTTCTTCGGCAGTGCATAACCAATTTCCACCGTTTTCATACGAACATATAAGGCATTAATGAGCCAGAAACTGGATGGATAAGCAGTTGGCGAGCTTTCGTAAGAAGCGTTAGAACTCAGCCTCGGAAACTTCGCATTATCCGCATTGTCTGGTGTCCATCTCAGCTCATGAATCGGCTGCCACTGGCTTTGGAAGGGCTGTATGCCGATACCCGTAACTGAAAAGCTATAGTTGAAGGCGCCCTGAAACAAAACACTTATGTCAAGACCTTTATAATGCACGCCCAATGTAACGCCAGCGCTGGTGTTAGGAAGATTGGGTTTGCCAATAGGACCCTGATCACGCTCATCAATGATACCATCACCATTTAAGTCTTTATATTTTAAATCTCCTGGTTTAATGGTACTTGGATCGATGTTAGGCTTAGGACTTTTTTGAATATCTTCTTCGCTTTCGTAAAAGCCAATAGCTGTATAACCAAACGGTTGCCCGATAGGATGCCCGGTACGTGCCAGCCATGGGTAAGCAGGCGATGGTTCATCTTCGTAAACTATCCTGTTTTTAGCATACGAGAACACACCAGTGATATCGTATCCAACCTTACCAATATGACTTTGAAAGCGAATAGAACCTTCATAACCATGGTTGCGAACAGATGCTAAATTTTCGCGCGCAAAACCAACACCGATAATATCGGAGATAGATTGTGGAAAGAACAACTGGTCGTAACGGAATTCGTTGAAGTAATCTGCCGTGATAGAAATTTTATCTTTCAGCATGTTAATATCAACACCAATATCTCCCTTTCTTGATTTTTCCCATGTAACATCTGCGTTGCCTAAACTGCCTTCATAAATTCCGGAAGTGGCATTGGCTGTTGTACCAAAATAATAGTTGGGCAAACCTTGCCTTATATAAACTTGCTGGTATAAATAACGGTTGTCAATTACCGCATCTGAACCCACCAAACCGTAGGAAGCTCTTATTTTAAACAACTGGAATATAGGGAGAGCTCTTTTAAAAAAATCTTCACCCGCTAAGTTCCAGCCTAAGCTTCCGGCAGGGAAAAAGCCATAGCGGTGACCACTGCTAAAACGGTCAGAGCCATTGTATCCGGCATTAAAATCGGCGAGGTATTTACTTTTATAATCGTAACCCACTTTCATTGTTAAGCCTCTTAATTTCTGAGGCACATCCAATGCATTTCCGTTTTTAGTTGTGTAATTTTCCTGGTTAAAAAGGGCCAGTGAATAGAAGTGATGGCTACCAAACGTTCTGTCGTAATTGATAAAGCCTTGTATGTTGACACGCCTGTCATACAAATCATTGCTGCCGCTTAAGCCAAATGGCGCTAAGTTGTACTTGCCGTTTTTATCCAACGTATAGATTCCCGTAGAATCGTAATGATATGCCGGTGGCGTGGCTCCACGCGATTGTGTGCGGGTAATATCATTTGTTCCGGCATAAGCAATCCTCACTTCGGCAGATAAGCCTCTCGTAATAAAATCCAGACGTTGCGTAGCATCAAACAGTGTATTGAAATCGGTACGGCTGTTTCTCGTATACCCCATCGTTGCCAAGCGTGCATTGATGGTAGGCAAATTGCTAAGATTTGACCCAAACGCATATGCATAACTGCCATCAGGATTTAATACCGGCGCGGCAAAAGGAGTAATAATACCATAGTTGTAAATCTCAGACATGATGCTGGTAGCTGTTGTATTCGGCGCCACCAGTGGATTATTAATCTGACCAAACCTGCCCGTTACATCAAAGCGGAGTTTTAATGATTTGGTTGCCTGTATGTCTAAGTTGCTTCTAAAATTATAGCGGTGATAGAAGTATTGATTATTCACGCCTTCGTTTCGCGAGTCGGTAAAGTTGCGCAGGTTGCCGTTCTGCGTAAAAGCGCCCATGGAGATGAAATATTTTACATTATCGGTACCGCCCGATATATCCACGTTTGTATTTGCCTGAGTCGAAAAATCTTTAAAAACCACATCATACCAGTTTACATCGGGATATAAATATGGTTGCTGATGCGACTGATACTGGCTCAACTGGTATTGTGTAAACTGCGGTTGCAAACCATCGTTGGCTAACGCCTCGTTGGCCAAAGAAGCCGACTGATAGGCATTTAAAAACTTAGGCTTTCTGGTTGGCGAATTGGCGCCTGCTTCTACGCGTGCATTTACCTGCGCTACGCCCGAAGTACCTCTGCGTGTTCTTACAACCAACACACCATTCGCACCTCTGATACCATACACAGCTGTGGTGGAAGCATCTTTCAAAATAGAAATACTTTCTATTTCGTTTACATTTATCTGAGCCAACTGCTCGTAGGTGTATTGAATATCATCAACAATAATCAGCGGTCGGTTACCATCCGGATTCAATGAACTTACACCACGGATAAAGAAGTCAGAAGCATCTTTTCCTGGTTGTCCCCCGCGCTGCACAGAGAAGAAGCCAGGGAGTTTTCCCTGCAACGTATTTTGTACGCTCGAGGTAGGAACATGACGAATGGCTTCGCCTGAAATAGTACTGACAGAACCCGTATTGGTAATTCGTTTTTTAGTACCGTAACCCACCACCACTACCGAGTTGAGCGATTGATCATCTGCCTGCATCACTACTGTAATGCCCGTCAGTTTCGCACCGATTCTTACATCCTGTGATACATGACCAACACTGCTTACCGTGATGGTTTTTGAATTACCTCTTAATGTAATTCTAAAGTTGCCACTTTCGTCGGTAATGGCACCGTTTGTAGTGCTTCCTTTTTCAACAACTGAAGCGGCAGAAAGAGGACCATTGGCATCTGTTACCGTTCCTGTTACGGTCTGTGCTTTTGTTGCTGCTACAAAGCATAACAACACCTGCAGTATGGCTAAAAATTTCTTCATGATTCGTTACTTCTTTTTGAATTGATTGATTACCATCCCGGGTTTTGGCGCATGTTTATATTGCTCACCACTTCAGTGTTTGGTATCGGGTAGAAATACATTTTACTTTCATCAAATGCGGTAGTTAATACCGGCACTACATTGTATAAAAGTCCATCGGCTGTTTTGGTAATACTGATACCATGCAATGGGCTGTCGTTGTAAATGTGACCTGCAATTTTCCATCTCCTGATGTCCCAGTAACGTTGTTCTTCAAAAGCAAATTCTTTATGTCGTTCATTTCGGATAATGGTTCGCAATGAATCCTGCGAAATACTGCGATCTAACGTGTATGGATTTAACCCTGCACGCTGCCTGATGGCCTCAACCGCGTTAAAAACACTATCCGACGGACCTGCAAATTCATTCGAAGCTTCTGCGTAGTTGAGCAGTATTTCTGCATAGCGGAAATAAATCCAGTCGTGGTAATGATTTGAGTACGATGTTTCGTTTTCAAAGTTGCCCATAAACTTGCGCAGATAATATCCTGTTCTGGTTTGAATGGTGGTACCACCCGGCCGGCTGATGCCGCCATTAAAAGTCTGCAATGCTGTGCCGAGCCATTGTGCACCATTGTATAAAACAGTATACGACAAGCGCGGGTCTCTGTTGTTATATGGACTATCCGGGTTGTAACCGGAAGCTGGGTCGGTAGTGGGCAGCCCGTTGCTCATGCCATACGCATCTACTAATTCCTGGGTTGGACTTGTATTACCCGAAGCCGGCGCCGTAGCATAGTTAATTGGACCATTTTGTGTCTCCAGGAAAAAGTATAGACCGTTAGTTTTCATGGAGATTACTTCCGGGCTTTGCTGCGAAAGGAATATGTCTTTAAAGTCTGTTTCCAAGTGGTAATGCCCTTCATCCATAATCACCTTTGCCGCATCAGCTGCCAGCTTCCAGCGGCTGGCATCAAGGCTTGAATAGCCGTTCAATGAATCGCCAACATTGCCGCCATTGTACAATGTGCTGGCAGCATACAACAACACGTGCGCTTTCAAAGCCTGTGCTCCATCTTTTGTCCATCTGCCATAGCTGCTTGGGTCTACAGGATCATCGCGAAGACTGTCTCTTGCCCTGTCGCATTCACTAACGATATAGTTAACACAAGTTGCAAACGAGCTGCGGGGAATCTGCACATCATCAGACAGTGTTTTTACTGAATCGCCAACCAGCGGAACACCACCATAACGCTTTACCAGTTCCCAGTAAAAGAAGGCTCGTAATAAACGCGCTTCGCCAAACCAGGAACGCCTTTCATAAGCATTCTTTAAAGGCACTTTTCCAAAGTTATTTAAGAAGTCAGTCGCTTTTCGGATGGAAGCGTAACTGGTCGTCCATACATCATCAGGATTATTAAAAATGGTTATGCCGTTTGTTGCCAGCAATGTGATTGGCGCGGCCGTTGTTTTGGATGTAATTGCATCATCTGAACCGGCATCTAAAAAGTCTGCACTAATGCGGTTGGTGCCATCTGGCAATGACGAATAAATAGAAAATAAAAACTGGCTGGCATAAATGCCGTTTGAATCTTTTGTATCCCAGATATAATCGCTGGTAACGGCTTCTACCGGTACACTTTCGTAATATTTTTTACAGGATCCGAACATCGCAATTCCGGCTGCTGCGCTAAAAAATATCAGACAAAATTTTCTCATAATTATTCCTGTTGAAAGACTGAACTGATTAGGTTTCAATACTTCATTTTCCTGGTTAAAATTTCACGTTTACACCAAAGTTTACAACGCGCTGTATCGGGTAAACCTGACCATACACTTCAGGGTCTACCCGGTCGAAAGCCGCATGGGTAAAGAGGTTCAGCCCGTTTACAAAAAAGCGCACAGATGATATCTTGATATGGTTGGTAAACTTCAATGGTAATGTATAACCTACCTCGGCATTCTTAATACGGAAGTAATCTCCGTTCTTCATCCAGAAGCTGCTTGCCACATCGTTGTTGATATTAATTCCGGGCGTTAATCTTGGATAAGTAGCTGTTGCTGCAGTTTCAGGCGTCCAGCGTCCGATGATATAGGTATAAGCCTGCTGGGTGCCTGTGGCACCAAAGGCATAATCGTTCAACAAATAGGTTCTGTTGGCAACGCCTTGCAGTAAAATATTTGCATCGAAACCTTTGAAAGAAATACCTGCCGACGCACCATAATAGAACAAGGGTTTTTGTTCGCCAATGGCTTGCTGATCGTATTGATTGATGGTTCCATCACCATTCAAATCTTTGTACTTAATATCGCCGGGTTGCAATGTATAACCGGCAATGTGCGCACTGGTTTCAGCTTCGGCTTCCGTTTGTATAAATCCTTCCGATACATAACCAAACTGCATCCCAACGGGCTGACCTGTGCGATAGTTCCAGTCGTATTTTTCCTGTATTTCATCGCTGAATAACACCTTGGATTTTTCCAGTGTTGCGTTGCCAGTAATGAAGTAATGGAAGTTGCGGTAATTGTTTTGATAAGTTGCCGAAAACTCAGCGCCGCTGTACCGATTAATACCTAAGTTTTCAAGTGGATAAGCCAATCCTATTAAAGCAGGTTGCTTACCCCGATTTTGTAATAAATCGTAGTAACGATCAATATAATAATCGCCCGTAAACTGGAAGTGATTTTTGAATAAAGCCACATCAAGGCCTACATTAAACTTGTTTGCTTTTTCCCAGGTAATATTTGGATTGGCAAGCATGGTTTGTTGCGCCACACCTTGCGATGCACGGTTGATGCTGATGGGATAGGTTGGGTTCACAATATCTATCTGGAACGATTCGCGCCAGCTAAAATAACCTACATTATCATTGCCGGTTCTACCATAAGTAGAACGAAGCTTTAAATTGTTAATCCAGTTAAGACTGCTGTTGTTTTTGATAAAATTTTCCTGTGCAATATTCCAACCCAAGCCAGCAGCATAAAACAACCCGAAATGATGACCGGGCGGATAGCGGTCGTTACCACTATAGTTAAGCGCTCCTTCTACAAAATATTTACCCGCATAATCATAAGAAGCCGTAGCTGCAATGTTGCGATTGGTTTCAGGAAGATCATAATCGAAAATACTTTCGTATTGGTCGTAAAACAGCTTTGCATTTACGTTGTGCTTACCAAATTGTCTTGTATAACCCAATGCCGTTTGCAGGTACCAATACTGTGCGCTGTAAGTAAGGTTAAATGTGTTTGCCTGGTCGGATGCTTTATTGTAAAGATTATAAGTAGTATCGCCGGAGTTGCCAACTGCTAATTTAAAAGTTGGGGCGCCTGCGGTACGGTTTACAGAATTGGATGAGTAAACAGATACATTGGTTTGCGCCTTTGCCCACAAGCCTTTTATAAAGCGGTCAAACTTATAATTGAGCTCAAGGTTAGCAAAAATATCTCTTGTATAATCCTGCAAATAACCAGAGCTGGTGAGTCTTCCATACAGATTGGTTGGGTATGCCTGCGTGCCGCCAAATGAACCATTTGGATTCAATACCGGGTAAGCATTGCTGGGCGTAGTATACATACTGCTGATAATGCCATCGGTTGTGCCGCCCGGCTGGTTACCATCCTGCACACGTGCATAGATCTGTAGTTTGGTTGTAAGTTCTTTGGTTACATCCACATCAATTGTCGAATTAATAGAATAACGTTTGATAGAAGCATTGGTTTCGTAAGCCGGGTTGCTTCCTTTAAATAAACCTTCCTGATCCAGATAGCTAAGGCCTACTGTATAACGGGCTGCACTGCTACCACCACTTACATTCAGGCTGTAACGGCTGATTTCTGAGCTCTTTTTTAGAATGGTATTGAACCAATCAACATCCGGATGACCATAAGGATCTGAATGCGTTCTGTAGGCGTCGAAATCATCGTAGCTATAAGCCAACGCATTGCCCTGATTAGTTTGTGCTTCATTATATAAATAAGCATATTGGTAAGCTGGTAATGGGTCGGGCAAACCCAGTGGAGTTTGTATGCCTGTTTGTGCTGATAATGATACATGTGGTGTGCCGGCAATGGGCTTCTTAGTTGTTACCAATATCACACCTCGTGAGCTACGCTGACCCAACAAAATAGTTGACAGTGCATCTTTTAAAACAGACACCGATTCAATGTCTTCCGGGTCGATGGTATAGATATCGCGCTGCACGCCATCAATAAATGTTACTGGTGTTTGCCCGCGCAACCGCAATGTGATTTCCGTATTATCAGTAGGTCCTTTGGCGCCAATGGTTCCCTGAACAGGATAGTACAAACCATTTAAATCTTGTGCAACTAATGATGTGCTGTTAGTGGCTGTCCAGCCTCTGTTTTGTTGCGTGTATAAACCGGGTAACCTACCGGCTAATGCATATGCAAAAGTAGGTGATGGGGTTGTTGTCAATTGATTGGTATAGATGGTGGAAACAGAACCCAGTATTTTGTTTGCATCTTTTACTTCGTATAGAACGTCTACTTTATCTCCATTCGGAATATCGCTCCGGGTAAGCTTTACAAGCACTACAGGAATAGAATCTCTGTCTACTTTAATTTCGCTTTCTTTAAACCCTGCATAAGAGAACATCAACACCTCTCCTTTAGCAGCTATAATTTGAAACTGACCTGTTGCATCTGATAAAGCAGAAGTGTTTTTGGCTTTTATAGTGGCGCCTTTTATTCCATGCCCATAATCATCCAGCACCGTTCCCGATACGGTAACCTGCTGGCAGAAAGCAGGCAAAGAAGCCATCAAAAACAGGAGAAATATTGTTAGATATCGTTTCATACCGTAAGCCTTTATCAGTGTGTTTGTAGAGTCAGTTTATAGTTATACAGCAGCAAGCTTGTTTGTACTTAATACGTCCTTATTTACATTTGAAAGTGTACTTGAACGGATCGGCGGTGTTGCCATATCCCGTCTTCAGCGAACCATCTTTATTGGTAAAATAATATTCTATCCTGGATAAGCTTTGCCCGGTCTGCAGGTTAAATAATTTCTTTGGCCAAAAGTCTATGCGCCATTGCTGCAAGCCTGAAGGAATAAGCTTTGTGGCGTCTGTTTGCTGGCAGATATCTATTACGGCACCATCCGTTGTATAACCTTTGGCGCAGAAATAAATATCCGTTTCGTTCTTTAAAGCAGATGCATCAAGGCTGCCATTGTAAGTGATAGTAATAATATCATTGTCTGTAGCACTGGCCGGATCGAATGTGCCAATCTGGGGATTGCAGAAGTCCTGTATATTATCTGCGTCGGCAGTTGCCACTTGCATACAATCGCCAAACAAACTGGTATAATAGCCGGAGTTGTTATCAGACAAGCCATCGCCATCCTCGCACATGGCAAAACCAGGCTTAAAATTCAAATTATCTGTACTCGTTTTGATGTTGATATATATCTGCCCGTTTATGGTCGTTCCATTAGCACCATTCAGCGCTACATCAGACCAAAAGGCAACCCATTCCATATCATTAATGTAGTTGGGACCTATACCAAACTTCTTGGTAAAAGCAGCCGGATAAGATAAGCCGGTTGCCGGGTCTGTAATGCCATCCGGTATCAAGACCATATTACCATCGCCTACGTCGCTCTTGTAAATCATTGTTGTAGTCTGTGCTGCGTTCCAGCTTTTAGGAACACAAATACCTACAATCTGGCGCTGTGTATGATCGAGGTTGATAACCGCCCATTGTAAATTGATTTCCATGTGAGCCGTATCGCCGGGTACTACACCCGACTGCTGGTTGAGGATGGTAATGGTAGGTACGCACGCTGCAATGACCAGCCCTGCAAACAGGATGAATAAAGCGAAGTAAATTTTATACCTGATTGTCTTTTTATTTTTTGGTTTTGCTACCTGCATAAGTCAATTTTTTCACTAAAATTTTTCAAACGTGTACACATAACTATTTGCATGGCACCCGGGGCTAAACGTTACCACCAGGTTACGGGAACCTTTGGAGACAGGCGTACCAATATTGCCTACAAAAGTGGTTGTGCTATCCGTTGGGTTGAAGGTGATATGATACGCATACTGAGGATCATCAATGGAATATTTTCCACTGCTGTTTACTACAAATGGTATGTTGTTGCTCTGCAATGTGTAGGTTGCGTCATTGGCTAATATCAGCCGGAATCCTGCTGAATCAACATACTGGGTGATGTCAACTGCGTTACGTGTAACACTGACAATTTTGTAGGTTCCGGTCAGGTCTTTCTGTGGTTCTACCAAAGCATCTTTAGTAGTTTGGCATGAGGCAAAAAGAATAATGCCACACAGTATTCCTGACAGGTATCGTAAAGCCGCTTTCATAAGCTGTTTTTTATCAGAATCAATAAAATTTAATAACCCGGATTTTGAAGCAGATCTGTTGACTTTGCCGTCTCGCTTTGCGGTATTGGCCATAAGTACATTGCTGTATTAAAATTATGCTTCCGCACATCCTGAACCGTGTATGTATAAGTGCCATCAGCGTTCTTTGTTACACGCATTCCTCTCTCTAATTGCGTTTCTGTTTGATCAGCTATTTTCCAGCGGCGCACATCCCAAAAGCGCGATTCTTCAAAGGCAAGCTCTACCTGTCTTTCATGCTGAATGACCTTGCGCATGCTATCCTGCGATAAGCCGGTGGGTAATTGATAAGGATTCAAACCAGCACGCTGACGAATGGATTCTACTGCAGTATATACTTCCTGCGAAGGACCGCTTACTTCATTCGTAGCTTCGGCATACATCAACAAAATATCTGCAAAACGCATCAGTGGCAAACAACGTGGTGAATTTTGGAAGAGATAATTGGGAACCACATCATCACTACACATTTTGTTTCCATAATAGCCTGTGGGTGTACCTACGCCAAAGCCATCACCGTTAGGCTCACCATCATAAGTATACACGGGCGATATGGTTCCATAAGCCACATAGATATTTGATAAGTTATGAGTAACAGTATGCTCCAAACGTGGGTCTCTGTTAGCATATGGATTGGTTGGATCGTAACCCGAAGCAGGATCGGTAATTGAAAGTCCATTGCTCATTTCAAAAGCGTCAACCAGATTCTGATACGGAAAAGAACCTGTAGTAGAACTGCCACCGCGGGAAGGTGGTCTCCACAAGGCTTCAAGATCTTGATTGTTTGGATTCATCTGCGCAAAAATGTATTCTTCATTCTTGCGTAGTAAGAACACTTCATAAAAACCATATCCCGGCTTTGTATCATTTTGATGCAAACTATAGACATTTAAATCCATAACAGCTTTTGCGGCATCGGCTGCTGCATTCCATCTGCTTGCATCGTAAGAAGGATAACCAATAATCGCTTTTAAGTTGGGGTCTTGCGTATTGCCGCCGCCATTGAACAATGGGCTGGCTGCATACAACAACACGCGGGCTTTTAATGCCAGGCAGGCACCTTTGGTAGCTCTACCATAGTCCAATCCACTATAGCTCACCGGCAAGATAGCAGCCGCAGCATCGCATTGCGATGTAATATAATTTACACATTCTTCATACGTATTTCTTACGTTATTGATCTTATCGGTGGTTGTATAAATTGTATCGCCGATCAACGGAATACCACCATAATGTTTTAGTAAAATAGCATAATACCAGGCACGTAAAAAAAGAGCTTCGCCTTGTGTTCGTTTACGAAGAATATCATTAAATGGAATGGTTGGCAAATGACTTAGAAACTGGTTGACAGCACGGATTTGTGTATAAGGTGTATTCCACGCATCAGTGGCTATGCTATAAGCGCTCACACCACCGGTAGCAAACTGGTTGTAAGTTGTGATTGTTGCCGATAAAGGACCTTCCGCTTCATCACAGGAAGCATCTAAGCCGGCTGCGCCAAACCGTGTAGGACTAAAACTAAAGCCCACACTTGCATAGATATTCGTAAGGAAATCCATTGAACGAGCACTGTCTGAAAACACAGTGGCTTCGCTTAGATCTGTGGTTGTGGTCTGATCAAGAAAATTCTCCTTGGTGCATGCAGCTAAGAGGCAAATAAAAATGGCTGCGCCAAAGAATCGTTTTTTCATATAACAAGCAGTTTATAAAAGTAATTGCCGATAGTCTGTCGTAACGAAAACTGTCACCAACAGGAATAAGAACCTCTATCCTTTTTGAAAATTATTTTGATACAGAAAACGGTTTGTCATCATCGTTAATGCCTCTGTTTATTGCAGGCTGGCTACCCATTTCTAAATGAAAAGTTCCACCATTAGTAATGTCAGAATGTGTGATGTAATTATGCGTATAATCTTTACCATTTAATGATGCCGATTGTATATACACATTGCTTTTGCTATTGTTGTTCGCTTCAACAATAAATTTTTTTCCGTTCTCTAATGTGAGTGTGAGTTTATTAAACACAGGACTGCCAATCGCATATTGGTCTGTGCCGGGGCAAACGCTATAAAATCCCATCGCACTTAGCACATACCAGCCTGATGTTTGTCCCTGGTCATCATCGCCCGGCAAACCGCTTTCTGTTGCATGATAAAGTTTATCCATTACATCACGAATATGCTGCTGTGTTTTCCAAGGCTGGCGGCAATAATCGTAGAGATAAATCATGTGCTGAATAGGCTGATTGCCATGCGCATATTGCCCCATGTTGATGAGCTGCATCTCTTTCATCTCGTGAATCATGCTACCGTAATAACCTACGTTGACTGTATTGGGCGAAGTCCATACAGAGTCTAATTTCTGATAGAATTTTTCTTCCCCACCCATCATGTTTATCAAGCCTTGTACATCGTGAAAAACGGACCACTGCCAATGCCATGCATTGCCTTCGGTATATGGTCCACCCCATTTAAACGGATCAAAATCAGCTGTCCATTTTCCATCTTCACCACGACCGCGCATGAAGCCGGTTACACTGTCGTAAACATTGCTATAATTATAGATTGTTTTGCCAAAAACTTCTTTGTAAAAAGGCTTATTGGTTAAATCGGCAAGATGATAACCGCACCAGTCGTCATACGCATACTCCAATGTTTGCGAAGTAGAGCCGCCACTTTCAGGAAAAGCCACATAGCCCAATTGGTAATAATCTTTCCAGCCCGCGCGACCATTGGCTCCGCCCCATGGACCTTTATTGTTTGCTTCATGCAAATAGGCTTTCAAAGCGCTGTCAGGACTAAACGTTCTGATTCCTTTTACCCAGGCATCCGTTAATAAAGAAATCGCATGATTACCTAACATTCCGCCTGTTTCGCGCGGAAACGACCAGGAAGGAAGCCAGCCACACTGTTGCTGCGCATCCAGTAAGGCTTGCATGTAATGTCCTTGCATAGTTGGATACAGCAAGTTATGAAGCGGAAGCTCACCACGAAATGTATCCCAGAAACCATTGTCAGTGTACATGTAACCATCATGCACTTTGTTATCGTATGGACTACGGTAATAAGGCTTGCCGTCTTTATTTATTTCGTAAAATTCTCTCGAAAAAAGCGATGCACGAAACAGGCACGAATAGAAGGTTGCTTTCTGTTCTTCTGTGCCACCTTCTACCAATACTTTGTTCAACACATTGTTCCAGATGGTATAAGCCGCAGCTTTGGTTTCATCAACACTTTTAAATTTGCCTAACTCATTGTCGAGCGTTGTTTGCGCTTGTTCGGGGCTGACATAAGATGAAGTCACTTTTGCCTGCACAATGCTGCCAGCTTTGAATTGAATGTAAGCGCCAATGCCTTTGCCTTCATCACTTTGTTTATTATTGGAGATGGAATTTTTTACATTTTCCCAGGTACCATAAGAAACAAACGGCTGGTCAAACTGGATTACAAAATAGCTTCTTAGATTGCTGTCAACAAAGTAGCCGTTATACACCCAGCCGGTAATTTTTCTTTCTTCGGGGATGATTTTGACGCTGCTCATTTTGGTATAGCCATCAAAAACAACATA
>CAZZZH010000022.1:0-10561 GCA_964658445.1 Ilyomonas sp.
CGGTGTAAATAAAAGAATCGGAGTTGTTAACACAACCATCTTCGGCTGCATTTCTGACAACGATTTTCACCTTGCCGTTAGAAATGCCATCCGTTAAATCCAGTTTTAAAGAAGCGTCGCTGCTTCCATAAGCTGTAGAGGTACCTTCGGCAGTGTAAACATTCACGCCGGTTACCTGTACGTTACCAAAATGATAAACATAACCGTACCCATCGGTAAAGCAGGGAGTTGCCTTAATGCATTGTGCTGAGGCATGATTGAGAAGAAGAGAATAGAGGAGCACCGGAAAGAAAGCATAGATCTTTTTCATGTGTAGAAAATTTTGTGGTTAATTAATACTTAAAACTAGAAACACTTTTAAAACAAAAAAAAATAATTTTTACAATTTGAATTTTATCTCCAAAAAAAAGGAGAAATAAAATACACAGGATTTTAATTTGGATAAAAATTCTTCTTTTTTTCTCCGCATTGTCTTCGCCCCGGGACATTGCGGAGGAGAAACAATCTTTCCAAAAAAAGCCAAACAGGTAACCATAAAAGGCAATTTCTTCCAAAGAAAATCCCTTTATCCCATCCCGCCAGGCTTTACATTTACCAAAAGTAACCAGATGAAACGCCTTCTCCTCCTGTGTGTGCTGTTCCTCAGCGCCACGGCTTCTTTTTCGCAAAGCAAACTCGACAGCCTGCTGCCGGTACGCGGTTTCTGCATTGGCGCGCCACAGCCGAATGGGGTAGACGCGTTTGTAAAATTCATCAATGAAGAACTGGCGCCCCGCAAGGTGAATACGCTTATCCTCCGGGTCGATTACAGCTACCAATACACCACGCACCCCGAGTTGAGAGACAGCATTGCGCTGAGCAAAGCCGATGTGGGCAAGCTGGTGGCTGCCTGCCGGAAGAATGGCATCCGCCTTATTCCACAGGTGAACCTGCTGGGTCATCAAAGCTGGGCAAGTATAACAGACAGGCTCTTAGCCGTGTACCCGCAGTTTGATGAAACTCCCTGGGTGAAGATACCCGCCAACTACGAATGGCCGAATGCCGACAAGCTGTATTGCAAAAGCTATTGCCCGCTGCACCCCGATGTACATAAGATTGTGTTTGATGTGGTGGACGAGCTTTGCGATGCTTTCCAGACAGATGCTTTTCATGCCGGCATGGACGAGGTGTTTTACCTGGGCGAAGACCAATGCCCACGCTGTGGCGGCAGAGATAAAGCACAGTTGTTTGCCGATGAAGTGCGCCTCATACGCGACCACCTGGCCGCCAAACACCGCCAGCTCTGGATTTGGGGCGACCGCCTCATCGATGGCAAAACCACCGGCATTGGTGAATGGGAGGCGAGCTACAACAATACCTATCGGGCTATCGACCTGATACCGAAAGACGTGATGATCTGTGACTGGCACTACGAGCGGGCTGACAAAACACCCGTACTGTTTGCAGCCAAGGGCTTAACCGTGGTGACCTGCCCCTGGCAAAAGCCCGACCTGGCGTTGCTGCAAACAGAAGACATGCTTCAGTTTCGCCAGCAATCTACGGAAGAAATGAAGCCCCATTTTGGGGGTATGATGCAGACGGTGTGGAGCGGCGCCGGTGACTTCCTCGATGGTTTTTACGGACGGAAAAAAGATGCTAAAGATGGTAAAGACACACCTTGGGATTGCTTCCGGGCGATGTATGGCAAAATTGACGGGCTGTGAGAAATGATTTCTTTGGCTGACTTCCCTCCCCGACTCGCCATAATAGTTTATCGCTAATGAAGCTGCCTGCACTACCGGCGATAAGCTACGGTGATGAGAGAAGAAAAGGGTAGGTTACATTCAAGAATGCCATTATATTTGCCCATCACCAAAATTTCGCTTCTCTAAAATCCATTTCTATGTTTAAAAAGGTATCTGCCGTTACTCTATTCGCCTTTGTTATTTTAGCCGGTTGTCAAAAGGATGTAGCACCAAAAGCAAACGCAGGCAGTGATAATTTATCAACGGATAAATTGGCACCAGAGGCTTTGACGGGGAAAGGGGTTGTTTCAACCAATCATTGGTATGGCACTTATACCGATGCGGTATGTTCTGATCCGATGGGAGCGTGTGACCCGGACGGTAGTGGCGACGCAACCGATGCCGGCATAATTAAAAACGGTGTTGCTCAACTTCCGAACCCTGCCGGTTATAATTTTTCGTACGGCAATATTTCTTTCGATATCCCTTCCCAATACAACATTTCCGGCGATAGCCTGACTTTTGTTGCGGTAGTCGAAAATACTATTGCCTACAGCCTTCCGGATTATGATGTTATTCTCAGAATAGTGGGTGATAAAGATACAGCAGCGGTACATTTTGTGGCTGCCCCGTCCTCACAACAATCGACAGAGTATTATGTCGGTACTGCGAGATATACTAACCTCCCTTCTTTAGTTCATTATTTTGGAAGTTTCGAAACAGTGAAGCTGGCTCAAAAGAAATATCAAACCGGAGCTTATGTAAATAACAAACTTGTTTATAAGTTCGCTTACCGTTCTTTAAACAGTATTGGCAGAGTAAAAACTATAACTGTCAGTGGCAAAGGTTATCCTACTGTAGACAATGTACAGCTAATGAATAGTTACACCAACAAAAAGTTAATGACGGAAGCTTTCAATGTGGATGGACAAAGCCATACTGTCTTTTACTAAAGAGAAGCCGGAACAACTTAAAACCGAAGCAATTTGTGTTGGGTAATATAACAGCAATTGGATAGCTCTTGTCCCTTGTTATTCCAGATGTCAGGACGGCGCGGAAGCCGAAAGCCACCTTATCTTTACCGGCAATACGATCTCTTTTTTATCCAGAGCAACGCGTGGTAGTCAACACATTTCAGTAAGCTATGAAAACACTTTTGTCAGCCCTTTGTGTGCTGCTTTTTGTCAATGCCGGGTGGTCGCAATCCATTATCAAAAGTAGCGATCCTCACATCCATTATGCCGGAAGAATCCTTTTTGCACCCGATGCCGCAGAGTTCATCTGGTCGGGTAGTTCGGCTACGATCAACTTTAACGGAACGGACATAAAAGCCACCCTAAAAGATGAAGGCGGAGAGAACTATTTTAAAGTCATTGTCGATGGCACTGTATTGCCAGATATACACCTCGATACAGTGAAACACAGTTATACGCTGGCCGCCGGTTTGCCCAACCGAAAACATACTCTGCAACTGTTTAAGCGCACCGAATGGGTAAGGGGCAATACCTGGCTGTATAATTTTGAGCTCGACCGTAACAGCACCGTTGCTGCGGCACCACCTGCCAAAAAACGGAAGATTGAATTTTATGGCAACTCTATTACCTGCGGCTATGCGGTGCTCGACACTGCCGGGAAAGACCGAGGATCGGCGCCGTTTGAGGACAATTATCTAAGCTATGCCGCCATTACGGCCCGTCATTTTAATGCCGAATATAGCTGTATCGCCAGGAGCGGCATCGGCGTACTGGTAAGCTGGTTTCCGCAAATCATGCCTGAGATGTGGGACTTGCTCGACCCCAGCGACTCCCCCAGCAAATGGGATTTCAGGAAGTACACACCGGATATAGTGGTCATCAATTTGTTTCAAAACGATTCCTGGATTGTGTTGAAGCCTGACCAGCCCGAATTCAAGCATCGTTTCGACACCACGGCACCCACGGCTGAGACGATTGTTGCCGCTTACCAAACGCTGGTACAAAACATTCGCAACAAGTACCCGCGGGCGCACATCATTTGTGCATTGGGCAACATGGATGCTACGAAAGAAGGTTCACCGTGGCCCCATTATATTGAGCAAGCGGTATCGAACCTGCATGATAACAAAATTACTACCCATTTCTTCCCGTATAAAAACACGCCTGGCCACCCCAGCCAGTCGGAGCAGCAAGCCATGGCAGACGATCTAATTAACTACATAGAAAAAAATATTAGATGGTAAATGGCTTTTAGTTAGGCAAAGTATGCGGCACAAAAGATTAAGCAAATACCCACCTTAACGAAACATGCTGTGTAGAAGCTCAGCAAACGTTTTCAACTTCGCCGTATCTATAGCTAATTGTGACTTATTCCTCTACTTTTTTTTGATACAAGAACCACCTTTCAGCGAGGAAGATGCTGTATAATAAGAAAACAGTTATACTCACATCAGCAGCGTTAATTCTATCTATCTTTCATTTATTATTCTGCTGACGCAGGTTTGTATTTACTATTGACAATAAGTAGCAAGTCATAGCATGCAATTTTACAATTATGCCACTATCTTCTAGACATCATTATATACCAAAGTTTCTAATAAAAAGCTTTTATAATTCTAGTGGAGCTCTGTATGTATATGATAAGCATAAAGATCAAATTTTGAATTCATCAAGAAGCTCGAAAAGTATATTTTTTGAAAGTACAGAAATACAGTTTCTTTCGATAATGGCAACCAGAGTTCCTTAATTGAAGATGAATTCTATCAGATGTTTGATAATGTACTCTCTAAACTAATAAAAGAGTTGCAAGAAAAGGACATTTGCGAAGAACTTATTTCAGATGGAAATATGTCACTTTTACTAATTTATATTATCATTCAATTTTGGCGCCTTCCCACAAACGATAATTTGGTTGAACAAATAATTAGAGGGGCTTATATTGGTCCATTATCACAAGAGATCAATGATAAAATGGCTGATGATATTGACGAACCTAAGATACTGAGAATGGAATTTTTTAATTACACATTACAGCATATAGAAAGTATGTCTGAAAAACCCAAGGATTACTTTATTCAATTGCATGAGTTTGAAGAAGATACTTTTATCATAGGAGACTACCCATTGGTTTTTAAATATCAACCTGAAATTTTTACTGATCTAGCATTAACGGATTATGTATTTGCACTATCATCAAAACGTGTACTCTTATATTCGCTAGAGCCCTTAAAAAAATTTAGTTTTTCAATGTCTCACAATTACAATGTATGTATAATAGAAAATTCTGACAGATATATTGCATCGGGGAACATAAAAAAATTGAAAGAATCGATTGATGCCTACAAGTATGTAAAAGATGCAAAATGGGAGAATCAAATTAAATTTGAGCTTTTTGATGCCTATTGAAAAGTTCAAGCAACCCTCATTCACCGTAATTTATCACATTTAATGAAGCGGCTTGCACTGCTCGTAGATTTCATCTACGAGCAACTTCTGAAAAAGCTTTCAGCTACATTCACTCTAAAAAAACCGACTTATCAAAATATTCCAAACTCAGCGAAATATATCACACTGAGGGCTCTGCGAAGTGCCCTTCTTATTTCTTCCTCACAATGTCTCCATCCCAGGACATTGCAGAAAATAAAAAGCAATGACGCTGCCGTATATGGAATAGCAGGTGTTGAGGCTTTTTTATTTCAACATTTCAAATATCTTTCCGCAGTCATATTTTATCCGTATAAAACCTACTTTCATGAAACGTACCTCTACTTTACTTCTTTTTTGGAGCTTCTTCTTCGTGTTACTAATAAACACTGCGGGTGCGCAGGTAAGCACGCGCGACTCGCTGGCACTGGTGGACTTTTATAACAGTACCGGCGGCAGCGGATGGAAATATAGTGCCAATTGGCTCACTGCCGCGCCTGTCGCAAGCTGGGATGGCGTCGTGGTGGAGAAGGGAAGAGTAACGGGGATCTACCTGACTTCGAACAACACGCAGGGTCATATACCCGCTTCGTTCGGCAACCTGGACAGCCTGGTGAATTTGTATCTTAGTGACAACAACCTGCAGGGTGGTTTGCCGCCGTCGTTCACAAAGCTGACGCACCTGCAAACCCTGGTGCTGGGGAATAACCCAAACCTCGGTGCGAAGCTGACGCCTGCCTTTGGCAACCTGGTAAGTCTGCAGGATGTGCAAATGGGAGTAACGGGAACCACCGGTTCGATACCCAAAGAAATCGGGCAGCTTACCCACCTGCTCAATCTTGATTTCAACACTTGTAAGCTGACGGGCAGCCTGCCGCCTTCGCTGGCGAAGTTACTGCAGCTGCTGACCATCAACCTGAGTAGTAACGACCTGAGCGGCCGTTTCCCTGATTCGTTCGCCACCCTGCCAAACCTGACTAACCTGGACCTGTCCAACAACCATTTCAGCGGGCCTTTGCCCGTAACAGGGGATATTCCGCAACTGTTCAGCCTGGTGCTGAGCAACAACAAATTCAGCGGACCTCTGCCCCGCTGGTTGGGAAATTGCAAACAATTGTTCGTCATTAATGTTTCGAACAACCAGTTTACGGGAAGGATCCCTGATGAACTGAGCACGCTACCCGAGTTGTATGCGATGACGCTGCGGTATAACCATTTCAGCGGGGCGATTCCGGAATGGGCGTTCGATAAGCCCTCGCTGGTGGATGTGTTTCTCGACCATAACGAGTTTAGCCAGCCTCAAAATCCTTGTATCCAATTAGGGCCGGGCCTTGATTACCTGGACGTATCGTACAACCATTATACTTTCAACGGGCTGGAGTGTATTACTGCCGACAAATTCTTTCACGTGATTGTTCCGCAGGCAACCATCCCTATTCATGCTTACGGAAATGGTCTAGCCGTATCGGCAGGCGGTACGCTGAGTAACAATACCTACAAATGGTATAGAGCGGGTGGTACCGGCATTCACACCATTGTAGGTGATTCTACCTTTACACCCCAACAAAGCGGCTCTTACTATGCAAAGGTTATTAATGCTGCGGTTGCCACGCTTACCCTTTATACAGATACGCTTGCTTATACCAAGCCGGCGCCACCGGTTGCCCTTTTGGTTTATCCTAACCCGGCGAGGAATCACATTCTCATTACCGGTTTAGATGCGGGCGCCAACGCGAAGATTACTGTTGCCGACGTAACGGGCTATGTATGGATGACAACCCTGAGCCACCAGCAATCGACGACGCAGATGGATGTAAGCCGGTTGAAAGGCGGCTCTTATTTGCTTACAATCAATGATGGAAAAGAGCTGAGAACGATATCGTTTGTGAAGGAATAAGATCATCCGATCTGATACAGGCTACGTTCAAAGTCAATAAAGTTTTCGTTCTCCGCAATGTTTCCGCCCAGGGTATTCTCGGAACGGCTGCCGGTAACAATGTCCGGGTTCAGTTGCAGCTTGACAGGCAAGCAACGGTAGCACTACGATTGCTATCCGTAAACGGTGCCGTTCTTCAGACGATTTATAAAGGCACACTTGCCAGCGGTACTTACTCTCTACCGTTACACACAAATGAATTAGAGAGCGGACTATTCGTTGTACAATTAATCGTGGATGATAACGTGGAAAGTCAAAAAATAATGAAGTAGATTCATTCTCTCCTTCGGGCACAAGCATTTTGCTTGTGCCTTTTATTTTTTCTTTCCTGCAATGTCCCCACACCGGCACTTGCAGAAGAGAAGAGATTGCTGTATTGATACTGTGGCAGAGACGGTTTCTACTCTTCATTTTAAATATTTATTTATCGAACTACAAAAACGGGCTCGATAACCTGCAATTTTGCCCCATACATCACTATCAATGCCGCAAAACTTACCCATAATCGATGGGATCAATGCACCTACATCAAAGTCTTCATTCCTCCCTATCCTAATAATTTGTCTGGTTTCGGGTTTGTGCTGGTTCTTTGCTAATACTTTATACGGAGAGTATTGGTATCTGCTATGGGTAGCGCCCATTCCCATCTTACTGCTTTCTTTTCGGTTGGGCGCAAAAGCCACTTTCGGGTTAGGCTTCGTTTCGTATGCCATCGGGCGGCTTAGCTGGTTCCGTTATTTGCAGGTGGTGTCCTCGTTGCCGTTTGCCATCGTACTTACGCTGGCGTTGCCGCTCATTTTTGCGCTGGTTCTGTTGCTGGTGCGGAAATGGGTACTCACGCACTATTCATGGACAAGTATCTTTGCCCTGCCGGTTTTGTTTACCGCTACAGAATTCATCATGATGCGGTTTTCGCCCGACGGAACGGCATCGAGCTTGGCTTATACGCAGATGAACTGTTTGCCAATCATACAGGTCGCCTCCGTCATGGGTATATTAGGCATTACGTTCATGGTCACGTTTATTCCGTCTGCCATTGCAGTAGGCTGGTGGTACCGCAGGCAAAAGAAAACGCGCAACACCATCTTTCTTCTTTCGCTTCTCATCCTTGCCCTAGTGTTTGGTTTTGGCGAAGCAAGACTGGCACAGCAGCCTAGTGAGCCTCCCGTAAAAATGGGACTCGTAGTAGCCGATGAGGCAATGCATTTCTCATCGCAACATCCCGACTTTATGAAGGAGAAAGGAATTACGGAGTATTATGCGAAGCAGATTTCCCTACTGGCGCAGCAAGGCGCTAAGCTGGTAGTGCTGCCCGAAAAGGCAATCAACATCAATATCGCATCTGCCCCGCTCATGAAGGGGATTCTGGCTGACGCTGCGCGGCAAAACAAGGTGTTTGTGATAGCCGGGTACGTTAACTACGGGCCTACACACGTGTATAATTCAGCATTGGTAATTGACGATGGGGGAAAGGTATTGGTCGATTACAACAAAGTGTACCTGGTAAGTGGTTGGGAAAACTGGTTTACCAAGGGCAGCGGGCCCGGGCTGTTTTCTTATGCCAATACACCTGCGGGCATTGCCATCTGTAAAGACCTCGACTTTCCGCAATACATTCATCAGTATGGCGCATCGGGTATTCGTTTTCTGGTGGTGCCTGCCTGGGATTTTGTTGTTGACGATTGGCTTCATTGCCGCATGGCAGTTCTTCGGGGTGTGGAAAACGGGTTTGCAGAACTAAGAACGGCGCGCGAAGGAAGACTGACAATCAGCGACCCGTATGGAAGAATAACGGCAGAAGCGTTTAGCAACAACGATAAAGCGGCAACACTAACAGGCTGGCTGGTACCCGAAAAAATAAACACCGTGTATAGCAAATGGGGCGACTGGTTTGGCTGGTGCATCATTGTTGCGGCAGTACTCTTTATCCCGTTTGGAGTGTTGAGCAGAAGGAAAGAAAATGCGGGCTAAGTGGTTGGTTTCCCCTTTCGTCGGTTTTAAAGGCAATGTCTTTCCTTGAAACGACGGTAAATCATAGTTGAAGGCTCGTAAACGGCGCTCAATTCTTCATTACATCACTTAGACTCATGGAGAGCCGGTATCGAGAAGTATGAGCGGTAGGAAGAATGAAAAGTGAGCTGTGTTGCTGATCTGGTAATGATGAAATGGTATAAAGTAGGAAGCTACGTCCAAAGTCGCGTATAAGCAAAACCTATACGTAATGCTGCAGTTTTATTGTTTGTGATCAGCTAAAGAGTTGCGAAGCAAATCGCAGACTTACTTCGCTCTTCGGAATATCTCAAAGGACTATGACTAGTAAACAAGTTCTATATACCGGGTTCTGTTATGCAGCTAATTCAATAACAAGATTGTTTTAGAATAATACTACTTCCATTTATTGTTAATAAAAAAATAATGACTTTTTAATTTTTTAAAGAAGTTCGCCTTACTTTAGCAAAAAAATACGACTTGTCAAAACAGTCTGCTTATAAAAAGGAACTGATTAAACAGTTGTATTTTCTCGGTGCCCAATCCAGTTCTGATTTAAGTTTTAGAACGGATAAGAGCATCCCTCTTGTTATAAGGCTTATTTCCGAACTCATTGAAGATAAAAAAATCATTGAATCAGGATTGGCAACTTCTACGGGTGGCAGGCGCCCGCAGGTATATTCCCTGGTTCCGGATTTTGCTTATATCGTAAGCGTATCTATGGACCAAATGGTGACCAGCATTGCTATGGTAGATATGAACAACCATTATGTTGGGGACATCAAAAGAGTACAACTCATATTGGCTAATAATAAAAATGCACTACCTGAACTTGTTCATCATATAACCAGCTTCATCAAAAACTCAGGTATATCCAAACATAGAATTACCGGAGTCGGCATTGGAATGCCTGGCTTTGTTGATGTCGCAAAGGGTATCAACCATTCTTTTTTACAAACGGAAAACAATAAAAGCGTTGTAGAAACTATTGAATCGGCTACGGGCTTACGGGTGTTTATTGATAATGATTCGAGCCTGATAGCACTTGCAGAACTGAGATTTGCTGCGGCTGCCGGGAAGCAAAATGTAATGGTCATCAATTTAGGTTGGGGCATTGGCTTAGGGATGATTATAAACGGCGAACTGTTTAGAGGCAATAATGGTTTTGCAGGTGAATTTAGCCACATACCGCTTTTTATCAATAATAAAATGTGCGCCTGCGGAAAAACAGGCTGCCTTGAAACGGAGGCTTCCTTAGCCGTAATTGCAGATAAAGCGATTGAAGGCATTAACAAGGGAAGGGTTACAATGTTGAAAAATATTTCGCCGGAGAATGTGGAAGAAACCTCAAAAAAAATAATTGCGGCGGCTTTAAAAGGCGACAAGTTCGCTGTCGACTTAATATCAGAAGCCGGCTATCACATTGGAAGAGCCATCGCCATTTTGATTCATTTATTGAACCCTGAATTAATTATACTCAGTGGCAGGGGCTCGGTTGCCGGCAAGCTTTGGCT
>CAZZZH010000022.1:10571-26150 GCA_964658445.1 Ilyomonas sp.
AATACAGAAATAGAAATATCGACGCTGCAAGGCGAGGCTGAATTGATAGGAGCGGCTGCCTTAGTAATGGAGCACTATGACGAATTGGATAGAATGCCGGCTTCCTTACTGCAAACTGCTGACAATTAAAAGATCATAACCATTTTTTAGTAACATAAAACAAACTGACATGAAAACATCAACCAATCGATGGCTGCTTATGCTATTTGCAGCATTGTGCTTTGTGCAGGTACATGCGCAGGACAAGAAGACTGTTTCCGGCACCATTAAAAATCCGGACGGCAGTCCCCTTAGTTCCGCTTCCATTCACGAAGTGGGAACCTCGAATGCTACGCTCTCTGATTCTTCAGGGAATTATAGGATCAATGTAAAACTTTCGGCTACTCTGGAATTTTCTTCTGTAGGGTATAATACATTTCAACTCTTTGTAGCAAACGCTTCTGATTTTAATGTGGTGCTGCAACCGGCACAAAACAGTTTGAATGAAGTAGTAGTGACAGCTCTTGGCATTCAAAGGCAGAAAAAATCGTTAGGTTATGCGATACAGGAAGTAAAAGGGCAAACCCTGGTTGAATCAAGGGAAGAGAACCTGGTCAACGATTTAACTGGCAAGGTGGCGGGCTTGCAGGTGGTGCGTTCTGGTAATGGACCGGCTGGTTCTTCTCAGATTATATTACGTGGTAACAACTCACTGACAGGGCTTTCGCAACCGCTGATTGTAATTGATGGTATTCCGGTAGATAATACCACAGGTCGTGTGGGCTTAGGCGCTTCCAATGGTTTTTACAATACATCACTCGACCAGGGTAATACCTTAAGCGATGTAAATCCGGAAGATATTGCATCCATTAGCGTATTGAAGGGTCCTACCGCTGCAGCTTTATATGGTTCGCAAGGTGGTAACGGCGTTATTTTGATTACCACGAAAACAGGTAAAAAGCAACCAGGCTTAGGAATCACCGTTTCATCGTCCACAGGATTGGAAAGTATTTTCACCAATCCGGATATGCAGAACGACTATGCACAGGGTACCGAGGGTAGGTATGATTCTTCATCTACGTTAAGCTGGGGTCCAAAAATCAGTGGCCAAACCGTAACGAATTATGCCGGCAAGCAGGTAAAACTACAGTCGTACGATAATGTAGGAAACTTTTTTCGCACCGGCGTTATTTCCAATCAGAACATTTCCTTTCAGCAGCAGGTTAACTCAACTTCTGTCTATGCATCTTACAATCGCTTCGACGATCAAAGTATAATACCAGGTCAAAAATTGACCCGCAACAACCTTACGGCAAGAGCAGTAAGCAAATTCGGCAAAAATGAAAACTGGACATTGGATACCAAGGTTCAGTTTATAAACGCTACGGCAAATAACAGGTCTATCGAAGGGCAGGATTATAGCATTTTCGGTATCATCGATAATTTACCGCGTACATTGAACATACTCGATTTCAAAAATCCCCTGGATTCTAACGGAAATTCATATTACTGGGGCAAACCAGGCCCAACTAACGTAAACCCTTACTGGACGGCAAAATACAACCTGAATTCAGATACCCGCAACCGGTCTATTATGTATGCATCTCTGAAACACAATTTTACAGATTGGCTGTCAGCTGAAGCCAATGCAGGGATAGATATGTATGCCACAAACTCAGAGGCAAAATTATATGCCGGAGGAACCCCCGGCAGTACAGGTAATTATAGCCTGGGAAGAAAAACATACCAGCAAACCAATTATTATGGTTTGATTACGGCACATAAGGATAACGTGTTTGGAAAGTTGGGTGGCTCTGTTATGGTGGGTGGAAATTTACAGCATTGGCAACAGTCTGAATTGAACAGTAGCGCCGGTGCTTTAAAGGTTCCAAACTTATTTTCTGTCACAAATTCAGCCAGCGTTCCAAGTGTTGGTCAGGATTTTAGACAAAAGAAAATCAATTCCATTTACGGGCAGGTAGAAGTAAACTATGATGGTTATTTGTTTTTAAGCGGTACAGCGCGTAACGACTGGTCATCTGCATTAAGCTCACGCAACAATTCATATTTCTATCCTTCTGTAAGCCTTTCTTATGTATTTACCGATATGATTACCCGGCTGGGTGGCACTCTTCCATCATGGTTGAGTTATGGAAAAATCAGAGGATCGTATGCCGCTGCAGGTAGCGACCTTGATCCGTATCAACTTTATAATACTTATACTATCGGTACTGACCCCAACGGAAATACAACTGCCGGAAGAAATGGTGAATTATTTAACGACAGTGTAAAGAGCCAGTTAATTAAATCGTATGAAGCAGGCGCCGAACTACGCTTTTTTAAGAACAAAGTTGGGTTAGATGTGTCTGTATATAAGTCTGATGCCACCAATCAGTTAATTGATCTTCCGATGGATCCATTGAGTGGTTATAGTTACAAGAAAATTAATGCTGCCGATGTTCGAAACAAGGGTATAGAAATTAGCGCCGATGCCCGTATTTTAGATAACCCCAAATCGTTAAACTGGTCAGCGGTCGTTAACTTCTCTCACAACAGAACTACGGTGCCTTATATTTATCCTGATGTTTCGAAATATCAGTTACCCGGTGGCGGTTTCGATAACATCCAGATATTGGCTGTAGCAGGTCAGCCATACGGCGAAATTTACGGTACACAATTATTAAGAGTTACCGATGCCAAAGATGCTAATTATGGTCAATTGATCCTTAGCAGCACCGGGCTGCCACAGGCAACTACCGATATAGCAAGATTAGGAAACCAGCAGGCAACAGCATTAATTGGCTTTACCAATTCATTCTCGTATAAAGGTTTCGGGCTTTCTATACAAGTAGATGCAAGAATCGGCGGAAAGATATTCTCGCAAACGTTAGACAATATGGAACGCAACGGAACCGCGGCGGTTACCGGCGGTGCCAGAGATTCCATATTAGTTCAGGGAGTTGTTCTTAATGACGATAATCAATACGTGGCAAATACGAAAAGGATTTCAACGCAGCAATATTGGGGAGCAACTGCCGGTAATGGAAACACCGGTATCACAGAAACCAATCTGTACGATGCTACCAATGTGCGGATCAGAAATATTCAGTTGAGCTATAATTTTCCGAAAGCAATGCTCAGCGGCAGCTTTATTCAAAGGGCTACAGTATCTGCTTCCTGCACCAATGTATGGCTGATCAGCAGCCACATGCGTGGGTTAGATCCTGAGGGCGTATTTGCAACAGGTACACCTTCTGTGGGTTTCGAAAACGCAAGCCCTCCAACTTCTCGTATCTTTTATCTAAATTTCTCTTTAGGGTTCTAATGTTCAGCAATAAATTAAAAGCTATGAATCATCTAATTAAAAAATCAGCATCCTACCTAACAGGTATCCTGTTATTCTCAGCCTGTACAAAAATTACAGATATAAACTCAAATCCTACAGCCGCCAGTACCGACCAGGTGCAGGTTGAATATTTTATTAATAATTCCATTGTGCATGCGCAAATGAATCCCGGCGTTTCAGAAAGAGCCTTTGTACTCTACTGGACAGCAGCCGGTCACCAGATCAGCGATGCAGATGGCGCTACTTTTTCGTGGGGAAGTTATAGCGATGAATGGATTGGTGAGTATTACAGCAACCAATCTGACGCATTAAATTATGTAAACAGCGCTATCGACGTAGCCAACCAGCAAATTACGGCCGGCACCCAAAAAGCATATACAAACAACCTCATGCAGGTGGCTCGTATCTGGCGCACTTATTTATTGAGTGAAATGAGCGACAATTTTGGACCGATGCCGATTAATGGCTTCCAGGGGAAAAACCCTGACTTTGTAGATGTAAAATCTGTTTATTATTACATGCTCGATGAGTTGAAAGATGCCACTGCAAAATTAGATCTTTCGGTATCGGCATCAGAAGTAAGCTCAGAAGATCCTGCTTACGCCTTCGATTTTGGCAAATGGCAGGCTTACGGCAATTCCTTGCGCATGAGGCTCGCCATGCGTTTATCAGAAGTAGATGCTGCCAAAGCGCAATCAGAATTTGAAGACGCTGCAAAAGGCTCTTTACTTACCGACCAGTCGCAAATTTTCCAGGTGCAGGAAGACGCAGACTGGAATGATCTTTCCGGCATGTACACACGCGGTTGGTACCAGTTGCCCGAGGCTGTTACTTTCAATAATCTGGTGGTAAATCTGGGAAGCATTACTTCAGCGCAACAGGTTCCATCTGTAATAAGCGATCCTGCAACGCAGTCAGCAGCTATTGCCAACATCAAACCGGCAAACTATGCAGGCCAATATTACCCGGTACAGTTAACAACAAAAACAAACAATCCGTTTGCTCCTTATTGGTTAAATGGATTGCCAAATACAATTGACCCGCGGGCTTACCAGATTTTTTATATGCCTGGCAACAGTGCTGATAAGTCATTTCCTACAATAGGGTACGTTAACAGCACAACAACGGGCGATGTAAAGAATCTGGATGGTACAAAACTAAAAACAATTGATGGCGCTTACACCTGGAATCCTACTCCCGATGGCAACTGGGGAACAAAAGGTGGCGTTGTCAATACACTTTTTCAGGCCGAAAACATTGGAGCCGCTACAAGCATGACGCCTTCTTTAAAAAACCAATACCGAGACAACCAACACTACAAGCCGGAAAGAGTGTTCTTTGGTCCGTGGGAAACCTACTTCCTGCTAGCCGAAGCCGGAGAGAGAGGATGGAATACGCCTGTTACTGCGCAAACGGCTTATGAAACAGGCATCACCAAAAGCTTCGAATACTGGGGCGTATCTCAGTATGCAGCCGCTTATATCGCTTCTACCGATTATAACAGGGATGGAACATCCGTAAGCTGGAATCATACCGAAGAACCGGGTGACAGTCATACCATGACTTATGTAGATGGAATTACGGGAGACTCCGCAACCGCTTCTATTGCCTACCCATCAAACACTTTGTATAAAGGGGGTTCTGTAAGAAATGATCATCTTACAAAGATTATTACTCAAAAATTTATTGCGCAAACACCTTGGCTGCCTTTGGAAACCTGGAGCGATCACAGAAGACTTGGATTACCCTTCTTCGAAAATGTAGTGTTGGAAAGCCCGATACAAACATTGCCAGCCTTAACGTCTGGTAATTACATGACAAGTAATGTACAATTCTTTCCGCAACGAATGAAATATCCATCGAGCTTGCAAAACAGTAACGCCAACGGATATCAGCAGGCGGTGAGTGCCTTAGGCGGTGCTGATGAAGTATTAACGCCTTTATGGTGGGCTCAGCATTAATAGGCTAAAAGCAATTGCAGATAATCACATCAATAATAAACTGCCTCTAGACAAGAGGCAGTTTTTATTTGCCTGCCATTCAGTAAAATATGTTGAATTTACATGTATCTAACCAGCCCTCCACTCGGCGTAGTCTCCCGACAACGTCGCCCTGTCAGCAAATCTCCCGATTTACAATCCATTAACCCACTCACATAACTTTCTTCTCCGTAATGTCCCAAGGCAGAGATATGCCAGAAGAAAAACTAGGTAGCCAGTTTGCGGGCGAAACCCTATGTAATAATATTTATAACTGGTATAAAACGGTAATCTGAACTTTATAAAATAAAGAATGCCCGGTATAACCGGGCATTCTTTCAGGATCATTCTACTTTATTTTTTGCCAGCTTTTTTGCTGCTGCTCTTTTCTTTAGTGCCAGTCATATTTTCTTTAAACTCGGCGAGCGCATCGGCTAATTTTTGCAAATCCGGGTCGAGACCAGGCGCAAATTCTTCAGGCCGTTCAGGAGCAGACGGAATGGGATAACTTTCGCGCGGTTCTTTCAGTGTGGTTAATTCAGTTCCGTCATTAAATGGCGAACTGCCACTGTATATTTGAGCCATTTGCGAGCTGTCTAACCTGAAATGGTATTGCTCTCTATGCAGTCCCGCATCCAGCAACACTTTTACTTCGGGAAACTGTGATGAATCGAATTTAGGTATGGGCAAAGCTTTACCCCAATCTACGCCTAATGTTTCGAGTGCTTTGGCGAAGGCCGCCTGGTGAGCCTCATCTCTTACAATTAGAAAAGCTACCGTGGCTCTAAGGGTTTTGTTTTCCGACATCTGGTAGATACGGCATTTTTGCAAACGCCCTGTTGCTTCCAGCACCAGATTATCCATCAAGTTCAACACCAGGTTGCCATGATCGTGAACGTATGATCCGCTCCACGGATTTCCGGCTGCATCTACGGGCAATGAACCTTGGGCGCCAACAATAAAATGGTGTGGGTTTTTTTGCTCCTTTGCCATATTCATGGTGGCTTTGCCGCCTTTGCCAGGTGTGTCAAACTTTTTTCCATGATACTCCGGCGCACCATCCAGCAAACGGGAAATGGTCTTCGAAATCAGCTCAACATGGCTGATCTCCTCAATGCCTACTCCCTGAATTAAATCGAGATAAGGAATGCCATCGCCTCTGAAATTAAAGCTTTGGAAAAGATACTGCATCATGGTTCTCATTTCCCCGAATTGACCTCCCAAGCCCTCTTGTAAAGCGTTGGCAGCTGAAGGATCCGGCTCGTCGGCTACAATAGGATTGATGAGTGACTGTACATGGTAAAACATAATTCTTAATTTTTTTGAATGAAGAAAAATGAGTGTAATACCATGCCAACTTAAAGTGTGCTATCTATTTAAAACACACAATAAGAGAAAGGAATGACTGAAGTGGCAGAGTTAGGGATAAATAAGGCGAAGTTTGGAAATGCTTAATGAGTTCTTTGTGTCGCATACTTTGGTAAGTTGGGTGCGATGATACTTTTTTGAAGGTTGCGGGTGTGAGAGCGCAATATTCCGGGGGCGAAGACATTGAGCAGAAGAAATAATATTTCAAAGTCAAAAAGATCGAGAATACCCGCATCCGCCACAGTCGCATTGTAGCAGTAATAACGGATAAAGCGGAGACTGTTATCGCGGATGCCACCATCAACCCTAACCCGCCAAAAAACGGTCGAAACCGCTACTATTTCCGAAGAAGGCACTTAGGATATCATCAAGTGTGCCGCCGGCAACTGGAAGCTCGCCATTGTAGTACTTGGCTACGAAACACAAACAGCAACCATCAAAATAAGCCGGGGTGTCATTTATAAGCTAAGCCTCACCTTGCAGTCAAATGCCATCGAGCTGCCGGGCATACAAAAGCATAAATATTATAGTTTTTTACATATATTAAAATGAAATCGAACCGTCCCTTAGGGGGCGGTTTTTCTTCTCCGCAATGTCTTCTTTTCTGGCGCATTGCGGAAAAGGAAGTCAATTGCTTTTCGTGGCACGCATTTTAGACCTTGCCGCATCAAACATCACACTATGCCCTTATTCCTGATTGTATTTTTCATCACCGACTTATTATCTGTAGCCTATTTATTTGCTGGCTATTACCTGTACCGGGAGTGGGACAGGTACAGAGATACGGTAAACAATGATTACGCACAACGTTGTTTGTATGGTGCTATTGCCGTGCTGATGTTCATCCTGTTAGGGAAGTTTCTTATTAAAGCCTTTCTCAGCCAAAGAAGAAAAGGAGAAGATGAGCCGCGTATGTTTAAAACAGGTAAGAGAGATACTATTAAACGTCCGGATGGCAGCATCATTAACGTAGAGCATTATGGCAAACAAGGCGGGCAGGCTATTGTCTTTGTTCATGGATTGAATGCGAACATCAGAAACTGGTACTATCAGCTCAAGTATTTTCAAAAGGATTATCACTTGGTGATGATGGACCTGCCGGGTATGGGAAAATCAACCCACCTTAAAAATAGGGATTATTCCCTTTCTAACCTGGCGGCAGACCTGCAATCGGTTATTGAATATACGGGTGTCAAAAACCCTGTTCTTTGGGGGCACAGCATGGGCGGCATGACCATTCTTACCTTCCTGGCAAAGAATAAAGAGACCATTCGCACAACCATTAGGGGTGCCATTTTAGAACATACTACCTATACCAACCCGGTGCGGACGATGATATTCAGAAAGGTATTAACGGCTATTCAGAAACCTGTGCTGGTACCGCTGTGTTACCTCATAATTTTTCTTTCACCCCTTATCTGGATCGCCCGCTGGATGAGCTATATAAATGGCACCTCACTTATTGGTAGCCGGTGGATGACCTTTGCCGGCACGCAAACCGCAAAGCAGCTTGATTTTGCCACTTTGCTGTCAACAATGGCGCCACCCGCTGTAATGGCGAGAGGATGCCTGGGCATGTTTGGTTATGATGTTACGAATGATCTGCCGTATCTTACTATACCTACACTCGTTATTGGAGCAAACATAGACCGGCTAACGCGACCCGATGCGAGTGTATATATGAAAGAACATATGCCCAATGCCGAACTGGCAATGATGCAGCCAGGCAACCACCAGGCGCTGCTTGAAAGACACGGGGAAGTGAATGAGGCGGCGCAACGCTTTATTTTACAACTTACGGAAGCAGGCAAATAAGCAATGTATTCCCCATGTTCTTCTAGATGTTAGCGTAGCGCCGGAGTCAGGATAAATGATTCTCCCAGTCATTCAATTCTTTACTCCCCAATGTCACAAGGTAAAGATCGCAGAGAAAAAAGATAGCACAGGTTCTCACCATTGCCTTGTTGGTCGGCGACCAACAACAACGTTGGGTGAATTAAAATAAAAAGGGATGGCACAAGTTCTCACCTGTGCCATCCCTTTTGTTGTCGCACCCTTATTTAGCTTTTCGGATACGCTGATACCAAAGTACCATCAGCATAATAGTTTGCCTGCCACTTTTGACCATTTTGCTTAAAGCTGGCTGTGTAAATAGCAGGACCATAATACACGGGCGGCGTTACTTCCCATTCCGTTTGGGTAGCTGCCGGAAAACCAGCTTTAAAGCTACCCATTACCGGTGCCGGTACCTGGCTTGCCGGTATTTTGTTGCCGTTACTGCCACCTTTTCCGCCGCTGGCAAATACGTTGGTGCGGCTGATACCCACTAAAGACACAGATGCCGACAGAAGCAAAAAGGCAAGAATCAATTTTCTCATAACTTGTTTTTTTTGTTTGTAAATAATTTGTTTTATCGCCCAGCATATGGGGCTTATATCTTTTTGTTGCAATGGCATATCATCATGTAACCGGCAACCCAAAAAATATTTTTATCCAAGTCTTTTTCATAGAGCATTAACCGACAAGAGAGACAGTTATTTCTTTACAAGAATGCCTCATTACCTTAGCCGTCAGAATAAGCTTCATACAAAACGATAATGCTTCTTGTTCTATGATTAAATAACGATGAAATTGTAGCAGGACTTTTATTGCAAAGCGAAGTTGGTGCACACGTTATACCAATGCAAAACGACCTAAGCAGAAAGAGTTTTTTAAATATCCGAATAAATTTCAATCTTCGAATAAATAATTGAACTTCGGTTGCCGCGCGGAGGATTTTCAAATCTCACCATCGGCAACACGTATTCATTACTCACAATTTAAAACCGACCTCGCCACATGGATAAACTAAAAATATCGACAGCGCAATTCGAGCACAAAAGCGGAGACAAAAATTACAATTTGTCAGTTATCGAACGCCTGGCACAAAAAGCAGCAAAAGACGGTTCGCAGGTCATTGCATTTCATGAATGTTCTATCACTGGCTACACATTCGCAAGGCACCTCTCCAAAGAACAGATGCTCCAGTTGGCAGAATTCATTCCTGCAGGCGAAAGCATTGCCAAGCTAACGGCAATAGCAAAACAGAACGACATTGTTATTCTAGCAGGTCTGTTTGAAAAAGACGAAAACGATCACTTGTTCAAAGCCTATGTTTGTGTAGACAAAAACGGGCTGATTGCCAAATACAGAAAGCTGCATCCCTTTATCAATCCATATTTGACGCCCGGAGACAGGTATTGCGTTTTTGAAATTCACGGTTGGAAATGCGGCATTTTAATTTGCTACGATAATAATATTATCGAAAATGTAAGAGCCACCAAACTATTGGGGGCCGACATTATTTTTATGCCTCACGTCACCATGTGTACACCTTCTGCCCGCCCGGGTGCAGGTTTCGTAGATCCTAAACTTTGGGAGAATCGCGAAAACGACCCGACTTCTTTACGGTTAGAATTTGATGGAATGAAAGGGAGAGGATGGTTGATGAAATGGTTGCCGGCAAGGGCTTACGACAATGCAATCTATGCAGTTTTCTCTAACCCCATTGGTATGGATGACGATCAGCTAAAAAATGGTTGCTCCATGATTGTCGACCCTTTTGGCGATATCATTGCCGAGTGCCGTTCGTTTGAGGATAGCTTCGCCACAGCCATTATCACGTCCGACAAGTTGGAACAGGCAGGCGGACACCGGTATATAAAAGCAAGAAGACCCGAATTGTACAAAGACATTATCGGACAAAGCCATACACCAGAACAAAAAGTAGTTTGGCTGACTGCTGACAACACATAAACACTGCCATCAACAGCTCTGTTGTTCAACATAACAAATTACAGCGGGCTTTGCTTACGATAGCAGACAGCCAGTAAGAATAAATATAAAATCAGAACGATCATCACATCAGGTTTTATAACCTCCCTTTTGTTCACCAAACCCTTTACTAAGCCTGCTAACCACAGGTAAACGCAGGAATGTTTGTTAAGAACAATGATCAATGCTTGCGAGGTTGCAACGCTCTTTCTTCGCTGCAATGTCTTCGCCCTGGTACATGTTGTAACTTCGCTGCATCTATGGAGTCTGCGACTTCTTTTACCTCTTCTTCTGGTGTTAGCATCGTCTTAAAAGCAGGTTGTGTTTAGTAAGCTTCTTCATTAAAGGGTTGTGCACTTACAAATGTGCCATTGAAAGCGAATGAGATAGAATAATAAGCCGTTTTGTTTCCTCCTTTATTTATCTCCGGAATTACTTTAGATTGGCTGTATTGTCAAAGTAGGCTATGCGAAAGCATTTCCAGGTTTTTATTGCGCAGAATCGCCCGGGTATTAAATTTTAAATACCTTAGCAAGCCAGTGCAGCAATGGTTCTTCCGGAGAGATGCCAGAGTGGTTGAATGGGACGGTCTCGAAAACCGTTTTACGGGCAACTGTAACGAGGGTTCGAATCCCCCTCTCTCCGCTTTTACTTTATCTCTTTACCCGTGCTTTCTCGTTTATTAGTTACACAATCTTATTGTATTCCTAAAGGGTGATGGCTGATGGTAGTATTTGATACTGCCAGGCTCCTTTACCTTGTTTTCCCACATGATTTAAAAAACCATCCCTCTTGTTTTAAAACAAATTGAAGAGTAGTAATAACTGTGGAAAGATTTGACTAACTGGCTATACACAGAGCATATTGGTTTTACTGCAAACAAAGTGAACTGTAGCGCCCATAATCTACTGCACAGGCAACCTTTGCCACCAGCGAAGCGTATAACAAGTGTAAAATACTTTTATGAAAAACGGTTCTCTTTTATTGAGCTTTATGATTTGCCTGTTGCTGGGTTGCAGCAAAAAAGATAATAACACCACCACACCCGTAACAACATCAGCCGCAGTAAGCATTGAAAACTTTTCCTTTGAAGCCACTTCTGTTACCATAAAAGCCGGTACAACCGTCACGTGGACCAATCATGATGCGACCGCCCATACGGTAACAGCAGATGATGGCAGTTATGACAGCGGCAGCTTGGCGCAGGATGGTGCGTATAGCTACACCTATCAGAAAGCAGGTACCTACAAATACCATTGCAAGTTTCACACAATGATGACCGGAACGGTAGTGGTGCAATAGCTACTCCATACAAGGAAATGACACACAACAAAAGCCCTTGCTAAGTGCTTTTGTTGTGTAAATTGTACTGGTGAAATCTGGAAGATGTACAGATGATACTTCTCACGTCAATGCAAGACTAAAATCAAAACAAAGTAGCCGGAAAAGACAAGGCATTAAAGTATTCATTAATAATTTTGGGAAAAGGCAGCGCGGTCATTTGTTCGGGCGTTACCCATTGGTAATGTTTCAATACTTCGGGAACACGGGGTAATTTTATTTTTATAAATACCGCATGAATGGTTTGATGGGTGAGCTGCTGAGATAGCTGTGGCGAGATATAATTGATAACAGCATTATCGATAGAAAACTGACGACCTAAATACTCGTACACATCCGCTTCTTTCCAGTGTTGGCTGCTTTCTGTTTCTAATAAATAAAATTCATACAGCTGTTGCCAAACATCTTTCCGTACTCGCTGATGAACGAGCGTTTTATCTCCGGCAACAAAAATGAAATACGTGAACCAACGTGTTTTTTTAGCCACTACTTTTTCTTTTACCGGAAGCTCATTTACCTTACCTAACAGGTAAGCTTCGCAACAATCTTGCAGAGGACATTGGTTGCATAACGGGCTTACCGGTTTGCAAATCGTAGCGCCGAAATCCATAATCGCTTGGTTGTGCTGCGCCGGATGTGCAGTATCCAGCACGTCATTAGCCAGTTGCGTAAACACTTTTTTTCCTTCAAGGCTATCAATGGGTATGTCAATGTTGAAACAACGCGCCAGCACGCGAAACACATTGCCATCGACCACAGCATGTGGCAGGTTGAAAGCAAAAGAGGCAATGGCTGCAGCAGTGTAAGGCCCCACTCCTTTTAAAGCTAAGATATCTTCGTAACGGTCGGGAAATTTTCCATTAAGATGCTGAGTAATGTATCTGGCCGTTGCCAGCAGATTTCGACACCGTGTATAATAACCCAACCCCTCCCACAATTTGAAAACTTGTTCATCGGGTGCGGCAGCCAAATCGGTAATGAAAGGGTACTTGTCTGTAAAGGTTTTATAGTAAGGCATAGCCATAGCAGCACGCGTTTGCTGAAGTATAATTTCGCTAAGCCATATTTTGTAAGCGTCGGGTTCTTCTTTCCATGGAAGTTGCCTATTATTTTTTGTTGTGTGCCACCTAGCTAATTGGCAAGTAAATTGCTGTTTATCCATGAAAATAATCTCTATTATAAATTAACCCTTATTGAATTTCAATATGGGTTAGGTTAGATGTAGTTGTAATTGCACGTAGATTCGTAATCACTAAAAAGTTGTAAATAAAAATGAGAAAGTCGGACCTGATAACCAACATCTCAGATAAAACAGGAATTGCTAAAGTAGATGTTTTAGTTTCGTTAGAAACTATGTTGAAAGAGATTAAAGAAAGTTTAGCGAAGGGTGAGAATATCTACATCCGCGGCTTTGGTTCTTTTATAACCAAGAAGCGGGCGGCTAAGATTGGCAGGAACATTAAAAAGAATGTTGCAGTAGAAATTCCCGAGCATTATATCCCGGCATTTAAACCTTCTAAAGAATTTATTAACGAAGTAAAAGAAATGCATAGCAAGCCAAGTAAGTAACTTTGCAGGTTTACTGCAAACATGGCGAATCGAAAACAACTTATTGTAATTACAGGCGGCATCATTCTTTTTGCCGGCCTGTTTTTTTTTGGTAGAACTATACCCGATAAAAAAGAACCTATTATTTCTACAGCACACAATACAGATTCTTCCACCAATACAGAAGACTTGGTGACTATCGAAACTATTTTGAGCCAGGCAAAAACAAAGCTTTCACCGGTTCAGGCAGACCGAATCAGCAAGTTAGAAAACAGCGTGGTACGCGGCGATGTAAAAGCCCAACAAATAAAGGTATACGATCAGCTTGCTTCCTTTTGGGATGATAGCATTGGCCAGCATTTGCTGGGGGCTTACTATACCGGCGAGGCAGGCAAGTTGGAAAAGTCTGAAAAAAAGCTCAACTTTGCAGCCCGTTTGTTGTTAGACAATCTGATAACAGAGGAAACACCTCAATATCAGCATTGGCTGGCAACCAACGCTAAAGAGTTGTTTGAAAAGAGCTTGGAAATAAATCCGGCTGATGATTCAGCTACCATTGGTATCGGCGCCTGCTATATGTTTGGCGATATTTCCGACAATCCAATGCAGGGAATCATGAGCGTCCGGCAGATTGTAGAAAAGAATCCGGATAACCTGTATGGTCAGATGATGCTGGGTTTGGGTGGCATCAGGAGTGGTCAGTACGACCGGGCGATTGAACGGTTTACCACTGTGGTAAATAAGCAGCCGCACAATGCCGAAGCCATTTTGTATCTAGCTGAAACCTACGAACGCAAAGGCGATAAAGCCAACGCTATAAAATGGTACGAAGCAGCAAAGGCAAACATTACCATACCGGAAGCGAAAACAGCTATTAACGAAAGGATAAAAGCTTTACAGTAGAAATTATTTTTCATTATAAAAACTTATTTGAGTATGCCTTGCGGAAAAAAAAGAAAACGTCATAAGATTGCTACACACAAACGCAAAAAGAGACTTAGAAAAAATCGCCATAAGAAGAAAAACAAGTAATTCTTCTTATTATAATGCTAACACCGGAGCCGCAAGGTTCCGGTTTCTTTCCTGATTATTGCTTCGGTTTTTTGTACGCAACTTTCCTTCTCCTTATCCACAATCTTCAAAGCAGAAATCAAGTAAGATTCTTCATTTGCTTCTATTACCAATAGTACTTGAGTAATGGTTGAGGCATGAAGTTGCTTTAAGGTACTTTCCAATTATTTTTTAAAATTTTAAAGTTGCTCATTTTGTGAACAAAGATCTAATTATAAATGCCGCGCCCTCGGGTGTAGAGATTGCGCTGCTGGAAGATAAAAAGCTGGTAGAACTGCACAACGAAAAAGCAGATGCTTCCTTTGCCGTGGGAGATTTATATCTCGGCAAAGTAAAAAAACTCATTCCCGGGCTGAATGCTGCTTTTGTAGATGTTGGCTTTGAAAAAGATGCCTTTCTTCACTACACCGATTTAAGTCCTTACGCCAAGTCGCTGCTGAAATTTACGCAGATGTCTATCAACGACAAATCGGAAGAAGGACTTGATTTTACTAAATTCCAGATTGAACCGGAAATTATAAAGACAGGTAAAATCAACGAAGTATTAGGCGGCAAGCCCAATGTATTAGTACAAATATTAAAAGAACCCATCGCTGCCAAAGGTCCACGATTGAGTTGCGAATTATCCTTACCGGGGCGATACATTGTGGTTACACCGTTTAACGATGTAGTGGCGGTTTCAAAAAAAATACATTCATCCGAAGAAAGAAAACGACTGCAAAAAATTGTTGAATCTATTAAGCCTAAAAACTTTGGGGTGATTGTACGCACGGCTGCAGAAGGTAAGAAAGCCGCCGAGCTCCACGAAGATGTAATGATGCTGGTAGAAACCTGGAAGAACATTCAAAAAAGCCTGCGCAATGCAGAAGCACCGTGCAAGATTTTGAGTGAACAGGATAAAACCACCAGCATCCTTCGCGACCTGCTGAACGAAGACTTCAACCGCATTGTTACCAACGATAAAAATATCTTTAACGATACCAAAAGCTATATCGAAAAATTTGCGCCCGATAAAGCAGATATCGTAACCTATTACAACAACGGCATTCCTATTTACGACCAGTTTGGTGTAAACAAACAAATCAAATCGTCGTTTGGCAAAACCGTAAATCTGCCTAGCGGCGCTTACCTGAT
>CAZZZH010000022.1:26160-27222 GCA_964658445.1 Ilyomonas sp.
TGAAGCCCTGCACGTAATAGACGTAAATAGCGGCTATAAAAGTGTAAGCAACAGCCAGGAAGAAAATGCCCTGCAAACCAACCTGGAAGCGGCAGAAGAGATAGCCAGGCAACTGCGCCTGCGCGATATTGGCGGCATCATCGTGGTTGATTTTATCGACATGAAGAACCCCGACAACAAACGCAAAGTGCAGGAAGCCATGGAAGATTTCATGCGCCCCGACCGCGCCAAACACGCCGTGCTGCCCATTTCCAAGTTCGGCATCATGCAGCTTACCCGCCAGCGTATGCGCCCGGAAATGAACATTAACACTTTAGAAATCTGCCCTGCCTGCAATGGTACCGGCAAAATTTCTCCTTCTATATTGTTGGTTGAAGAAATAGAAAAACGGCTGCACTACCTGCTTACGCACCAGCACAAAAACATCACCGTTGCTGTTCATCCTATTTTGTATTCACACCTTACCAAAGGGTTGTTTTTTTCCTCCATCCGCCACCAATGGAACCGGAAGTACAAAACCAAGATTGTTATCGTTAAAAACAACGAATACTATTTTACCGAATTTCATTTCTTCGATAGTAACGACGAAGAAATTAAGTTATAAAAAAGCCCCGCAAGATGCGGGGCTTTTTTATAAATAAATAGTGCAGCTGGAAATACAGGAACAGCCCAACAGCCATTTTGGGCCAAGGGACAGGATCTCCGGTTAGGCATCGTTGCGTCGCACTCTTGTACGCTTTGTTATTAATTGAGCATCGTTGCAATCGGAGATTTGTTATTTCTTCTCTTTTCAGTGAAGAAAAAAAAGAATCACTCTTGCACGTCTTGTCTGCTATTCAGGCTGTAGGTAGCCTGCTACCTCTCTATAACAGCCTGTTTTATCGCTACCTCCGCCGATGTTGCCACCCCAGCTTCTGCTTTCCTTTCTTTATCCTATCCCCTCGCTCCTTTACCCTGCTTCTTCATTTCCTGCTTGCCAGACGCTGCCGCACCAGGTTCAGATACCGCCGCACGAAGTACAGATGCTGTCGCACAAAGTGCAGATGCCTCCCCACGAACTTC
>CAZZZH010000023.1:0-22097 GCA_964658445.1 Ilyomonas sp.
AAAGCAGTATGTCGTAATCATCGTCCACTATAAAAAGTTTTCTCATTTCCTGTCTATTTTATAACAGTAGAAAAGACTATATATCGTGCCAAATGAAACTAAGGTGTCAATACGTGCCTGTTTTACTAACCAATTGCCATCTTGCTTTGCCAATACCAGTCTGATTCAGAAAGATTTATGAACCGCTTGAAATGCATTATTAAAATTTACGAAGCAAGGCATACAGACCAGAGTAAAAACAAAGGAGATTATGCTTTTATAGTATTGACCAAATAATTACATGCTTTTGGTGATGAGCAGTAATTAAATCCCCGTTTCTGGTGTTTTCTTCGCTGGCTGGCAGCCAGAGCCGTATGCAGAAATGTATATATTTGAAACCTGTTTTCCTGTTCAACTATCAACCATCATGACGGAAGAAAATAACCATACGGCTCACGATAAAAATGTGTTTCAGTTAGAGCGCATTGCCTTGTTCAGCGATGCTGTTTTTGCCATTGCTCTTACCCTACTCATCATCGAAATAAAAATACCCGATGTGCATGAAGGCGTGGTAACCGACACCGCTTTATTGAACGGACTTTTTCAAACTATTCCAAAATTTATCGGCTTTTTTGTTTCGTTCTTTGTTATCGCTTTGTACTGGATCTCACATCACCGGATGTTTTACTACCTGCATAGCTACAATCAAAAGTTGCTGTGGGCAAATATCCTGTTCCTGCTTACCATCGTAGTCATGCCATTCAGCACTGCCTTGTACAGCGAGTATTTCAACCCCATGCTGCATGTACCGCTTATTGTTTACACCGTCAACATCAGCTTTTCGGGCTTATACAGCTTCCGGCTCTGGCGCTTGGTAGGCAACACCCGGTATAACCTGAGCAAGGGGTTAGACGGCATTGTGATCCGGTATAACAGCATGCGTGCTCTACTGGCGCCCTGCTTGTTTATCAGCATCGCAATGCTTTCCTACATTAACTACTGGGTGGCCTTTATTGCACCGCCGTTTGTACCTTTTGCCACTATGTTGATTAGAAGGCATTACCATAAAAAGTACCCCGACATTATGAATAAACATGCTGCTAATCACTGACGCCGATTCTTTCTTTTTAACAACCGACAACTAACAAAGAAACATAGTGAGAAGCTTGTTGCCTAATATCATCACCAAATAAAGAACCTACCAACATTGCTATACTTTCTTTATCTTCCTGGTTCTTTTTTGTCAATCAAAATAGAGATCGTTTCCTGCATTCACAAAGAAGCGTTCAAAAAAATAGGTAGCCATTCTTTCGGCAAGTGGGCAGGCAGAAGTGAAAAGTTGGCAACATCAGTTGTTCAATCGAAGTGATGTACAAGACCTCTCGCCATAGTGGAAATGTTGGTGCCCTTGCAGAAAGCTTATTTAATGGGGAAACAAAGCCGGCAATATTTTTTTAACACTGGTCAGTTGGTCACTTCGCGCAGCTTTAATAAAGGGTTCTCAGCTTCTCTTACCGCCATTTCTCCCAATTAACCGAAGCGGCTCATCACAACGGAAGACAATACAGATACTTTATCGCCAGTTTCGCAGATGGTGGTTGCTACAACTAAATTTTAATTTAGCCCGCCGGCAAAAGCATTGACAATGAATACCGCAAAAAATAGTTAATCAAACTTGCCTTGCTGCAATCAATCAATACCTTTACACCCTTTATCGTGTATTGAGCAATGAGTTTATCCTATAAATACGAAGCCGTTATCGGGCTTGAGGTTCATGCGCAGTTAGCCACAGCAAGTAAGCTCTTTTGCGGCGACAGCACGGTGTTTGGTGCAGCACCCAATACGCAGGTAAGTCCCATCACTTTGGGGCACCCCGGCACATTGCCAAAGACCAACAGGAAAGCCGTTGAGTATGCTATTAAAATGGGGCTGGCCTGTGGTTGTGAGATAGAACGTTATAACTACTTTGCACGAAAAAATTATTTCTATCCCGACCTGCCGAAAGGTTACCAGGTATCGCAGCATACAACGCCAATCTGCAAAGGCGGAACGGTAACTATCAAAAGTGAAAACGGCTTACGCGCGGTGCAGCTCAACCGCATTCACCTGGAAGAAGATGCCGGCAAAAGCATTCATGATATTGAAGACAATTATACTTGCATCGATTATAACCGTGCCGGAACGCCGTTGATAGAAATTGTTACCGAACCAGATCTTTTCAGCGCCGAAGAAGCCTGGCAATATGTAACAGAAGTGCGCCGTTTGGTGCGTTGGCTCGGCATCTGCGATGGCAATATGGAAGAAGGCAGCCTTCGCTGCGATGCCAATGTTTCTGTGCGTTTGCGCGGCGAAGCAAAACTGGGTACAAAGGTAGAAGTGAAGAACCTGAACTCAATCCGGAATGTAAAAAAAGCCATCGAGTTTGAGATAGAGCGCATGATCGATTTACTGGAAAACGGTGAGCGCATTATTCAGCAAACACGCAGCTTCGATGCCTCGAACGATACTACGTTTGCCATCCGCGATAAAGAAGAAGCCAATGATTACCGTTACTTTCCTGAACCAGATTTATCGCCCTTTCATTTAAGCGAAAACTTTATTCAAAATATAAAAGATCAGCAGCCGGCTTTGCCTAATGAATTAATAGAAAAATACAAAAGTCTTGGCTTAACGGAATATGATGCTGCACAGATCTGCGCAGAAAAAGATACCAGTGACTGTTTTGAAAAAGTAATACAGCATACACAGCATTATAAAGCTGCTGCCAATTGGATAAACGGTCCATTGCGGCAGTACATAAACGAAGAGAAAATATCGTTTGCCGAAATTGTATTATCTCCTTTACAATTATCTGCTTTAATACAATTGGTAGAAGATGGCAAAGTGAATTTTTCGGTCGCTTCGCAACGGCTCTTGCTCGTATTAATGAACAATGCTGCTATAACGCCCATGCAGGTAGCAACCGACCTGAACCTGTTGCAGACAACCGATAGCAACGAAATAGAAATTTGGGTAAATGAAGTGATTGCCAATATGCCCGATAAAGTGAGCGAATACAAGAAAGGCAAGAAAGGTTTGATAGGCTTGTTTGTGGGTGAAGTAAAAAAGAAAAGCAAGGGCAAAGCAGACCCGAAAGTGGTAACCGAATTGCTTCAGCAAAAGCTTGTATAAGCTTACTAAAAATAAAAAATTGAATCATTATAACATGAATAAACAAAGAGGTTTTCTTATTATCGCTTGCCTTTTGTTACTTGCCTGCAAGCAAAAAACGGCAGCCGGCGAGTTTGAAGTAAGCGGCACCATTAAAGGTATAAAAAAGCAACTGGTGTACCTGCAGCAACTGCCCTACGATGGTGGCCCCATGCAGGTTGTAGACTCTGTTACTATAAAAGACGATGGCTCTTATCGCCTGCATAGTATTGGCAAAGAAGAAGGATTGTACAACGTAGGTGTCACCAACGGACCGCAGGAACTTCTGATTAATGACAACGACGACATCACGCTTAATTTCGATTCGGTTAACTACCGTCATCCTGAAGTGAAAGGTTCTGATGCCACCAGGAGTCTTTACAATTTTATCGAAGGTTATATCAGCCGCGATTCTACAGCCGGTCTGGCTTATCAACAGGCCAGCCAGCCGGGTGCCAGCGATTCAGTCAAGCAGATATTTGAACGGCAACTAACTTCTTTGAGCAGCTACATAAAAGATTACATCAACAAAGCGCCCAGCCCGGCGGCTGTGTTCTTTGCCATCAGCGAGATACCGCCGCAAATGATGCCTGCAGAAGACATGATAACACTGGTGAATTCGGCCGCAAACCGCTTTAAAGGTCATGCCGGTTTGCAGATACTAAAGCAAAAGTTAACTGAGTTGGCAGACGCTAATAAGCCTAAGCCGTATGCTCTGATTGGAAAACCGGCACCCAACCTGACGATGCAAAGCATAGATGGAAGAACGGTTAGCATCAGCGACTTTAAAGGCAAATACCTGCTGGTCGATTTCTGGGCAAGTTGGTGTGGTCCATGCCGTCAGGAAAACCCAAATGTGGTAACTGCTTACAACAAATACAAAAACAAAAATTTCACGATACTGGGCGTGTCTCTGGATGATGACAAGCAAGCCTGGAAAGAGGCGGTTGCTAAAGATGGTTTAGCCTGGAACCACATGAGCGATTTGAAACAGTGGGACAGCGAAGCAGTAAAAGCCTATGGCTTTGATGGCATTCCTTTTAATGTGCTGATAGACCCGAACGGAAACATCATTGCCAGCAGTCTGCGCGGTCCTGAGCTAGAAGAAAAATTAGCACAGGTATTACCTTAGTGCTTGTCCTTTTTACTATTGCGAAAGGTCACGCTCTGTCGTGACTTTTTTGTTGCAAACCCTCATCGACAAAGACTTTCAGCCATCCTAATATTTTTGGCACGAGCGATTTGTTGTGCATTTTCCTCAAATTCCTCAGGTTCACAGTTTTTTAAAACAATACCAAAATAAAAGTTTTGTTTGGTGCCAAACCCATTTATCCCCATTCTCTTGTGCATATCTTGTTGTCAGATGCTAAAAAAGCGTTGAAAATCTTCGCTTTATGTTTCCCGAAAACAAAGAAGCTTTTCTTATCCACAACGCGTGATTATCTATTTCTTTTTCTTCAGAACCATCATTCGTAATCTTGTAGCCGCTCTTCTAACGAGGAGAAACGCCAGGAAAACTACCAAAATAACACAGCATATGACCTCTTTTTCAAGTAACGGATTTCCGTTATAAGAATCCGTCGCCGCTGCTGTTTTATCGAGGTTCATTTTATAAAAACAAAATATTGTGTATGATGGAAAATGAGATTTTATTACAGGAAAACAAAGATCGCTTTGTTATTCTGCCTATCAACTATCCCGATGTGTGGCAGATGTACAAAAAGCACGAGGCAAGCTTCTGGACGGCAGAAGAAATTGATTTGAGCAGCGACGGAAAAGACTGGGCAAACATGAATGATGGTGAACGTCATTTTGTGTCGCACGTGCTGGCTTTTTTTGCGGCGAGCGATGGCATCGTGAATGAAAACCTGGCTGTGAATTTCATGAGCGAAGTGCAGCTTCCCGAAGCGCGTTGCTTTTATGGTTTCCAGATTATGATGGAGAATATCCATTCTGAAACTTACGCTCTTTTGATTGACACGTATGTAAAAGACCCGGTAGAAAAAGACCGTTTATTTCATGCAATAGATACTGTGCCTGCAGTAAAGAAGAAAGCAGAATGGGCGCTTCGCTGGATTGAGAACGGAAACTTCGCTGAACGCCTCGTTGCCTTTGCTGCGGTGGAAGGTATTTTCTTCAGTGGTTCTTTCTGTTCTATTTTCTGGTTGAAGAAAAGAGGCTTGATGCCAGGCTTGACATTCAGTAATGAACTCATCAGTCGCGATGAAGGCTTACACTGTGAATTTGCCTGTTTGCTTTACAGCATGCTGAACAATAAGCTGACGCAGGAAGCTGTATATGACATTATCAGTGATGCGGTAAGAATAGAAAAAGAATTCATTACCGAAGCCTTACCGGTTGATTTAATTGGAATGAACGCGAAACTGATGCAGCAATACATTGAGTTTGTTGCCGACCGTTGGCTGGGCGAATTGGGCTATGATAAAATGTTCAATGCATCAAACCCATTCGACTTTATGGAAATGATTTCCCTGCAGGGAAAAACAAACTTCTTTGAAAAACGCGTGGGAGATTACCAGAAAGCCGGCGTGATGGCTGGCACGAAAGAAGTGCAGTCATTTAGTCTTGAAGAAGACTTTTAGCTATAAACTATACTTACTACAACTACAACAAATACTTACTAATAATCAACTAAAATATTAATCATGATGCAGGTTATAAAAAGAAACGGAAAGAAAGAGAGCGTGAAGTTTGATAAGATTACTGCACGCATTCAAAAGCTGTCTTACGGCTTAAGCCCTCTGGTAAACATTATTGAAGTTGCCAAGAAAGTAGTAGACGGAATTTATGATGGCGTTACTACAACAGAATTAGATAACCTTGCAGCAGAAACGGCGGCTTCATTAACCACAACCCATCCCGATTATGCGGTGCTGGCTTCGCGTATTGCGGTAAGTAATCTTCATAAAAATACGGTGAAGTCTTTTTCACAAACCATGAAGAAGATGTATAATTATGTAGATCCAATCACCGGAAGAAAACTGCCTTTACTGGCTGATGATGTGTATGAAATTATCCAGAACAATGCAGAATTATTAGACAGCACTATTATTTACGACCGCGATTTCGGCTTTGATTATTTCGGTTTCAAAACACTTGAAAAATCTTACTTACTAAAGATAAACAACATCATTGTAGAACGCCCGCAGCACATGTACATGCGTGTTGCCATCGGCATTCATAAAGAAGATATTGAAGGTGCTATCAAGACGTATAATTTAATGAGCGAGCGCTGGTACACGCATGGCACACCCACCTTGTTTAACGCCGGCACACCCAAACCGCAGATGAGCAGTTGCTTCCTGCTGACCATGAAAGAAGACAGCATCGATGGTATTTACGATACCTTAAAACAAACCGCGAAGATCTCGCAAAGTGCCGGTGGCATTGGGTTAGCAATTCATAATATTCGTGCGACAGGCAGCTACATAGGAGGTACCAATGGAACCAGCAACGGTATTATCCCGATGCTTCGTGTGTATAACGATACCGCCCGCTACGTAGACCAAGGCGGCGGCAAACGCAAAGGCGCTTTCGCGGTATACTTAGAGCCGTGGCATGCAGATGTGTTTGAGTTTTTAGACCTGCGTAAAAATCATGGCAAAGAAGAAATGCGGGCAAGAGATTTATTTTATGCTATGTGGGTTCCGGATTTGTTCATGAAGCGCGTGGAAGAAAATGGTAACTGGAGTCTGTTTTGCCCTAACGAAGCGCCCAATTTGCATGAGTGCCATAGCGAAGAGTTTGAAGCCTTGTACACCAGATATGAAGCAGAAGGACGTGCCCGCAAAACCATTAAAGCCCAAGAACTTTGGTTTGCCATTGTAGAATCGCAAGTAGAAACCGGCACACCGTATTTGTTGTATAAAGATGCTGCCAATGCCAAGAGCAACCAGCAGAACCTGGGCACCATTAAGAGCTCAAATCTTTGCACCGAAATTATCGAGTACACCAGCCCCGATGAAGTGGCAGTTTGCAACCTCGCTTCCATTGCGTTACCACGTTTTGTAAATGAAGGAAAGTTCGATTTCGACAGACTTTACGAAGTGACCTATGAAGCCACCCGGAACATGAATAAAGTAATTGACAACAATTACTACCCGATAGAAGAAGCGCGTAACAGCAACCTGCGTCATCGCCCGATTGGTATTGGCGTGCAAGGCCTGGCAGATGTGTTCATTCTATTGCGTCTTCCGTTTGAAAGTGACCTCGCCAAAATGCTGAACAAAAATATCTTTGAGACCATCTATTTTGCTTCCATGACGGCAAGCAAAGACCTGGCAAAAGAAGAAGGTGCTTATTCTACATTTAAGGGTTCTCCATTATCGAAAGGTCAGTTCCAGTTCGATTTGTGGAATGTAGAACAAACCGATCGCCACGATTGGGATACACTACGCAAAGAAGTGATGGAATTCGGTGTTAGAAATTCTCTGTTGGTAGCGCCGATGCCTACAGCAAGTACATCGCAGATTTTAGGTAACAACGAATGTTTTGAACCCTATACATCCAATATTTATACACGTCGTGTATTGAGTGGTGAATTTGTAATTGTAAACAAACATTTGCTGAAAGACCTGATTGCGCTTGGTTTGTGGAGCAACAGCATGAAGAATAAAATTATTGCTGCTAATGGTTCCATCCAGAAGATTGATGAGATACCTGCCGATATTAAAGAACTGTACAAAACGGTTTGGGAAATTAAACAACGCAATCTGATAGACATGGCTGCCGACCGTGGTGCTTATATCTGCCAGAGCCAGTCGCTCAATTTGTTTGTAGAAAGCCCAACTGCCAGCAAGCTTACCTCTATGCACTTTTACGCGTGGAAGAAAGGTTTAAAAACTGGTATGTATTACCTGCGCACACAAGCAGCCACGCAAGCGGTTCAGTTTACAATAGAAAAGAACAAAGCCTCTATTCCTGAAGCTGTGGCGGGCAATGATACTATTGCGGGTGCAACGCAGGCAGCATCGGCATCTGCATCTGCTGCGCCAACGGTTGACCCGGAAACCGGCGAAATTACCGGCGCCGTTTGCACCATGCAGGAAGGTTGTCTCACTTGCAGCGCATAGTTTACCTTGTACTTACTAAGCATTTCCATAGAAAAGGCTGTTCTGAAAAGAACAGCCTTTGTTTTACAGCTCTCAATTTTTATAGTTAATGCTGCGGAACTTGATTTGTAATTTTATTTTTCTCTTTCAACTAACCCATTCAATAATTTTTCGAGATCATCCTTTGACTTTTCGAATAACTCCTGACTGGAAAAGCTAATGAGTTGTGTTGTTCCACTTGCATTTGAATAATAATAACCAAAGTAGACAAACTTAATCCCTTTTATCGTTCCTCGCATTTCCATGCAAAGCACTTTAAGTTTATTAACCATCCTATATTCCGCCTTTATAATCTTTGCATCATAAGCCGCTTTCTGCGCATTTAGTAAGGCTATTTGCCTCATGTTTTCAAGATCAATAGGAGTTTTCTCTGTCAAAATCATAGCATAACCTTCAGCACTCTTCAGTTCGAACCGGTATTCGATACCTACTTCATTGTCCTTATGTGGCGAAAAAGTCCACTTAGCCGGATCTATAAAAACACCAACATTGCAAACATTGCTTTTTACAAGAAAGCTAGCGTTAACTGGTTTAGAATAAGAATGCGGGTTTGTTGTTAACGAATCGGAAATGGGTTCAGATTCATTACTGCTGTCTGTATATTTCCACGTACCATTATCAAACAAGATTACTTCTCTTCCGTTTTCAGTAAGTGCTTTCGTCTGCGATTTTGCAGTAAAAAAAATAGTAGTTAAAACGACAACTAAAAAAAGTTTACTCATAAGTGTAAAGAATGTTTTTTGAATAAATGATTTAAGATAATGGTCCAACCGTATTACGGTTTCGAAAATAACTGATTTAATTTCACATCACTATTTCCCTCAACAAATTCTTCTTCATTGGCACAGTTAGTTATTCAGTAAGAAACTAATCCTGGTAATATCTCTTTACAGTAGGCTTATAATTGTTGGTAGTCTTCTATTTACTCATTAATTGCATTGTCTAAAGAAGTCAAGTTTTAGCCTATTACCTTAAGTCCTCTTTTCTGAATATAGGCATGCCACAAAATCATCGTCGCGATTGTTCGGTAGGGTCGCCAGCTTTCACCAATGAGAAGCATTTCTTCTTTAGTAACTCCTTTATCTAACCCTTTTGTTTCTTTTAAACTGGTTATCAAACCTACATCGCCCAAAGGGAATAAATCGGTGCGGTGCAAGGCATGAATGAGATAGATGTCAACCGTCCAGTTGCCGATGCCTTTCACTTCTGTCAGGATGGTTCTTATCTCATCATCAGAAGCCAGCGACAGCTTTTTCAGGCTGATCTTTTTCTTCACAATCGCGGCTGCTAGTTCTTTGGCATACACTATTTTTTGTCGGCTGAAATAACAGGCTCTCAGATCTTCGGTAGACAAAGCCAGTATCTTTTTGGGTGTTACAAAACCAATTTTTTCTTTTAGTTTTTTATAAGCCGCATACGCAGAAGCAAGTGATACCTGCTGCTCAAGGATAGTGAGGATTAGAGTTTGAAAAATATTCTGTCTTGACCACAGTGGGGGATAGCCGTACTTATCAATGATGCCTTTTAAATCTTTATCTTTTTCAGCGAGTGAATCGCAGATGTGATGAAAGTTTTCTTCTGAATACGTTTGGTGCATGAGAGAATAAAAATAAGCAGGTGAGCTGAATGTTTGCCGGAGAAAGAATTATAAAACACAGAAAGTTGTTGTCGCGTTATGGCTTCCCTTATCAAGAATCATCTTCTTATTTTCGTAACGTAAAAACGATGATGCCATGACGAAACAAGGACTTCTCTTCTTTATACTTTGTATTGCATTTACCATACTTCATGCCCAACAAACCACTTACTGCAATCCTATCAATATCGATTATGGCTATACACCCATTCCCAACTTTAGCGAGCAGGGCAGACATCGCGCCACGGCCGACCCCACCATCACGTTGTTTAAAGGTGCTTACTATTTGTTCAGCACCAACCAATGGGGCTATTGGTGGAGCGACGATATGCTGCGCTGGCACTTTGTATCGCGCAAATTTTTAAAGCCTTATCATCATGTGTACGATGAGCTGTGTGCCCCGGCCACATTGGTTTTGGGCGATACGTTGCTGGTTATTGGCTCTACCTATACTACCAATTTTCCGTTGTGGATGAGCCAAAACCCGAAGGTGGACGATTGGAAAGAAGCGGTCGATTCTTTTAAAGCCGGCGCGTGGGATCCGGGCTTGTTTGCCGATGATGATGGAAAAATATATCTCTATCATGGCAGCAGCAATTTGTATCCCATTTATGGCTGGGAAGTAGACCGGAAAACCTTACAACCCATCGGCGAGCATGTGCCACTCATTCACCTCAACGATACGCTGCATGGCTGGGAACGTTTTGGCGAAGCCAACGACAATACTTTTCTGCCACCGTTTATGGAAGGCGCATGGATGAGCAAGCACAATGGCAAATACTACCTGCAATATGGCGCACCGGGTACCGAGTTTAGCGGCTATGGCGATGGTGTGTATGTAAGCGATAAGCCCATGGGACCTTTTACGTATCAAAGCCATAACCCGTTTTCTTACAAACCCGGCGGCTTTACTCGGGGCGCGGGGCATGGCGCTACCTACCAGGATAAGCTGGGTAACTGGTGGCATGTATCTACCATTGTGGTCGATGTAAAAAACAATTTCGAGCGGCGCATCGGCATTTGGCCCGCAGGGTTTGATAAGGATGATATCTTGTATTGCAATACCGCCTATGGCGATTACCCGACCTATTTACCCAGAGCCAAAAATGAAGACCATATCAACGGCAATTTTACTGGTTGGATGTTGTTGAATTATAACAAGCCGGTGGTAGTTTCCTCTACATTTGGCGGCTATGCACCTAACTATGCAGTGGATGAAAATATAAAGACTTACTGGAGCGCAAAGACGGGTAAAAGCGGCGAATATTTTATGACCGATCTGGGTGCCATCTGCAGCATCAATGCCATTCAAATCAACTATGCCGATCAGGATGTGGACAGTAGTTTTTTGGGTAAGATCAATGGCATTTATCACCAGTATAAACTGTATAGCTCGAACGATGGTAAGACATGGAAAATACTGGTAGATAAAAGCGGGAACAAGACCGATGTGCCGCACGACTATATAGAGCTGAAAACCGCTGCCAGAGCACGTTTCATAAAAATGGAAAACCTGCACATGCCCACGGGGAAGTTTGCCTTAAGTGGCTTTCGCGTGTTTGGCAAAGGCGATGGCGCAGTGCCTGATACGGTAAAACATTTTGTAGCGTTGCGCGGCAACAGCGAGCGCAGAAATGCGTGGCTGAAATGGCAGTTGATGGACGATGCCGATGGTTATGTAATTTACACCGGAACCAAGCCGGATAAGCTCTACACCAGCATCATGCTGTATGGTGTAAATGAGTATTATTTCAGGGCAATGGACAGAGACCAACCCTATTATTTTCAGATAGAAGCGTTTAATGAAAACGGCATCAGCAAGCGAAGCGCCGTGGTGAAGGTAGAATGATAAGGCTGCCAAATTTGGGAGACGCTTGTCATTATTTTTTATTTTATACAACAGGCAATTCTTAATAAAATTTTCCGCACCGATAATAGCTGTTATGTAATGTTTATCGAAGCTGCATCCTTACTTAAACTAAGGTATGAAACAGGCAATAATCGTTCTTTACACCAGCTTACTATTCTTTACGGCTTACGCAACCGACGACCGTAACGAGGTACAGGCAATTTTACATTCGGTAACAGTTTATCGCTCTGGTGCAGAACTAACGCACACAACAACCGCTACCCTAAAAGCCGGCAACAATGAACTGGTGATAGACAACATCAGCAATGGCATAGACAGCAACAGCCTGCAGATAAAAGCGCCTTTGTCAATTACCATTTTGCATTGGGAGTTTTCGAAAGATTATTTGGTAAGCAATACCGTTAGCCAACGCCAGCAGGCATTGGAAGACTCATTACAGAAAGTGCAGGAAACCATTGCACGGTTTGATGCAGCGATAAGCAACACCAAAGAACTATTGGAAGTGCTGAAGCTAAACCGCGATATTAAGGGAACGCAAACAGGGTTAAGCGTTGCAGAGTTGCAAAAACTAATGGATTATTATGAAGCGAAGTGGGCGACTCTGCAAAACACACTGCAACTGCAAACCGATAAAAAAAGCAAAGCAATTTTGTTGGCTGATAAACTAAACGAGCAGATAACAGAAGAGCAAAAGAAGAACACCAGCACAGCAGGCAGATTGACTTTATTAGTCAACGCAGCAATGCCGGTAAAAGCTGAATTTACGATTTCATACATCGCCAGCAATGCTTACTGGACGCCATATTACGATGTAAGAGCCGACAACATTACGCAACCATTGAAGTTGTTTTACAAAGCGAAGATTGTGCAGACAACAGGCATCGATTGGAAAGCCGTGAAGCTATCGCTCTCTACTGCTACACCTTCGCATAAAGGGATAGCGCCGGAGTTGTCATCCTGGTTTTTGGGTTATGTAAATCCATCTGTAAACTATGAGACTTTTACAAGAAAAGATCTTGTCGGCAGCGTAGCGGGTTTGCAGGTGGCAGCTCCTGCAAGTTTGAATGAAGTAGTTGTGGTTGGATACGGAACAGAAAAAGAAAGAAATGAAGCTAACAAAACTTATACACCGCCAGCGCCAGTCTATGTTGTGAATGGAAGTATCATTAACCAGGATGCGTTTCAGCAAATAGACCCGAACAGTATTAAAAGCCTGAACAAACTAAAGATAGCCGATGCAAAAGCAACTTATGGCGATGCGGCAGCAGGCGGCGCTACTGTAGTGGAACTGAAAAGCGACCTGCCGGATTACATTGCTGTCACCAATAAAACATTGAATGTGAACTTTGCCATCGATATTCCTTTTGACGTACCAACCAATGGCAAAGAGCAAACCGCTACGCTGCAAAATATTGATGCAGCTACTCTATTCCAACATCTTGCGATACCTAAATTAGATAATGAGGTTTACCTGATTGCGAGACTTCCTGACTGGGAAAAACTGAACCTCTTGCCGGGCGAAGCCAACATCATTTTAGAAGGTACGTATGTAGGCAAAACATTCATAAATCCCAACAATACTACTGATACACTGAACCTGACTTTAGGGCAAGATAAAAGAGTTGTCGTCAAACGTCAGAAGCTGTCGGACTTTAGCAGCGTGAAGTTTTTAGGAAGTAATAAGCTTCAGAAATTCATGTATGAAATAACAGTAAAAAACAACAAGATAGAAGCGGTGAATTTGTTGTTGAAAGATCAATATCCGCTTAGCACTAATAAGGATATTGAAGTAGAATTAACGGAAGCTTCCGAAGCTGTTATAAATAAAGAGAAAGGCTTACTGTCATGGCAACTAACGCTACAACCCAATGAGAGCAAGACTTTGCGCTTTTCTTACGAAGTAAAGTATCCAAAAGACAAGACAATTAATTTGTAGGTAAGGTAACTGTCTTTTGTAAGTCTTTAATTCAATAAAATATAAAACCCATGCTGGTGAGAAGATTCCTCACCAGCATGGGAAACAATAATCAAATACAAAGTTCTGTTCCTAATCTCTCAGGAAGCATTACTGTTTGTATCCGGCTCTTTATCAGACACAGTACCCGATGGTGCCGATGTATTGTTTACCGTACTTTTGTTTTCGTTTACGCCTGTTTCAATATTGGCTTTATCAGACGAGCCGGTAGATGCATCGCCTTCTTTTTTATCATAATCCTCTTCTGTAAAAGAACCATAACCTGCATTGTAGCGGTCAGGATCCTGATTGTAAGCTTTCTGTGTATCCGTAGAGCTTTTGTCTTGTGTTTCCTTTTCCATAGTTGTTCCGGCTTTTATCATGCCAGTCAGAAAGAAATATACATAAAACCGTACCGTATTGAATTGCTTTGAAATTAGTCAGGTTTCTTCTGTTAGGGTTCAATTCTATTAATAACATTGCTGCCATTCCTTATCTTGCAACTGCATATTTTTCTCTCACACAATTACCAGGTTTACCTATGACATCACGCCGCGATTTCTTACAAAAAATTACAGCCGCATCCGTTGCCTTTTCTTTTATTAAAAAGGACGAAGCAACAGCTACAACATTAGCCTTACAGGGAACGAACGAAGGCAAGGTATTGCGCGTAGCGATATTAGGCTTAGGCGATTATGCCACACGTGTGGCAGAAGCGATGAACACCTGCACTAGAGCCAAGCTGGTTGGCGCCGTGAGCGGCACACCAGCGAAGCTAACAGCCTGGCAGTCGAAGTATGGCATACCAGCAAAGAACTGCTACAACTATGAAAATTATGACGCCATTAAAAACAATCCTGATATAGATGCCGTGTATGTGATAACGCCCAATGCTTTGCATCATGATGCGGTGTTGCGTATTGCCAAAGCAGGCAAGCATGCTATCTGCGAAAAGCCAATGGCGGTGAACGCAAAGGAAGGACAGGAAATGGTAGATGCCTGTAACAAAGCCGGCGTGAAATTATTGGTTGGCTACCGCATGCATTTTGAGCCTCACACGCTGGAAATAATAAGGCTGCGCAAAGCTGGTGCGTTTGGTAAAATTACTTTCTTCCAGGGCTTGTCGGGTTTTGTATCGGGCGACCCAAATCAATGGCGATTGAACAAAGCCTTATCGGGCGGCGGTTCTTTAATGGATATCGGTGTGTATTCTATCAATGGCGCAAGGTATATGGTGGGTGAAGAACCGGCGTGGGTGACAGCGCAGGAAACAAAAACCAACCCCGAGAAGTTTAAAGAAGGTGTAGATGAAACTATTCAATTTCAGTTTGGCTTTCCCAGTGGTGCTGTGGCTTCCTGCTTATCTACTTATAGCATGAATAATCTGGACCGCTTCTTTTTAGATGGTCTGGATGGCTTTGCTGAGCTTAACCCGGCTACGGGTTACGGACCCATACAAGGGAAAACCAACAAGGGAGATTTGAACCAGCCAACTACGATACACCAGGCGGTACAGATGGATGAGATGGCGGCTATTATTTTTGATAACAAACAACCCATCGTTCCTGTAGATGGCGGGGAAGCAGTGAAAGATCTGAAGATTATTGATGCGATTTATGAAGCAACAAAGACGGGAAAGAAAGTGCCTTTGCAGCTATGACATTACTCTGCTTGGTTTAATAATTTTATGACCCGCTATTACCAGCACTGACTTATATTCATCGCTGTAACCAAGAGAACGGAATCTCTTTAGTGCCAAACTTCATAAGCAACTATCTAATTCATGAGAATGCTCCTATACCTTTCAGCAACCTTGCTGTTTGACTTATAAGGTAGTTCAAAGACGAAGTAATTGGTCGTTGAACGTTCTAAATCGTGTACTTGTATTACTGTCGAATCGTGCAAGACTGTGCACCTACGCCTTCTACAATAGTCCCGTTACAATTACTTACTATATAACATAGACGCTGGCCAACAACTGCGAAAGCCAGAGGATTCCGATAACGGTTGGGGTGAGTGCCTCACTTCTGCCGCCAACGGTTATCCCACCTGTACAACTTTGTCAGGGCAATATGGCTAGCCCCACTTTCTGCATTGGAAAGCAATTTGCTTTGGTATATGACTTCTAGTGGGGAGCAGGTGTTAAAATAATTTTTCTGCTAAGGCTATAGTAAGCTCTATTTTACTTTCTTCCTTTGCATTGTTTTATTCTGAAGGAATAACCAATAAGAGAAGTTGACGGGCTAAAGAACCCTTTATAGTATGTGATATTATGAATAAACAGCTTAACGTATAAGTTTTCATTTTTTTTGACTTTTGTCAAGTCGCTCCTGCCAAACAATATTCAATTTTGAACCAGCGATACTGCCATAGCTTGTCATCCTGTTTCTATGTTCTATCTGAATACGGAACGCTTTTGAAAAAGCTTTACCAGCCGGGTGCCATACCGAAGTGCTATCTTACTCATCACCATCATAAAATCAATGTTATGAAAAACAGTTTTTTAATACTTGCGGCGGCTTTGTTAAGTATGACAAGTTGTGTAAAAAGCGGATTACCCAATAGCGCTGCTATTCATGCAACCATTGTAAGCGAAGTGACCGGTGAGCCTATTGCAGGCGCTAAAGTTTATGTTACTGTATCGTCGCAAAAAGGAGTAAGCGGAGGATATATTTACGATGAAGTGCTGGACTCTTTTACCACCACCAGTGATGCTAATGGCAGAATATCGTGCCCGGTTAAATATAATGATGACCCGTATATCGATGTGAAATTTGAGAAAGCAGATGACTCTTATTCTACCGGCTTTCTTCCGCAAAAAACGGATTTTTCAATCGCTGAACTAAAGCAACCTTCTGAACTTATGTTCTATGTCCGAAGATATGCAGCTCTTATTATCAATGTAAAAAGCATTGCTCCGTTTGATGATAATGACGCAATTGGCGTTGATGTTTTTCAGCAAGGCAGTAATTATAGTTCGGGTTTTGTTGAGTCGATACAAAATTTTGGAATTGCCAATCAGCCTCCCGGTTATCCAGCTGCCGATAATGGTACCAATCCTTATTGGATAGGCAAGAATGTAAATGCAACAATCTATGGAAAATTACAGGAAGGTACTACTTATGCAATCAGTTGGAATATCAGGAAAAATGGTATAAATACAGAGTATAAGTCAGCAACGTTTACCACAACGCTTAATGGTGTAAATTCTTACGACATACAATACTGAGATTTTCTACCTGCTGTCTGTGTATGCGCCAATAATACTATAAACAGAGATATCTTGAATGTAACAAATAGAGATTTACTCATAAACCGATGTGAGTTGAAACAAGATTTTAAAAGTTCTATCCTATATCGTAAAGCTGTCCTAATATCTTCCCATCTTCTTGCGCATCTGCTATCTTTGACCATTAAAAAAACAAATGAATATTCAAGATAAACTAAAGGCATTCTTTGATAAATCGGCAGGCGAACAGGAAGCTTTTTTACAGGAAAATGCTGCCAAAGAAGGAGTTATTACTTTGCCTTCCGGTCTGCAATACGTAGTATTACAAGCCAGTGAGGGAGACAAGCCCGGACCTTATACAATGGTAACCGTGCACTACGAAGGAAGCCTAATTAACGGCAAGGTGTTCGACAGTTCATACAAGCGTGGCGAGCCTGCTACTTTTGGGGTGCACCAGGTAATTGCAGGCTGGACGGAAGCCCTGCAACTGATGCCGGTGGGTAGTAAATGGAGATTATTTATTCCTTCCGCGTTAGGCTATGGCGAGCGGGGTGCCGGGGGTTCTATACCACCGAATGCTACGTTGATATTCGATGTGGAGTTGCTAAGCCAACGCTGATGCGGGTTTTGCTGTCGCAGTGCGCTTCGTTGATCGGGTGACTAACCCGATTGTCTTATTTTCTTTCTGTCTTATATCTTTGGCAGCAGATTACTTTCCGACAAGATTCACAACGTTATTATGCCGCTTCAAAACCGGGTGCAGCCATCAGGAAGTATTATTGCCACCACAGCAAGAGGCGCCTGGCTTGGCAACCGCGGCGTGCTGCACAATGAAGACAAAGAGATTGTTCGCCCTTTTAAAGTAAAAGCCTGGATTACCTGTAGGCTGGCATTCCGGGGCAGGTACCGGCAAGTGATGATGCCTAACCGCTGGACCGAGCTTTTCTTTTTAGATGAAGCCACAGCTTTTGCCGCCGGGCATCGTCCTTGTTTTCAATGTCGCTATGCCGATCATCAGCGGTTTAAAACGGACTGGCTTAACGGCAACCCGGAATATAATTTTGACGACACAACATCTATCCGGCAGATCGATAAAGTGCTGCACAGCGAGAGAATAAACAAAGGGAAAAAGGTTATCTACAAAGCGCCGCTTCATCGTTTGCCCAGCGGCGCTTTTATACAGCTTAACAACAACTATTTGCTATGGTATAATGAACAGTTGTTTGATTGGACACCGTTTGGCTACCAGCCCTTTACAGGCTCTCTTAGTGCTACCGCCGAAGTAGAGGTACTTACGCCGAAATCTATTGCCAATGCCTTTCATGCCGGGTACCTACCGCAAGTGGCTGTTGGGTTGTAAAGAATAATTGTTTTTATAGTTGCATCTTTTGCCTGCCTGGTTCTGTTTATTATACAGAAAACTCAAAGAAATTGTATTCCTTTCCTTATCCGCTTTAGGATTGTGAAATACAGAAAAGACTGGCTTTGCCAATTATCTGTTACTTATACTAAATGGTATTTAGGTTAAATGGCAGCTTCCTGATTCGCTTTCCGGTCAGGTCATAAACAGCATTGGCAAGCGCTGGCGCAAAAGCCGGCAAACCCGGTTCGCCAACGCCGCCCGCATCCGCATCGTTTTCCATGATAAAAACGTCTATCGGCGGTATATCTGTGATGCGCGGCATCTTATAATTATAGAAATTCTGCTGCTCTGGCAGCCCGTCTTTATACGTGATTTCATGTATCGTCGATGCGCCCAGCGCCATCACGATAGAGCCTTCTACCTGTGCCTTGATAATGTCTGGGTTTACGTACCAGCCGCAGTCCATCACCGCCCAAACATGGTCAATCTTTACACCGCCATTCGCAGCCTTCGATATCTTTACGATTTGACCCACCGTGCTTGCAAAACATTCCGTGATAGCAACACCATAACCCTCGCCTTTGCCTCTGCTTTTCCAGTTGCTCACTTCCTCCATCTTATCAATCAGCTTCTGGCAACGCTCATCCTGCAGGTGTTTTCTTCGGAAATCTAGTGGGTCCATCTTGGCTTCTGCTGCCAGTTCATTCATAAAACTTTCATAGGCAAAACCATTGGTCGATGCATACACCGAACGCCACCACATCACGGGCAGCGGTGTTTCGTAAGGCACATCGTTTACCTGTAAATTCTTGATCGATTTTGTGTACACATCCAGAAATCCCTCGGTCGAGCTTCCATTGGGTTTATCGCTCTTGCCATCGCCGCTCCAGAAGTCAATGTTTTGCCCCGTGAGCTTCACTTTAAAGGCATCAATGCTGCCATTGTTTACCACACCCTGGCAACGGTAGCTCATGCCCGGCCGGTGCGGACCTTGCGTCATATCATCTTCGCGCGTCCAGATTACCTGCACCGGCGCATTGATGGCTTTTGATATCACGACTGCCTCATGCGGATAATCCAGGAACGCTTTTCTGCCAAAACCGCCTCCCAGGAAAGTCATGTTTACCACCACTTTCTCAAACGGCAGATTATATTCTTTGCTGATGAATTGCTGTACCCAGTCAGGCGCCTGTATCGGTCCCCAGATTTCTATTTTGTCAGCTGTATAGTTAGCTACGCAATTCACCGGCTCCATTGCGCTGTGCGATTGATAAGGCGTCTGGTAAATCACGTCAACTTTTTTGGTTGCCGTTTTCAAAACGCCATCTGCATCGCCCTGCGTTTTAAATACCAAACCTTCTTTAGTTGCTAGGTTCGTTTCGTGAGCTTTGTATATGTCTGCCGAATTAATGTGCTCGAAGCCACTGTCGTTCCATTCTACCTGCAATGCTTTCTTACCTTGTATCGCAGCCCATGTTGAGTTCGCAATCACCGCCACACCTTCGCGTGTGGTGTTGTACACTTTAAACTGCATCTTGATCACTTTGCTCACACCCGGCACTTTCATCGCTGCACTATCATCAAAGCTTTTCACGGTACCTCGCAGTCTGGGACTGCGTTCAACCGCTGCATATACCATTCCCGGCAACCTTTTATCGATGCCGAAAACCGCGGTGCCATTGGTTTTCATCGGTGTGTCCTGTCGCAACAGGGGCTTGCCAATGAGTTTATATTCTGATCGTTTTTTCAGCGTTACATTCGTTGGTGGCGTCAGCTTCGATGCATCAACCACCAGCTCGCCATAGTTTGCTTTTTTGCCTGCCGATTTATTAATTACGTAACCACCTTCCGCATAGCAGTCTCCAACCGGCACATTCCACTTGGTGGCTGCTGCCTGAATCAGCATCGTTCGCGCCGTGGCGCTAAGCTTCAACAATTCTTTATAAGAACCTCTTATTGTCGACGATCCGCCGGTGATCTGGCTGCCGTATTTTTTCTGGTCGCCTTTGGCGAAAATGATGTTCGCATCAGCGAGGTTCACTTCCAGTTCTTCCGCTAATATCTGCGGGACGGATTGATAAGCGCCTTGCCCCATCTCTGCGCGATGGCTAAGCAAAGTCACCTTGCCCGACGTGTCAATACTCACCCACGCGTTCATCTCGATGTTTCCGTTCTCTGCATCGGCACCGCTTATAATTTTACCTTCTTTCGCACTGGCAGGAAAGTAAAAGCCGATGAACAAAGCAGCACCGCTCAAACCTGTATTGCGAAGAAAATTTCTTCTTGAAATATTGTTAGCGTCCATGGTTTTCATTTGATGTTGATGAATGTTTTACGGTTTGCCCGCTCAATTTGATGAATTCTCTTTCGCTGGCGCGTAGCCGCCTTTATTAATCCAGGTATCCCACACTTTCACGAAAGCAGTATAGCTCAGCGGCGGCGCAGGTCTGCCTTCACCCATTGTCCATCCGGCTTTTACTAGCGTGTCTCTCGCATGTTCCAGCAGCTGTTCTTTATTCTTATGACCATTCTGATTAAAATCCATAATCTGCAAAGCAAGATCATGAGCACCTTTTCCCTGGAAAACCATCTTCATGTTTGCCGGTGGTAACGCCCATTTCGGGTTGCCGGGAGGTGTGTGTACGCCAGGTGTGTTTTCGGGTTGATGGCAATTGGTGCACTTCATTGCATACAGCCCGTGACCGTCTTCGCCTCGCTTTGGGTACATTGTGTGCAGGTGGCTGTCATTGCCCTGCAAAGGGATATCACCTGCCGGATGGCAGTTCATACAGCGGGGGCTCATCAATACTTTATAGACTTCTTTAAATGCCGCTACCGACTCGATGCTGTCTTTGTTCGCAGCGTTGTCGTTGGGATCAATATCTCCATCCTTTTTGTTGTCGAAAGCAGATGTCGTGGTAATAATGACAGCCAGAATAACGACCATCACAGTAATCGTTTTTAGTGGAAGCAGACGGTGTATTTTTTTCATGGAAAGATGCTTCGTTATTGAATCAAAACGTAAAACATTATGGGCTAAAGGCGCAACAAACGGTTAAGCTTTATGTGCTCCCTTCCGTTGCATTTCTGCCGCCTGGTGAATGGCTTTCCGGATGCGCGGATACGTGCCGCAGCGGCAAATGTTACCTGCCATTGCATTGTCAATATCCTGATCACTTGGGTTCGGATTTTCGCGAAGAAGAACCGCTGCCGACATAATCTGTCCTGAGTGACAATAACCACATTGCGGCACGCTAACTTCATTCCACGCCACCTGCAATGGATGGTCATTGTTTTGCGACAAACCTTCTATCGTTGTTATCTGGGCGCCTTCTGCGCGCTTTACTTTTGTTACGCACGAACGAACAGCCTCACCGTTCAGGTGAACCACACAGGCACCGCACTGGGCAACGCCGCATCCATACTTGGTTCCTGTAAGACCTATGACATCGCGCAGCGCCCATAATAAGGGCATGTTGGGATCGACATCTAACTGGTATGTCTTCTGGTTTACCTGTAATGAGATCATAATACTGATGAGTTTGTGTATTTGCGAATGTGTGCCTGCAGCCGCTTTTGTATGGTGCCGTGCGGCGCTGATGAGGTGATTGCGTGAGACAAAACTAAGATATTCCTTTACACGAATGGCGGTTTGTTGGCCGCAAGAAAAGATGGCTGGTGAGGGAGTGGTGCTACCCAATATAAAAAGGTTCGCCGGGTGAGCGAACCTTTTTACTGAGTCGTG
>CAZZZH010000023.1:22107-26945 GCA_964658445.1 Ilyomonas sp.
TTTTTGATTTATTGTTACGCAGTTGCCAAAGGTCATGATTACATAAATGAAAACGACCTAAAAGACGCTTATGAAGAATATTCAAATTGGGTTTTTCAATCCTTAATAGTTGAAAATGAAATAACTATAAATCAGTTAAAAGATTTTTTCTATCATATTGTTGGTGAAAGTTCAATTTTGACGCGTGATAAGATTATAGAAAGTATGTCCTTAACTAATATTCCTAATAATAATGAAGACGAAATAGAATATTTTATATCTCATTTATGCTCTCTTTCATTTATTGGAAGAGAAATAAGAAGAAATGAATATTGGTTTGATTACGGCTATGAGATAGATGATAAAAAACAATTTCAAGCGAAGAAATTAAATTCTCAACGTTATAAAATTCATCATGCGTTTATGCCATATATGGAATGCAATGATTTTGTAAATTAGCAGTCTTTTAGTGGTACTAAAGCTCGGAGTGTCCCAACTGACCTTTAGTATTTAATTGTTTGTAAATACACAAACCGATAGGGATAATTACGATTATACCATACTTATCAGATTCCGCACAAAGCCGCCCGATAGTGTTTGATTGTACCAATATCCGTTGTTGGCGGCAATTGCGGAATGACGGGTTGGTGCAAACGGATAGCCGGAAGACTAAAACTTCCTGATGGGCCGTAAGGCATACTGAGCGGTTTTGAACTGAAGCGATTGTGTGCCGCTGCTGAAGTTGACTAGCCAGGCTTTGGTGCTACTTACCTCGGAAGAACTCCAGTAAGAAAAGAGCTGGAAGCCGCCCACGGCTGTTTTATTTTGATACAACTTAATCAACTCGTCTACCGAAGGCAGATACCAATCTTCGTAGCCATTTTGCGTTAGCATAATACACTCGAGCGCAGCATAGTTATCGGCATCGAACTGAGGATAGCCTTGTGTATTGAAGATTTTCACGGTATTGACTGCACCGGCACCTAAGGCGGTGTCTTTGGCACCGTTGAGCGTATCTTTCCTTGACCAGGGTGCAGGCTCTTCCAAATCGGCAGAGGAAGATATTAAACCATGCTTGCCTGATTTATCGAGATAGAAAATGATACCGCCTCCAAACTGCTCGCCGATGAAATACTTGACTGCCGGCTGGCTTACCTTTTCGGACGATGTTGGTAATGACTGAGATGATGTTAGCGTTGCTTCTTTATTGCACGAGATGCTTATTGCGAATAAGCAAGCGATAAGGCAGGTATATGTAGTCTTGTTCATGAGCCAATGATTGTTTGCCATACATAGATAAACTTATAGACTAAGTGGTTAATGATTATTTTTCTGCTCTTGCTGTTTGGGTAATGTCTCAGTTTGAAACATCAGATTCCGCACAAAGCCCTCGTGAAAGCCATTTTTGATGAACGTTGTCGAGGGCAATTGCGGAATGACGAACATGCTTTTCAAATTGATACACTATTTATTTGAGAACTACGGAAAGTAATTTCGTAAACAATCAATATGATGTCAATACGAATTTGGCTCCTGTGTCCACCGGTTTTACCACCAGTCTCCGCATCATACTCATGTCTTCATGCTCGGAGATGTGGCAATGATAAACAAACTGACCTTCCTGCGAGCTGTCGTTTAAAATATACTGAATAGCAATGTAACTGATGTAGCCGGGCTTGGCTCTTACGACATCTTTCCAACCCATTTCATTGGGCTCGGGCAAACTAAAATTGCCGGGACCCGGTAAAGGGTTGCCTGCGTCATCTGCTTTTTGCCGGCCCAGAATACGGAAGCGGTTAAGATGAATATGTATAGGATGTGCATCGTCTGTGCCGTTCCATATTGCCCATATTTCTGTTGAATAATTATTGACTACTTTTTCGTATTGCTCTTTCCTTGCGGTATCGGCAGTACGAGCTTCCAGATTCCATTCTGTTTCGTTCATAAAAGCCATCGGGAACGATAAGCTTTGCTGCAACATGGGATCTTGTTCTACAAACTTTTTGTAAGGCTCGGGCATCGCCTGATAGTTGGCTGCTTCGGTAAGTTTTAGCTTGAATACCGAAGCGTTATTAAACAGATCAGCTTCTTTTGGAAAAAGGGCTGACAGCGGGCTATTGCTTGTTGCCGTACTTGTATTTCCAGATTGTGTAAGAGCGCCTGCCAGGGCTTTCTGCAAACCTGTTTTAAAGGCATTTGTGTTGTTGTAATAGCTATACAGATACTGCGAAGAAGTTGTTTTTTTATAGATGGGAGAGGCAGCAAAATTGTTGAGCTCGCCCGTTAGCGCCGATGCGCTGACGGGTGATGCAGAAGCCGTATTCTGCCCGATGCGAAACAGCATTACGTAATTGGTAAGATCGGCTAACTGCCCGTTCTCATCTATTTCGCCAACATAGTCGCCGCCGTATGTATCGTTGGCTGCATAATTTAATAACACCAACGATGTACCCGGCTCGAAGGCGGAAAAATTTATCAGCACATCGGCACGTTCTGCAGGAGCGAGTGTAAGTGCCGAACTATCGTTGCCGATACGCGGAAAATTGCCATCGGGAAAGAAGCCCCCTTCGGTGCCCACCTGTATAAAATTCCGGCTCAGCTTTGCATTGTCGGTGGTATCTATCTTACCGTTTTTCCATTTGGCCAAAGCCAACCGGTAAAAGCGGGAATTGGATGCATTTACAATTCGAAAGCGATAGACATTGTTGTCCACCTTCATGTAGGGCCAAATCTTTCCATCGACCGTAATGGTGTTTCCAAAAAACTCCGGCCGTCCTTCTTCTTCGTCTGGACTTTTGCTGGTGGCAAATTGCGATTGTGTATTGTTGTAATACAGGTAATTGGATTCAGTAAACGATTTGTCTTCTAAAATAAGCGGCACATCAGCCTTATACTTTACCAGCGAGGCAAACGTTTTTTCGTCTTCGCCTTTGATAAGATAAACACCCGCCATGCCGGTGTACACATTGGTTGCGGTGCGCATCATTGCATGATCGTGATACCATAGAATAGCGCCGTGGTGACCTTCATGTTTCGTGCTGTCGTTTAGCACTACCGGTGCATTCTCCATTTTACTATTTAAAACCGTGCGCTCGCCTTCGGGAAACGTGTTTGGATAAGTATAATGCTGACCGGTTTTGTTCTGTTCAAATTTTCCAAACAATCCCCAGGTAATGTTGACAGCCGGTGCGCCGGGTTTGGGGTAATATTTAGAGGTAGGATAGCCATCGTTTTCCCAGGTTACATTAGCGCCATGCAAATGAACGGTGGTGCTGTAATAGGTAGACATGTCCATAAGCTTTTCATGCATTGGGTCGACACCATTTGGAAACAACCTGAAATCGGGATACAAGGCATCTGACACCATTGGCACATGCAGCGGGTCGGTTACATTGTATATGATAGGAACAAAAGGGTGGGCTTTGGTTTGTGCATCGTAGGTAGGATACAAGGTATAGTTGGGTTGGTTTTGCAAGGTTTCATACACTTTGTTTACCCAATATACTTTTGTAGGATGCGCATATTCGCTGATGATAACAGGACCCGGCAATGCTGGCTGGCTACTGCTTTCGTTAGAGACATATCCCAAAACCCAAACCGGTTTTAATACCGAAGGATCATCGTAGAACTTATGCTGGAAAGCTTTGATGGTAATGGTATGTTCTGCTTCGCCGGTGAGATACACCAGAGACGATGGATCTAATTCTGTTTTGAACAGATTGGATGAGCCCCAGCTTTTGATGATGGCATGTGTAATGGCATTGGGCAAATAGCTGTCATCGCTCATATTCATCATGTCCATGTCGTGCGAAGAAGCTGGCTGTTGTGCAAACAGGTGCGTTGCAAAAAAGCAGGCAATAAGAGAGAAGAAATATTTCATAAGCTTGTTTGATAGGAACGGATCAAAATCTTTTACTTCCGGAATAGAAAGTTTATGCGAACGAATTTTGTTTTTGATTACTACAACACCACTTCATCCTAGGGCAGGCCATTTTCATTTTAATGGATAGATAAGTAAGTTTAGTTGCATGGCCATTTTCACTCATCACAGTTACTACGAATCAAATTTATAGCAGAAAACAACAGGCATTAGAAAATTTTATTTGCCAACCTTTTGTTTATGATGGCAGCTTACTATATTGTACAGTAGCCCTGTTGAAGTAAAGCTCTCCCAAGCTGTTACCAACGACAACAATGTAGAGGTTGGCGGACTTTCAAAAAGCACTTATTATTTCCAAAATAAATACTCTGGAAATAAAAAGATAGTGATGCACATTAGAAGCTTTTCCCTTACTCATTTCCAATGAAATTATAGCGTTGTAACCTCGGCCAAAAAGAGACGATGTAGGAAGTTTAAAAATAAATTTCTGCCGTCGTTGTGTAATCGCTTTGCGCATTGCATCCTTACAAAAACGAACTGCCATGAAACAACAAACCAGCTTACACATTGCCACACCCTGCCATGAAGATTGGAATGCAATGACACCTGCAGAAACAGGAAGATTCTGCGCTTCGTGCAGCAAACAAGTAGTCGACTTTACGCTAATGAGCGACACTCAGATTCTGCAATTTCTTGCCCAACAGAACGGCAAGCTTTGCGGGCGGTTTGATGCCGGGCAATTGGCGCGCCCGCTGGTAGAACCGGTGGTGAGTAAACGGCGAAGCTGGTATGCGGCGCTTTTGTTGCCGCTCTCGCTGTTCTTTCAAAAAAGCAGCGGGCAAACGGGGAACCGAACCATGGGTAAGGTGAAGGTGGAGCAGAAACCAGCGACGACTAGTGCTGTAATGGGAGCGCCGCTACCCAGGATAGTGCCGGACGAGGTGACACTGCATGGAACCGTGCGGGACGAAAAGGGAAA
>CAZZZH010000024.1:0-15377 GCA_964658445.1 Ilyomonas sp.
TACAGCTTATAAAGAAGGCGGCAACTCACAATCTGTGTGGGTTGCCGCCTTCTTCATTTTTGAGAAGACGAGAAGTGTTTAAAGTGTATTGATTATTCAGTAGCTTCCATTGCCAGCCCGTTTACTGTTAGCTGACTAACTTAAAGTGCTTATGAGAGTTTTAGCCACTGTATTTTCTTCTTTTTTGATTAATATGATCTTATTTCTGAAGGCTATCTTATGAGTTCAGAGATAGGGTAAGTGTGATTTTTATGAGTACTATCAAATTTCAATTTAGTTAACAAATTCGAAATTTAGTTGGACTGTAACATATGATTTTAATCAAATAATTATTTTTGTTTTTTTAAATTAGCTGTCTTTCAATATTTTAGATTGCATTAAAGAAGTATTTACGTTTAGATATAGTTTTTTTATATCCTTATCTCAGTTGTGGAAAATTATCCACCAAAACATATTTGGAACAGTTATTGCCAAGTGCTGGCATCCAAAACAGAATTTGAAACCTATACAGATTTCAAATTCAAACTGCAAAACATCTTCTGTAGTTTTCCTTTAATGGTTCACTGTCTCTGGGTCAGTAAACTTATCAAGCAGAAGCCAGTTAGCAAAGCATTCAAAAAGAAGAATTGAGATTGATCAGTTGTGTGATTACGAATTTTTTAAAACTACTCTTATCTGTTGCGAAGCAGATATGTAGGCAAGCTATATCTAATCTAGAATTCATATCTAAAATAAAAAAGCAATTGTTAAACAGTAAAGCATCTATGAGAAAATTGATTTTACCAGTTCTTTTCCTTCACTTCGTTATGGGGGTTAATGCAGCTACTTATTATTTTTCTACTTCATTGGGTAATGATACAAGAACTTCCGCACAGGCACAAAGTTCTTCTACACCCTGGAAAACGATCAGCAAACTGAATGCAATAATGTCGACGCTGAAGCCCGGTGACCAGGTGTTATTTAATCGGGGAGAAAGTTTTGACGGCGGATTAACAGTAACCGTTTCCGGAACGAATACCCAACCTATCTTCTTCGGCGCTTATGGATCGGGAAACAAGCCTGTAATTAATGGTTTCTCTATATTGGCCAACTGGACACAAGTACGGAGCAACGTATGGGAATGTACCTTTTGGCAGCCCGCCGGCAAAGAGAATATAGTAACAAAAAATGGACTTCAACAGGCTATTGGACGTTATCCAAATGCTGATGCTGCCAATGGTGGTTATCTTACCATCGATTCGCATGTTGGCTTAACACAATTAACCAGCAGCCAACTTCCATCTTCGCCCAACTGGACCGGAGCAGATATTGCTATCCGCAAAAACCGCTGGGTTATAGACAGAAGTACAGTTGGCTATCATTCCGGTACTACCATTGGATTTACTTCTGCCTCAGATAATGCCATTACCGACAAGTATGGCTTTTTTATAGAAAATAGTACAAATACACTCGATAAAGATGGCGAATGGTATTATGACAGAAGCAGAGCCAGAATGCAGATGTATTTTTCTGATAATAATCCTAATGCATATGCGCTGAGAGGAAGTACGGTTGAAACACTGGCCACCCTTAGCTTTCAAAGCTACATTACATTTGATAACCTGAATTTTTCAGGTGCTAATTCATATGCTTTTAACCTGACTAATTGCAGCAATATAAAGATTAATGCCTGCGATATCGTTAACACAGGTATCAATGCTGTTCAGGCATTAAGTTCTACGTACTTGACGATAAGCAACTCGACGTTTACCAGCACAAATAATGATGCACTTTATCTCTATTGGAACTGTTCAAATACATTAATTAAAAACAACCTTTTTAAAAACACAGGCGTAGTGGCAGGTATGGGGCAGAGCAATACAAATACCTATGAGGCAATATACATACGGGGAGACAACAATTTAATGCAGTATAATGAAATAGACAGTACAGGTTTTAATGGAATTCATTTTGAAGGTGATTATAGTACTGTTCAAAACAATCTCGTTAACGTTTTCGATTTTGTGATTGACGACGGTGGTGGTATTTATACAGGACAAGGTTTAGGTGATAATACGGTTTATAATAGTAAATCAATTATAGGGAATATCATCACTAACGGTATTGGTGCTACAGCTGGAACAGATAATACGTCTTACATAGCTACACAAGGAATTTATCTTGATGATAATACCAACCACGTTTCAGTGTTGAATAATACCGTTGCAAATTGCGGTCAGACGGGTATTTTTAATCATAATGCCACGAACATTAATATCGCCAACAATACCTTATACAATAATGGTAAAGAACAGTTTTTGTTAGTGCGGGTTTCTAATCCGGTGAGCAACGTTACGCTGAAGAATAATATCATGTTTTCAAAAACGGCTTCACAATTAGTTTCAAGAATTGAAAGTTATTATGGAAGCAACAATCTGCCAGGTATTGGTACAGTAGATAGTAATTACTACTGCCGGCCAATTGACAATAATTATATCTTCTACGATTTGTATCAGGTAGGCAGTACATATTACACATCGTACGAAAACTTGAGTACCTGGCAATCTAAGTTTGGTTTTGATGCGCATTCTAAGGGAGCACCTGCTACTTTTCCTTCCTTTTCGTATAGCAATGCCACAGGTGTAAACAAGTACACAAACGGAGCGTTTACGTCGAACATCAATGGCGTCGGTAGTTTTGCATCAACCGGTGATCTTGCCACAGTGTGGAATCCCTCTAAGATTGATGCTGGTACGTTGCAGGCAACATCCAATACCTATTCGTCCAACAATAATTACATGTTAACGTTACCGCTTAGTTCCGGAGGTACCGTTACGGCAGGAAAAACTTATTTGCTTTCTCTCAGCCTGCAAGGCGGTGCCAGCAATGCACCGATGTCCATCTATCTGCGCCAGTCTTCTTCTCCCAATGCAGACCTGACAACCAGAACCCAGATACCACTTTCTACTACCCGCCAGAATATACAACTTGGTCTTACTGCTAATGCTACTTCCGGCGCTGCCATAGAGTTGGATGTCGCTCAACCAAACGGAGCCGTATGGGTAGACAATGTAATGCTTCAGGAAGCTACCATAACGCCTACAAATCCTGATGATTATATTATATTTCAGTACAACGCATCTACCAGTAGTAAAACAATTACTTTAAGCAGTACTTACTACGATGCAAAAGGAGCTACATATAGTGGCAACGTTACTCTTAAGCCTTATACATCTCTTGTTTTATTCAAGCAGACGGGTACAACTACAGCATTTATAGCTTCTAATACGGCTACTCAATCTATTAATGTGCAAGGTAAGTTAACAGACGCTTCTGCTGCCAGCTACACAAGCAGCTCAGCCGCCGATGTAAACTGGCAGGTAGACAACCAAAGCAGTGAGGCTTCCTATTATAAAGTGGAACGCTCTACAGACGCTGTGAATTTTACTTCGATTGGTAAAACCAGCACCAAAACCAATAGCGATGCCACTCCGGTTAATTATAGCTTTACAGATGCCTCTCCATTAGGAGGTAAAAACTATTATCGCATTACACAGTATGATGCTAAAGATGTTCCAGCCATCAGTAAAATCGTATTGGTAAATAATGTTAGTTTCAAAGTAAATCCTAATCCGGCTCACGATGTCATTCATATTTTATTTGATCAGCCAATCAAACCAGACGATCACATTGGTAAAAACATCTCGATACGCAACACTGCAGGTGTGGTAGTAAAGTCACTTGCTTTCCCGTCTGCAGATAATGTTAGTAATGTAAATGTAGATGTATCGGCTTTGCAAAGCGGTATGTATATTCTGAGTATTACAGTGGACGGCAAGGATATTAGCAAACCATTCCTCAAGCAGTAATAAAGAGTATAATTATTACGAGACGAAGGCAGCAAATTTATTTTGCTGCCTTCGTTTTTTTAGTGCCTATTACTCTTCATTTGTAACACAAGACAACAACAAAATTGTTGTTTAAACCCAAGTATAAAGAGTGGTATACTCAAGGTGGATAGCGCTTTAAATTTAGTAAAACAACATAAAATCGTTTATTTTCTTAATTCAATTGGCTTAATTAGTTAAGTAACATTTAATAAGTTTTTAAACTTGTTATCATGTTTAGATGACAAATAAGAATGGAGTAAATTAAATAAAAATTAAACCATTAAATTTTCATTTAACTTTCATAGAAAGACGCAAATCAACAAAATCCGTTTATAAATTTGTGCTGAATCTGGTAGAAAATTTTACGATAAAAGAGGCTTATAAACTACGGAATCCAATATCAAATCTCTCCGTTTTATATCTCAGAAAATCGTAGTTAGCAAATAAAAAAGGAAGTAGTTACTCTAAAAAGAATCGCTTTCTATTTAGCTTGATAACAAAGGAAAAAGTGTTTTAAAATTCAATAACCAATATCAATAGTCACCAAAGGCTATTTCATTAAAAAGCATCATTTATGAAAAAGTTTATTTTACCCATTTTGCTACTCCACCTTGCAGTAGCGGTAAATGCAGCTACCTATTATTTCTCTGCCGCATCGGGCGACGATGCAAGAAGCGCAACGCAAGCGCAATCGGCTTCTACTCCCTGGAAGACAATTGCCAAACTGAACGCAATTATGTCAACATTAAAACCGGGAGACAAGGTTTTATTTAATCGTGGTGAAACCTTCGATGGCGCCATCATAGTAACAGTGTCAGGAACTGCTACACAGCCAATAACTTTTGGTGCTTATGGCAACGGCAACCTGCCTGTAATCAATGGCTTTTCTACATTATCAAATTGGACTTTATCCCGTACAAATGTATGGGAAGCTGCTTTTTCCCCTGCAGGCGGAAGCACAAACATGGTAATACGAAACAACAAGCAACAGGCAATAGGACGCTACCCCAACCTTAATTCTGCTAATGGTGGTTACTTAACTATAGACTCTCATTCTGGCAATACAGAATTAACCAGCAGCCAGTTAACCTCCTCTATTAACTGGACGGGAGCTGACATTGCTATCCGAAAAAATCGTTGGGTAATAGACAGAAGTAAAGTAACCTACAACTACGGAACAACGGTTGGGTTTACTTCCGGATCTAGCTATAGTGTTACTGATAAGTTTGGCTTTTTTATAGAGAACCACACCAACACACTCGACCAGGATGGAGAGTGGTACTACGATAATATTCGGGGCAAAATGCAGATGTATTTTAGCGGAAACAATCCTACTGCTTACACAATTAAAGGCAGCGTAATTGGAACCTTAGTAACCATTAGCTTCCAGAACTATATTACATTTAATAATCTGGCCTTTACAGGAGCAAATGCTTATGCTTTCAACATGACTAATTGCTCAAACATTACTATTAGCACGTGTGATTTTACTTTTTCTGGTGGCAATGCCATTCATGCTTTTAGTTCCAGCTACATTAATATACGTGGATCTAACTTTAGCGACACTAACAATGACGGAGTATACATGGAATGGAACTGCTCTAACATAAAAGTACGCAACAATGTTTTCAAAAATACAGGTGTCATACCCGGTATGGGAGCAAACTCTGCAGACACCTACAAAGGAATGTTTATCCGCGGCGACAATAATTTAATTGAGTATAATGAACTAGATAGTACAGGTTTCAACGGTATCCACATTGAAGGTAATTACGACACGGTAAAGAACAACCTGGTGAATACATTCAATTTTGTAAAAGACGATGGCGGCGGTGTATATACCGGACAAGGGTTAGGCGATAACGCTGTTTATTATGGAAAGTTGATTACTGGTAATATTATTCTGAATGGTATCGGTGCAATAAATGGAACTGACGATACCACCTACCTTGCAGTACAAGGAATTTACTTAGACGACAATACCAACCATACTACCGTTACCGGCAACACAACTGCTTTCTGCGGTCAAACCGGAATTTTTAACCATAATTCTACCTACACAACTATCACTAACAACACGATGTACAACAATGGAAAAGAACAATTTCTTGCCGTACGTGTTGCAAACCCGGTAAGCAACGTTACAGTGAAGAACAACATTATGTTTTCCAGAACTTCATCTCAGATAGTAAACCGGATAGAAAGCTATTATGGCACAAACAATCTGGCTCAGTTTGGAACATTCGACAGTAATTACTACTGCCGTCCTGCAGATAACAATTATCTCTTTTATAGCCTTTATTCACTCGCGGGTACGTATTATACTTCATATGACAACTTGGATAGCTGGAAGGCAAAGTATGGCTGGGACGCTCATTCTGCAGGTGCGCCAGTTACTATTCCTGCATTTCTATACACTACTACAAACGGAATAAATAAATATGCAAATGGAGGATACAATCAAAATGTAAGTTATGTAAACAGCTTTGCTTCTACTGGCGATATTACTACTGCTTGGAATCCAAATAAAATAGATGCAGGTACATTGCAGGTAACATCGAAAGCTTATACATCAAACAATAACTACATGCTGTCTCTTCCTGCCGGAAGTGTTACCGCAGGTCAGGGTTATCTGCTAAGCTTCAGCTTAGAAGGCGGCGCCACCGGCAGTCCAATGAGTGTTTATTTACGGAAAACTACATCGCCGAACATAGATTTAACCACTCGCTCTATGGTTCCGGTAACTACTACGCGTTCTAACCTGCAGTTTGGCTTTGTAGCCAACAGCAGCAACGATGCTTCAATAGAATTAGATGTAACCCAACCTAACGGAGCTGTATGGGTAGATAATGTAGTGTTGCAGGAAGCGACGGTTACGCCTACAAACCCCGATGATTATATCATCTTTCAATACAATGCCAGCAAACAAAAGAAGACAATCACTTTTACAGGAACCTACTACGATGCCACTGGAAAAGCATACAACGGAAAAGCTGTTTTATCGCCCTATACTTCTATTGTACTGGTTAAACAAGGCGCACAGATGCAAACCAGCCGCGATGTGTCTGAGCAAGCGCTCAACGTTCAGAGCAATTTGCAAAATGCTTCTGCAATGTCATCGGCAAGCCATGCGTCTGCAAACATTAACTGGCAGGTAAATAATCAAAGTAGCAAAGCTTCCTACTATACTGTAGAGCGCTCTGCAAATGCAGTTAATTATACCATGCTTGGAAAGGTAAATGTAGCAGACAACAAGGTGGCTGCTTCACAATACGATTATAATGACGCCGCACCCGTAAGTGGCAAAAACTACTACCGTGTTACACAATACGATGAAAAGGGCGTAGCAGGTATAAGCAAAATTACCTTGGTTAATAATATTGGATTTGCAATCCATCCAAATCCGGTACAAAACCAACTTCATCTTTACTTCGATGCCACTATAAAACCAGAAGACCGGATTGGTAAGAATGTAGTAATTCTTGACCTTGCGGGAAAAACGGTAGCCACCTTACCATTATCTTCAACAGACAATATCAACAGTGCAACTTTAGATGTATCGTCCCTCAAATCGGGAATGTATATGCTGAGTGTAACAGCCGATGGTAAAACCATCAACCAAAAGTTCCTAAAACAATAGAGGAATAGGAAAGTATATACAAGAAAACCCGGCACTTACAATGTGCCGGGTTTTCTTGTATACGAAAGAAGAAGTGCACCGCTTCCCTACAGTAAAATATCAGGAAGCGTTACTACATCGTCAACCAACGTATTTTTCCATTAGTAAAAAAAGAAAAAAAGGTAAAAGGAAGAAGAATTCCGGTAAAAAAATGAAGTAAAATGGTAGTAGATAGTTTGCGATTATTCCGTTGCCTACACTTAAAAATTAATGGCTGCGCGGAATAGGAATTTGGGCAAAAATGGTTTTCAGCTTTTTTTCTATTTCCGGAATATCTACGGTAAGGTTTAATTTTTCGCCCTGCTTAAACGTCACCGCTCTACCATCAGATTTGCAAATGAGATAATCGTAGTGAATACCAACCTTGTTTGCCAGGTCATTAAAGAAAGGCTGCGCAAAATCTTCCGCCATTAATTCAATAACGTGTGTATTCTCCGAGCAAAAAACGAGGTTGGCCTGACCGGCTCCGATAGTGGCGATGATAACATGCGCACCAGCAAACAAACTGATTTTTTCCTGAAAGGAAAGTTTAGATAATTCATAAGACTCGAAACCGTATGGGTTAAGCGTTTGTATTAACTGCGATTCGTTTAATACTCTACGTTTTGCAGAATCGTTACGACTAATATAAACATATGGGCTGTAAGTCTTTTTCCCTGTTTCAGGAAGATTAAACTTTAAAAATTCGTTCCTTAAAAACTGGCAACACCACATCGGTATATGTTCAGAGTGCCGAACATAGGTAGTGGCAATTAAAGTATCAGCCTGAACATGATTTTCTTTCTGCCCGCTGATGATTTTGCTTTCATCAATACCCAACATACGAAGGGAGTCTCTCTGATAATCCTGGCTGTAGCTGGGTACCACAAAATAATCGACCTTATCATACCATCCGGTTTTTTTCAACATGGCAAGACGAGAAAGCGAATCGATGAGCCAATGAGAATAGTTTACAATTCCACCTTCCCCAATGAGTAGCGTGCAAACAACACCCTTGTATTTTTTAGGTTCGTGAAAATAGTTTTGTGAAAAAATATTATTCTTGGAAGGAAGCGCACTGCCTAAGTCAAAAGAAAGTTCACCAATCAATTTATTGTCGCCACTGATTACCGCAACACTAAAATTGTTATCCGTATGCACTCTTCCGTTTGGTATGATAACAACTTGTGCCGGAGGAATCTGTGCACTAAGCGTAACATTTACATAGCCTATAAAGTGATTCCGAAAATCGTCCGTTACATTCAAATGAGAAACATGCGGAGAAAAAGCTTCAATACATTTACTGCCCTTTATAGTACTTGTATACTCTTCTATGCTATTATAAACGCCCTTAGGTTTATAGCGTCTGTTGTGCACAAGAATGCGCGCAAGCAATTTCTTAGCGCGCCGAATCACTTTACGTAAAAGCATAGGGGCAAATTTGAGCAAGATGAATGATACGAAGCCATCTTTTTCGGCGAAAGGTAAGTAAGCAAAACATGAGCTTTACTTACTTACATACGTCTGGTTTATTCTATCGTACTTGTGGATGAGCGAAACCGTTTCTTCTATATTATTTTTTGAAGACGCGCCAAAGAGAATAGATTCGATGTTGGGCAGGCTACAAACGTATTCAATGGCTTCTTTAGGCGGGATGGCACCGGCAGCCAGCACCTGCATAGCAATCACTCTTACATTGCGGGTTGCCAGCACTTCTTCATACAGCTCTTTGCCGCCCGACATCCGGAAATTTACTTTGTTGATAGATGCACAGATGATAGGGTTTTGTATGCCGGTATCTTCCAGCGCATTTAATAGCCTGGGAAGATTCATAGTAATGAAACCTGCTTCAGCGTTGTATTTCTCTCTAATGTAATCGTAGTAAGCCTTTAAAACCTCTTTCATGCCCAAGCCCAGCAAGAGGTCGGTTACCACATTTTGTAAAAAAATAACCGGCGTGCTGATGCCTTTAAACATTTTCATCTCAGAGTCTATCATCAGCTCCATAATCGAAAAATAATCCTTAGACAGATAAGCCACGCCACCTTTGAAAAGCGAACCGAAAAAATTGCCGGGCACATACTGCTTGATGGTTCCCATTACACCTAATTCAGTAACTGCGTTGGCATACTTGTGTGCATAAGGCATACAGGGATAAATAGTGTAATTGGCATACTTCTCGGGCTGGCTGCGAATGTGGTCGCAGATGTTTGCAATACGGTCGTGCGTGGTGCACATAAAAGTATTAACACCGGCACCAATGGCATAGTCCAATGTTTTAAGGATAGCACTGTCATTTTTAAATTTAATAGACTGTGCTCTTGACTTTTCGTCCGAAATATGATTGACAGCAAAGAACTGGTTATCACCAAAAATAATTCGCTCCATCTAAATTAGTTTACATTGTTTTTAAGTAAAGAAATCACTCTGTCTGTTTGCCAGGCACTCTGAAATGTGTTGATCTTATTCGGCACTTTTTTCTGAACTGCTTTTATAAAATAATCTATCTGCGCAGAGTATTCTTCGCCACGAAGATAAAATTCCACGGGCTCAGCCAAGTCAGTAATATATTTCACGTTCCAGCCTTTTGTATATCCTTCCGGAACAGTAGAACTTTTGAAATAAACTTTTAGTTCATTGGCATCGCAGATAATTTTTCCTCTGCTACCCATTACGGTGATTGAAGTCGACATTTTACGGTAGGTTTCATCGCTCCAGTTTACCGATAATATACCTGTAACTTTTGAAGAAAGCTCAAGCACCGAAAACACTGCATCTTCAACATTCTTAGAATAAAAAGATTTTAGAACAGTGCCTCTTACCTTTTCTATTGGGCTGATGGTGTAGTTAATAAGATCAATAACATGCGACGCATAATCCATTAGACAACCGCCGCCTTCGCTAGGGTCTGATCGCCAGGTATCCTGCTTCGATTTTACAACCACCGGACCATACGATTCGCCGGTGAAGTGCATAATCTCTCCGATACAACCGGCATCTAGCAGCTTTTTTACTTCCTGAAAAGTGCCAATGAACTTATTATGATATCCAACCTGGTTCACAAGGTTTTTTCGCGCAGCCAAATCGACTAGTTCTTTGCTTTCGTCAGGGGTAAGACAAAGAGGTTTTTCTGCAAAAACATGGCGGCCGCTTTCCATAATTTTCTTTACCATCTTACCATGAAACTTGGTAGGAACCGCAACAAATACGGCATCTGCCTGTGTTTCTGCCAGCATATCTTCAAAATCGGAGAATACAGGGAAGGATGTATATTTTTTAAAAACATCCAGCGTCATCTTTGAAGTATCGCTTACACCAACCACTTCTACATCGGGGTGAGCACCAAGGATGGATAGGTGAGAAACACCCATTTTGCCGGCACCAATTAAACCAACTTTTACCATAATTATTTTGTTTGCTTAAGGAAAGAGATATGTAATAAAACGTCTTTGAAAAACATCATTTGATTTTTGATATTACGGCGAAATATTTCAGGACGTAAAAAAATTCTTGCCAGCCATTCAAGACGCAGTTTAATCCAGATAGGTGCGGGGCGTTTGCTATTGCCCGCATACCAATCGAACACATTACCGATGGTGCTAATGATTCTTGCATTTACGATGTCGCGATGCTGGTATGCCCATTTTTCCTGTTTGGGAGCTGTCATTCCTACAAAGAGAACATCTGGCTGAAAAGTATTGATTGCTTCAACCATATTTCGATTGTCATTTTCGGTAAAAACATCTTTGTAAGGTGGTGAATAAGTATCCAGCCTCGCCTTTGGATATTCTCGCGAAGCTCTGTTCTTTATTTTTTGTAACGTGTCTTCTGATGATCCGAGAAAAAAAACTTTCCATTGTCTCTGGTTTGCCTCGTCCATTAAGTAATCAAAGCAATCCTGACCAGCAATCTTCTTGATATTTTTTTTGTTAAGAATCAAAGAGCCAATGGCTACACCCATCCCATCAAGCACCAGCAGGTCGGTATTTTTTAACGCCACTTCAAACTCCTTATCACGCAAAGCTACACCATAAGAGTTGGGGCTGAATGTATTGATAAGAACCTTATCAACATCCGGAGGAATAACATTCAAAGACGAAGAAAATACATTGTAACCCAACACTGTTGTGCACTCGTAACCTTTCATTTTCATAACAATTGGAAACTTTATACTCGGAACAGTTGATTTCATTTTGCAGTTAATATGTGTAAGCTACGAAATTTTAAGAAAAAGGGATAATGAAAACACGGATTAGTTTTGATAGATGGTTTGCTTCAAAATGTCCGAAATATTTCTTTCCCATACGTCCAGTGTAAAATATTGTTCAAATCTTTTTTTGCCTTCCAATTTCATGCGGGAACGAAGCTCCGGTTGTTCAATCAACATAGTTAACTTCTCGCTTAGGGCAACTGCATCGTGCTGCGGAACAAGGAAGCCGGTTTCACCATCAATCACAATCTCCGGTATGCCACCTTCCGGTGTTGAAACCACAGCTAAACCGTTCTGCATAGCTTCCAGACAAACCAATGGGAAAGTGTCGTAAAAGGTAGGAAAAACAAATATGTCTGCTTGCCGGTAAAAACTTAATTTCTCTTCATCATACTTAGGACCATAGGCCACCGCTGTACCCGATAAGTTTTTATTCCTAATTTGATTTTCGAATTCTTCTTTCGACACGTTTAGCCAGCCGCCTACAAAATGACACTTAAAGTGAAGTTTTTTTGTTATTAATAATTCACAAGCATCCAGCAGTACGAAAATGCCTTTTTCATACATCATGTTCGATAAGAAAAGCAGATTACAACATTCATCTAAATACGATTCCGGTTTACTTTCGGGATTTGTGGAAACAGGCAGTTCCGGAATGCCGTTCGGACAATAAAAAACGTCTTTTTGTTTTACATATTGTTGAATGTCGGGATAGAGATAACGCGAAAGCAAAATACTTTTCGTATTCTTAAATACATGCCTGTAAAGTAAATCGGTAAATTTGTTTTTTGGTAAGCTGATGCCTTTGTTGTGAAAGTGGTAAATGATTTTTTTATTCCACATTTTTACGATGGAAACAATAAGAGCATCTTTATAAAAACCGGCTCCCTGCGCTGTTAGCGTAATGTAGCAGAGGTCATATTTTTTGCGGCTCAAAGCCTTAGTAAGGCGTGAAATAAGACTGCTGAATGTAAATATTTTTCTTAAACTGCCTTTCCCTGACTGGCTTAGTATTTTGTTAGTTGCGAGGTTTACAAAATCTGCCTCAAAGTCATTGTTGATTACCTTACTGTGCCTAATGTAACTTCCCATCATAGCGGCACCGTGCATTGGCGGCGGCAGGTGTAAAATAAACAACACTTTCGGCTTACCCATCTGTTTGTTGAAATTGGTTATTCAGTTATTTAATGTTGTTTCTAGCAACAACAAATTTGTATATCAGATTTTAACGCACTATAAGAATCGTTTCAGTATGGCCAACTATAATCAATAATTCTGCCAGTTATGATAAAGCAAACATTACCGACTCTACGATTCCTTCGGCTGCCTGAAGATGATTATAAGATTGTACTTTTTTAACGGCATTGTCAGAAAAAGTATTCAACAATTTTTCATCGGTCAGCAAGCCAAACGCTTTCTCAGTCCAGGCATCTGTATCCAGCGGAAGCACGTATCCATTCTCGCCATCAATAACCAGGTCGTTGGCTATACCTGCATTTTCGCAGGTAATAACCGGTGTACCTGCAGCGCAGGCTTCGTTGCCTACAACACCCCAGGGATCATTAAGCGAAGGAAACAAAAACAGCCTGGCGTTAGCATAAAACAAAGGCAAGGTTTGCTGATCTAAATAACCGGCGAAGTAATAGTTGATGTTATTCTTCTGAAGCTCTTCCAACATAGTTTTGCGTTGATCTCCTTCACCTACAATCAGCACTTTCAAACCCTTCAATTTGCTGTTTAGTTTTTTTGCGATTTCCACAAAGAACAAAGGCATTTTTCGTTCTACAATCTGTCCCGAAAACATAATGTCGTACTCCCTGTCCTGCATAGGCAAAGGGGTAAACCTAGTATTGTCTATACAGAGACAACTCTTAAACATTTTGCGCTCCGGCACACCATAACTTTTATATAGATCAAAGCCACCAATAGCAGGCGCCACAAAGGCTTTGGTTCTGCCAAATACAAATTTTCTAATCAGCTTCTGCACTCGCGAAAAATGCAGTTCAGATATGTAAGTGCCATCATTATAAACAATCAGTTTTTTTCTCTTCAGCATGCACCAAAGCACACTGTACAACATAGTAGGTTTAAAAGCTGTAATAATGACGGCATCAGGATTTAATTTATTCAACAGTTTCCATATTTCCGGGTTGTTGTGTTTATGTAAAACCTTGTCTGCTGTTTCCGTAAGAAAGTAATGTTCGTAATTTCCGATTTCGACTTTCCATAACCGGTCGGGTTCCAGTTTTGTACAATAAATCACCGAATAGTTGGAAATGCGCTCGGCAATTAGTTCATGCATCCGTTCTCGGTAGGGCGCTGTTGTTTGTGTGAGATATACAACCCTGGCATTTTGCATCATTTGTATAAAGGATTTTCTGTGATTATTTTTTAAGCGTATCCCAAAAAAATGGAAACAATGTTTTTAACCAAAGCTTGGTGAATGCTTCCAGATAATAAGATGGAAAATGCTTTCTTATAAAATAGAGATATTCTTTGTAGGCCAATCCTTTTGGACTATACAGATACTTAATTCTATCTCTCAATTTTACGTTTGCAGACTTCCAACTCTTTCCATGATCAGCTTCGCAGGCACCAAGTGTGCCCGGCGCCACTACTACCGAAAAGCCATTTTCCTTTGCGGTAAGTGTATAATCAAAATCGGCAATACCATGTACATACATGTCAGACAAAATACCAATGGACTGAACAATTTCACGCGGCACGAGCATGATATTCGCATTTCCCAAATCGCATTCAGCAAAGCTTTCATTGTTTTCTATTAGTTGACTATGGGTTTTTTTGGGGGAAATTAATGTCCTACCGCCATACGTTGTTTTGCCTTTGCTGTTACGTGTGCTGCCCACCACAATTGCAGGTTTCGAATAATATAAACTTGCATCTTTATAAACTTGCAAAAGTTTAGTGATTGAGTCTTCAAACAGCAGCGTATCATCGTTTAAAAGAAGAAAGTAATCTGGATTATCCTTCATTGCTTCTTTCCAGGAATTTCTCATTCCACCAGCCCAAAATAAAGAGCCATTGCCATGATAAATATGAATATCAGGAAAAGCTTTTGCTGCCGCTTCTGCAGTTCCATCTTCTGAGGCATCATCGGTAAGGTAAACAGTAAGTTTTATGTTGTCTTTTATAGTTTGCTTATTCAACTGCTGTAAACACGCCAATGTCTTTTCCTTGCGGTTAAAAGTTGTAATAAGTACTGCTATATCCATAGTATAAAACCAAATTAGAATCTGGCAATTTTTATGACTTATGTGTGTCTTCTGTAAGTAATTTTTCTTCCGTCTCTCGGATAAGTGAAATAAAAAGTATTAATAACAGCATTATCAAAGTGAAATAATTGATGTCTCTTATAAATTGTATCTTAAATTGATTAACTAAGAAGAAAAAAAACATTAGAATAAAGCCCAGTAAAAGATCTGTACTAAAGTCGTTATTTCTTTTAGTTTTCAGATAAAGTTTTATTCCCTTTACTAAAGAAAATAAAAATAAAAATAACATGCAAAACAAGCCAGCAGCGCCCCACATTACATAAGCGCTCATATACAGATTGTGGTAATCGGCAATACCGTCGAATGTATTGCCATCTTTCGCAAAATGAGCATATCTGTATTCATCG
>CAZZZH010000024.1:15387-26625 GCA_964658445.1 Ilyomonas sp.
GAACCCTGCCGACACCTTGTCGATCCGCCGCCGCGTGGAGAAAGGCGAACTCACCGGCCCATACATCTACACCGCGGGAACCGCTCTCTATCCGCCCCATGGTGTTCCGTACTACCTGCGCGAAGTCATGCCTGCGTGGATGATTCGACTATCTTAATAGTTTATCCAGCGTCAGATGCTGAAAGTCCATCGATTCGCTTCTTTCTTCAAATACAGACAGATCAATAAAATTGAAAGCGCTGTTCAAAAGAAATATTCCGGTGATACCTGCAAATAAGAAAACAATAATTTTAGTTTTTAATCTTTTGCCAAGCATAACGCATGCGCAGACTACAATGAAGGGCAATAGCAACATTGATGAGCGTGTTCCGGAGTAGATGATGCACACTGAAGCAATCAGAATAGTTGCAAGACTAAAGTAGTAGTAAAATTTGCTCTTTTTAAGAGAACTTCCACTCAATATGCCGGGAACAAGCAGAGCAATTAAGGAAACACATATTTCGGCAAATGCTTCAAAATTATTTAAGGTAGAACTGCTTCTTACAATATCAAGCTCAAACACTATGCTGTCATCGGTTTTAGGAAAAAAAGGGAAAGGTGAATTAAACAGCTCATATTTCTGGTTGAATGCTACCAAAAATTCATAACCAAGAAACAGGCAGATAGCAATAAGTATCTTGTAAATGTCTTCTTCGGTAAATTGTATTTTACTAACGAAATAGAATAGAAACAATAACATGCAAAACGCAAAGAAGTTTTGAATTTCTGTTGCTATAGGAAAATGATTACCACCCAGTACACTAAGAAAATCAAATACAACCCAAATAATTAGTGCTGACTTAACAGAATTATCTAACACAGACGATTTTAAAAACGTAATCTTTCCATTGATTGCGCTGTAGAAGACAATAGAGGCGAAAGCTGCTAAGTTGTAGTTTCCACCATATTTGTTTCCGAAAATAAAAAAGTTGCCTATCAACAGTTGTATGCAGAACGAAACCGGATCTTGTCGGTGAAGGCTGTAGTAAAACAACGCCACCATTATTCCTAACGCAGCCGCATTAACAGGTGCCGGATAAATAGAGTATGTAAATGAACCGCAAAGAACAAGTGCACCAATAGTAAGAAACAACTGCCAGTTGGAAAGCGCATCTTTATATTCGCTTTCAACTACATTTACAGGTGTTACTTTGGTTATTGATTGCATTTGGTTCTATAAATTATATTTACTGATTTTTCTTTTATAAGAAGAGTCTAATTGGCTGTACTTTCTTCTAGTTGAAGGGAAAGATTATAGTTATATAACTCTGAAAATTGCTTCACTACTACTTCACTCGAAAACTTTGCATGAGCGTTTTGTTCAATTGAGGTTTGGCTTAGTTTAGTAATGTTTGCGATGCAGGTAAACAAAGCCGCTTTTAACCCGTCTGCTGTTAATTCATCAGACAAAAAACCGTTTTCTCCGTTAGTAATTGTTTCTACCAAACCACCAATTGCAAACCCAACTACCGGTGTACCACAGCAAAGACTTTCTACCATTGCGTTAGGCAAATTGTCTTCCCGGCTCGGCAATAAAAAAATGTCGGCTTCATTATACAAACGGCTCATTTCTTTTTCCGATGAAATACTTCCGGTATAAGCCACGACAGGAATTTGCGAAGATTTTTTTACATGGCCAACCGCTGTGAAGGCACAGGCATCTATGATCTTTTTATCCTGCAATATTTCTAAAACGTAATCGAAACCTTTCCGCTGGTTATGTAAGCTTTCTGCCACAAACAAAACATTGAGTTTCCTGCCATCATAAGAATTTTTTCGATTGGATATTTTAAAAATATTTGTATCAACACAGTTCGGAATACATACATGATTAAATTTTTTCAGCATCTCTGACTTCTCCGATAAATGCATTAACCATTCTGACGGTGTAAGTATAGTAAGCGCATTAACAGGTAATTTATCCAGCGAATTTTTTTTAATGGTAAACTGCTCGTTGTCCAATGTTTGCAATGCTGAGCCAAATCTCATTACGTCACCTTTGTAATGAAAGCCACCCTGGAAAGGGTTCATGTCATGCAAGGTCCATATGATTGGTTTATGTACGTTGGCAAAGAAAGTTTTGAAGTCAACATAGTCAGAAATAAAATGAAGATGGATAATATTTGCTTCCTTAATTAAAGGATGGTCGTGCAGTTTTTTATATGGTGTATTGGCAAACGAAAACAGTTCAACCTGGTATTTATATTTGCGGATTGAATAATCATTTCTTTGTTCCAGATTTAAAGGCAGCCCTAATTTCTTTAAAATTCTCAACATCAAATCAAAGAGATAAATCTTTTTCTGATAACCAATTTCCGTTGCTGTTTCAACACCTTTGTAAAGAAACAAGAACTTACTGTCGTATCCATGTTGCAAAAGCGCTTTGTGAAGCCGCATAGCAGCGATACCCGAGCCCGCGCGTTGAAAGGTGGTTATGTGAACTATCTTCGGTTTCATTGTTTTATGTCTTGTTTATCACTCAATTTTAACCTTGATTTATAACGACAAATCCTAAGTCAGTTACAAATAATATTTGCTGAATTTTCTTAACAACGCCTCTTCATTTTTACTTTCTAACAGTAACAAAAACTGGTTTCCTAAAAAGGCTGCCCAACTTGAAAATGTACTGGGTGGACCTAAAATGTAGGTACATTTTGACAAGAGAAAAATATCTTCTGCCGGAGATCCTTTGGCATAAATGATATTCAGTTCCAGATCGTTTTTAAAACATAAATCTTCATTAGAACAAATGATGAATAAAGGCTTTTCGATTTGTTGAGCCATTTCTTTCAGCCTTGTATAATAAATGCTGTCGTCATAAAAAAATCTTCCGTCAAGCCAAGTGGCGTAGTCGCCTCTTCGAACATGCACTCCAATGAATGTATGGGACAGATATTTTTCTTTGACAGAAGTAAACAACCTCTCCGCATTGACAAACGTGGATTCATCGAATGATAACTGTTGCCTGATATTGTCCTGAAATTCTTTTACTCCTTCATAATACCTGAACATCCAATCGGTAACCACAACAAACTTTAAATTCTTTGGAGTTTTTAAATCTTCTTCTACCGTAAAATTGGTATTGATAAATAAGCCGTTGAACAGGTACCTGTTTCGATTAAGACAAAATACTTTAATACACGTAATAAGACAGTAAGAGAATACAGAATTTGCCAGCAACTTGCTAAACTTTATTCGTTTCTCATCTGCTTTGTTTGCCTTCAGGCTCGTACTCAAAAACCCTGTCTTTGGGTAAACAATTATGAAATCGTATTCTATAGCAAAAGCAAGCAAATGAGCTAGCACAGCAAGCTGATTGCCTAACTGACCATACTTAGGTAAATAATAAATTTTCCTTTTTTTACCTGCGAATTTTGCTTCTGCCAATGACCGTATTTTATAAGTACTTTTTATTTATTCAAATAAGGCAAACTACCGGTTACACGATCGTAAAAAACTTTTAAATCGCTCCGGTCTTTCAGAAAAAATTTTCTTCCGTGATAGGCATCAAAACCATACTCTGGAAATGGAAAAGGGGGCGCTATCAGCTCAGCATTTGCTTCATGTCTTTCCCGATTGTGCTCTTCTGTTTCTGCATGGCTGTGCACGCCGTCCAGACCAATATTGGTAACTAAGTTTTTTACTGAGTTGATGCAAAGTCCGTTGTTTTTATAGATAGCATATTGCCATTGATAATCCCAGGTATGTTTCTTTTCTAAGTTGTAAATATTGTTGAATAAAAAGTTCCATCTTTTTATCAGTGGAGCATTATCGCATTCCACCATATTCAGAATTTTTTTCTTTCTAAATAATGGCCAATCCTTCATTTTATAGTCATACAATTGCCAAGCTCTTTTCCACGTTGCCCAGCCCCAGATATGTGCGTATCTGGTAAAAAAATAATCGCAATTTTCAATTGGAAATTCTTCGTTCCAACGCGTGCCCGAAATATTCATCATCCGTGGATCATGTTCGTATTTCTGAAGCAGTTCATTACAAAAGTGAAAGAACGATAAAGACGGCACACAATCGTCTTCAAGGATAATTACCCGATCTTCTTTTTCAAAAACCCAGCTAATGGCACCCGACACGCCAATGCCACAACCTTGGTTCTCTTTCATGAAACGCGTCTCTACAACACAGTCCCAGTCTACTTCTTCGGATAGTTTTCGGTTTTCGGAAATTTTTGACCAGTCGTTATCATATTTGTCGGCTCGCGGTCCGTCAGAAAAAATGTATAGCTTTTTCGGCTTTGCCTTGCGCAGGGTTTCAAACACAACGCGTGTTGTATCAGGACGGTTAAACGTCACAAACAGAACCGGTGCTTCAATTACTTGCATGTGGAAGAATGGTTTGATTATTTACATCAGCTTTAAATTTCCTGATAACAAAGAATGCCTGCAGAGAAATAAGGCAAACGTAAGTGATAACTGTAGCTATAGCAACGCCGATCTGCGCAAAATAAGTAGCCGCAAACGTGTACAATGCAATACACAGGCACGCTGAAATAGCATTAATCAACAAACTTTTCTTTGTCTCGTGCAAGGCATTAATCATTGCATCAAATATTGAAAAAACAATCATCAGGCAACTGGTTACAGCAATGATGTTTGAATATTTCATAGCTGAATTGTATTTGCCGGCTGTTAAAAAATTAATGAGCAACGGCGAAAAAAGCCAGAAAGCTACAAGGCTTATGGCTACAATGGCTATGATTAATAAACTGGTGCGCTTTAGTGATTTAATATTTCTTTGTACTGTGTTTTTATAAATGTCTGGCTCGAAAGTCTGATAAAAAGGAAACAATGCAGTGTACAGGTAAGTAGCAATGTTTTTACCAATGTTATACAAACCCATTTCGGCGGGTTGGTGCATACGTTCCAGTACAATGTTATCGTAGCTTAGCAAAGGAAGATAAAGAAAAGAAGCCGGAAACAAAGGCAGCACCATTTTAAAAGCTTTCCTGATAACATCTTTCCTAATTACAAGCGGCTGATCTTTTAAAATATGAATTAAAGAAACCACAAAAAACAGCACTTCGGTAACCAGTATGCCCAGCAACCTGCCATACAAACCCATGTGTTTATTCATTACAAAATAAAGAGACACAACAATGGTAAGCACACGGTAACCAGATACAAAAATGAAGTATAAGAATGGCTTTTGACCTAACCTGTAATTGACCTGTACAAAATCCTTGTATTTGCTTAAAACCGCTGCTGCAAAGGCAAGCAGCGCAAATGGATAAAATGGAATATCAGAGTGTGAGTATTTCATATAAAGAAACACACCGAAGCAGCTTACCGGAAAAAAAACTAAATTCCAAAGTAGATTGAACATCACCAGCGTAGCCACAATACTTTTTCTGTCTTGTTCTTTTTCTTTGAAAAAGATAGACATATGATAAGTTGGAAAAGACAAGCTATAAAAGGTAGTAAAGAATAAGGCTAACGAATTGAAATAACCAAAGTAGCCAAACTCTTCTGCCGTAAGATATTTAGCGAAAATAGGAGACGTAAATGCAGAAACACCAAAGTTTATAATTGGAACCAGAAGGTAGAGACCTGTTGTTTTTGCTTTGCCAATAATGGCTTGCTTATTTAATGAAAACTTTTTAAGTAGTTTTTGGTTCAATTCGACAATCTGCATAAACTTAATTCCCCGGTTTCTGATAAATATCAGTTACACTTTTTTATCCGTGATGGCTTTCATTTTATAAGCACTGCTATCATACTGATATCGGTTGCCATAACCATAACCATGTCCATAACCTTTTTTGAAAAAACCTCTTGATTTCACAGAGTTAAATACGATAACCGGGTTTTTTAAGTCTTTTAATTTTCCTGCCTGTTCCAAATTTTGAAGTGTAGATTTTGATGTATAAGCATGCCTTACCACAAACAGAGTAATATCGCAATACTCTGTTAGCAAATAAGCATCTGCTACCGGATCCACAGGCGCAGTATCTATGATGATGTAATCAAACTCATTTGACAGATGATGAAACAAGTCATTTAGTTTTTCATTCAGCAACAATTCTGTTGGGTCTGTATCTCCGGAACCTACCGGTACGATAGATAAATTTTTATATTCGGTTTTAATAACGATCTCTTCTACAGTACACATGCCTTCAAGGAAATTAATGGTGCCTGTCTCTGCATGGACTTTAAAGATTTGCGAAGTTTTGGGATTGCGTAGATCCAGATCAATCAGTACGACTTTCTTTTTAGTAGAAGCCAGACTCACTGCCAAATTGCTGCTTACAAAACTTTTACCTTCTCCGGCTATGCTTGAGGTAATGAGTATTTTTTTCTGTAGTTTCTTATTGCTAAATAAACCCAGCGAAGCACGTAAATGCCTGAATTGTTCCGTAATGTAAAAATTCTCAGGTGAATTAATAGCAATTGGCTCTTTACTTTTAATATTTGCAAGTTCTGCAACCACCGGTATGTCTAAAAGCCCATCTAAATCGCTTCGGAATAATACTTTACTGCTAAATAATTCTTTTGTGCTAATAAAAGCTATGCCCAGTCCAAGTGCTGCGACAAATGCTGCAAGGAAAACAAAAGATTTTTTAGGACTTTCCGGAAATTCCTCTGCTTGTGCCGGATCGATTATGCGACCATCAGCAACTGCGGAAGCGTATGTTAGAGCAGTCTCTTCGCGCTTTTGAAGAAGAGAGGAGTATACAGCCGTTTCAATTGCTTGCTGGCGACTAATTTCAAGCAATTCCTTTTCTTTCTGAGGTATACCTTGTAAGCTTGAAGAATAACCACCGTTCGTTGATGATAAGTTTTGGCGACTTGCCACCAGGCCATTGCGTCTTGTTCTTATATTATCGAGAATATCTGGCTTTAATTTCTCAATGCGGTCATGAAGTGTAGTTACAAGCGGATTATTTTCGCCCGATATTTTTCTTTGCTTCTCATATTCAAGCTCTGCCGTGTTTAATTGTACTACCAGGTCAGATAAGGCCGGGTCGGTTACACCACTTACAGAAGGCACAATGCCAACTCGATTGTCATTCGACTTTGCAAAGTCCTCTATTTGATCGAGCACAGCCATCTGCACATTGATATCAGCTATTTTCTGATCATTATCTCCTACGTTCTGCAGATATACTCTGCCCTGTTCACTTAGATCTACTACGCCTTTAGTTGCTTTAAATTGTTGTATTCTGCTTTCTATATTAGTCAATTCAGTTGCCATACTCTTTAATCTGTCGTCCAAAAAAGCAAGAGTATTAGAAGCAAGTCTGGTCTTTTCATCAACAGCCGTTTTGTTATAAGTATCTATTAAATTATTTAGAACATCTTCGCCACGCTGTGGTACCTCATCTTTAAATGTCAGATCAATAATGGTAGATACTTTGCTCGATGTATTTACTTCAAGGACAAGTGTAAGATCGCTTGCTAGTTTTCCAACATTAAACAGCATAAAGGATAAAGGCCCTGTTGGCTGTTCAGTTTGCTTTATATTCTTTTCAAACTTTAAAACACCGTATGGAGTTGCCGCCCATTGGTCTAGAGGATAATTTGTTTTACCAATAATAACCTGTTTGTTTGTTTTATTGTAACTGAAAGAAATAGCAGTTTTACTGTCAACAATTTTATCCGGATCTTGTGCTACGATAGAAACAGGTGAAGAAGTATAAGCTGAAGCCGATCGGTAGCGTCCTTTTTCTGAAATCTGTGCATACAAACCCAAGTTTTTTACTACATCACGCATCAGTTTCTTTGAGTGCAATACTTCAGTTTCGTTTTCAACAATTGTTTTTTCGGAATAAATGTTCAGCGATTCCAATAGCTTTGAATCTTCTACACCTTTCCGTTCGTCTTTAATAGACATCGTAGCAGCGATATTGTATACCGGAGGGGTAATGTTTATGTAAAAATAAGCTGCTGCCCCACAAAGAATTATCAGAATAATGAATAAAGGCCAGTAAGGAAAATATCTAAACTTTAAAGAGCTTAAGAAGCTGGTTTGTTTTTTTTGCATAATTCCTTGTTTTAGATGAACCTCATAAAGATTACTGTTTACGAAAAAGAATCTTTTTGCATCGCGAAAAGGATTGTAATCTTACAATTTAAATAAAAAAACGAATCTTATACATAAAAATTTTTGAATAGCAGGATTATAAATATTAGCTGGCTACAATTTTCTCACAAAAGAGGTTACTTTAAGCAGTTTGTACCGATTACTCCAAAACCAATATTCAATTAATCTTGCGTAACTACTGGTTAGGTTTACGATTTGAAACCTAATTATCGCCCGTTTTTTTATCCATTTTTAACGCTCATCTATTCTTTCAAAACGGAGATTAATTCTGAAACCGCTATTCGCAAATAAAAGACCAGTTTTAAATTGTTTATTTACAACTTACTTAAACAAACCTTTTTCTTTCATCTCTTTAATAGACTGCTCGTAATTGTTTTCAACTACATGCTGAGTATCTACCCATTTTGTAAAGCGTCTGACACCTTCGGTAAATTCTATTTTTGGTACAAAATTTAAAAGCGATTTGATTTTTGAGACATCAGCAAAATTGTGCTTGATGTCTCCTAACCGGTAGTTGCCGGAGATATGTACAGGTACTTTCTTTTGAAAACAATTTAACAAATGATCGACTACCGTAATCACATCTATAGCTTTACCGGTTCCCACATTAAATACTTCGTTGTTTGCATTGTCTGATTCAATACTAAGCACCGTAGCTTCTACCACATCATCTATATAAACAAAGTCACGGCTTTCTTTACCGTCTTCAAATATGTTTATAGGCTTGTTGTTTTTTATCAGGGTAGAAAAAATTGAAAGAATACCAGTATAAGGATTGTTTAACGATTGTCCGGGGCCATATACATTCTGATAACGTAATGCAACGCCTGCAATTCCTAATTTTGGACAAACCGTCATTACCATTTGCTCTTGATTTTGCTTAGTAATGCCATACACGGAAGAAGGATGGATTTTAGATTCTTCATCTGTTGCTACCAATTGCAGAGGTTTAGTGCAACCCGGATATTTTACTTCAAAATCTCCCTTTTTCATATCCTCATCAATACGATGTTTTGGATAAACAAATCCAAACTCTTCACTTTTATACTTGCCTTCGCCATAAATAGCACGAGATGATGCGACCACTACTTTTTTTACGTTGTGGCTGCTATTTGCCAAAGAATCTAACAAAATGGCAGTGCCAAGAATATTGACATTGGTATAATGTTCTACCTGATACATAGACTGCCCAGTGCCGGTTTCAGCAGCAAAATGAACAATGATGTCTTGATCGGCAATAGCTTTTTTTATATCCTCGGCTGATGTAACTGTGCCGTAAATAAAATTGACTTTGTCTTTAATAGACTGATAAGAAGATGAGGTAATTGCCGGATCACTTCCATGTATTTGCTTAGATAAGTTATCTAACACTGTGATGTTGTATCCTTTTTCAAGCAGCATTAAGGATAACCTGGAACCAATAAAACCTGCACCTCCTGTGATAAGAACATTTTTACTCATAACTGTTATTCTGATGTGGGAAGTGACATTTGAAAGCCATGTTTAAAAGCCTTCAACAAAGTCTCTTTTTTCTTTTTGTTATATTGTAAATACCGAATGGATTGCGTGATTAAAGCCTGGCTCAGCGCTATCTGCTTCATTGGAAAACGATAAAGCTTTCGGATCAAATAAATCCGGTTGCGGTTTAAATAAAAGATTGAGAATAACGATTCAGAGCCACCTGTGCTTACAGATACTTTGTGAAACACTTCGAGCGATGGCATGTACCAGATTTTAAACCCTTTTTTTATTGCCCGTAGGATAAAGTCATTGTCGTCATAATAAACAAAGTACTTTTCATCCATTAGCCCAATAACATCAAACACTTTTTTGCTAATAAGCATAAAGCAGGTGGGTGCATAAGTAAAATACATCTCTTTATTATATTCTTCACTGTCTTCCTGCTGATCTCCGAATGTTTCAGAGGTGCCTTTATAATGAATAAACTTGCCGCCTGCCAGCCATATCTTTCTTGTACCATGATAAAATATTTTCGGTACAATAATATCTTCACCTTTTTCAATCGCGTGTTGAACCAGATCCTGAAGCAAATGAGGTTGAGGAAAATCAATATCGTTGTTTAACAATACTACATACTCAGCACCTTGCCGGAGGGAAAGTTCAATACCCTGATTATTACCTTTGGCAACGCCATAATTATCAGGGTTCTTAATGTGTGTGTATAATGGCACCGGGTACTCTTCAGATAACTTTACAAGTAAAGCATCAGTTTCGTCTGAAACCGAATTATCAATCAAATAAAGATGATAGTCAGTAAACGATTGAATCGATAAACTTTTAAAGAAATCTTTCAACACGTCATTACTGTTATACAGTACTGTAACTAATCCTACTTTAGCCATTGATTTATTATTCTGCAAAAGTAAACACAGAATATTTGATGATAGGCGGTTTAATGGTTTTTTAATGACCTGGTATTTGCAATGATTCTTTGCCTGCTAATGCAATAATTGGTTTAATGTTTTTATCCAGGCGTCTGTACCAAACACATTGTTATCATACATAACGGAACCTGTCTTGTCTTTCTGGATATCTCTTATTTTTATCACTGCATTACCGTTGGCAGGCGGAGGGCTGCCATTTAAATTCCAGGTATTATGTGTAATCTGCCAATTGTATCCCCATACCTCTACAGGACTTGCCAGCATTGCGTTTGTAGTAATTGTGTTGCCCTCAAAAACAACATTTCTGATCTTGGCATTCGTGGCATCGAGCACCTTATGAGTAGTGCCGGTAATTACATTATTCCTGATAGACCAAAAGGCTGAATAATCAGTTATGCCTTTGTACGACATCGGCTGATAAACCGTATCGCCAGCACCGGTTCTTTCTATCAGTTTAAAGGCATTGAATTCGGTTGGTGAGTAACGGTTTGGATGACTTCTGTCTTCTTCGAAATTGTTGCCTTCAATCAAATTGTTGAAACCGTATAAATCTATAAATTCGGTTCTTGGGTTTGGCATTGCTGTGGGCATCACGCCCTCACTTGTATCGCTCCAGCAAACCAATTTGCCAGTGTTCCCTTTTATCATTCCACCAATGCTGGTAAACTCAATAAAAGCGCGGTCGGCATTGAGAAAATCATTGTTTTCTATCTGCATTCTATAGCTGTCTACACTA
>CAZZZH010000025.1:0-26561 GCA_964658445.1 Ilyomonas sp.
TTCCATAAAACATGCTATCGATGAGGTTGCCGGCAGCCCCTGCAAAAATGAGCGCAGCACAAAGAATAAATCCCCGATGATATTTCTTTTTAATAATGCTTCGTAAATAAAACACACCAAGTATAACAGCAACCAATCGGAATAAAGTAAGAATTAGTTTGCCCCAGTCTCCGCCAAACTTCCAGCCCCAGGCCATACCCGGATTTTCCACAAAATGCAGACGAAAAAAACGACCCAATACAAGGTGTTCTTCACCAAGATAATAATGGGTTTTAATAAATATTTTCAAGACCTGATCGGCTACCAGAATGAGCGAAATAAACAAGGCAACCTGCCATCCTTTTTTCATGTAGAATTATATATGCCGCGAAGATAATTTTTTTGGATAATGTGGTTTGTAAAGGTGCGGCGCATGAATGTTAAATGTTATGCAAGGGCTATCTCCCATTAAACCAAAAATGAGATGGCACGTTTCATGTTTTATGGATCAAAAAATATTATCATGAAAAAGATGTTGTATGTAATGATGTCTGTCATCATAATGATGTCGGCTTATAGTTGCTCATCCGGACATTATGTGTCGGCTCAGCCGGAAGCGGTTGTTGTTACACGTCCTGTTCAACCAGGCCCGAACTATATATGGGTAGATGGCGATTATTATTGGAGTGGTGGAAGGTATGTATATCGCCAAGGTTATTGGGCGCGTCCACGGGTTGGCAGAACCTGGAATAGTGGCACTTGGGTGCAAGGACCACATGGTTATTACTGGCGTCGTGGCGGATGGAAATAATACAGCTGCCTATTTTTCGATCAATGAATCATCAATTTTGTATGCCCCGATTTCTGATAGCAGAGCCGGGGCATCTTCCTTATCTAAGGTTATTACAATCGACTTTGCTTTTACAGAAGGAAATGTAAGAATACGCTGCCTGCCAATGGTAGTGCCGGTTACCGTCTGTATTTCATTATTGTTGTTATCATAAAAAGAAACATGGAAACCTGCAATGGACTGACCTTTCAGCAGGTATTCTTTTAACGTAATACAGTTAATGGTTTGCGGTTCAGTAAACAAAATTTTTATTGGATTGTTTCTATTTACCTCACACAACGTTGATTCGTTATTATCCGTTAAACGCTTGGTTAGCTCAGAGCTGGAACGCATAGTAATCTTTGCCTGCAGGCAAAGATTATTCGCAAAACTTTCTTCTCGTATTTTTTTAAAATCCATCAATGCAGCCGAATCATAAGGCGTAAACAATCCTCTTCTGTCCGGCGGAACATTGAGTAATAAAGAAGCGCCTCTACCAACTGATTCCAGGTATAAACCAAAGAGTTGTTGCGCGGTTTTTACAGCCGTATCTTCAGACGCATGATAGAACCATCCGGGGCGAATGCTTACATCGCATTCAGCGGGCAGAAACACTTTACCATAACGGTTTCCTCTGCTCAATGTATCGTTTGGCGGTGCATCTTCACCACGTTTGAAACCTGCCGTATCCAACGTATTCCAGTTGGTATCTCCGGCAATGCCTTGCTCATTGCCTACCCATCGTATATCAGGTCCGATATCGCTAAACACCGCTGTGTTCGGAGCAATGGATTGCATCGTGCTTTCGAATTGCTGCCAGTTATAGATTTGCTTCTTGCCATTGGGCCCTTCACCGTTTGCGCCATCCCACCAAAACTCGAAGAAAGGACCATAGCGGCTTACTACCTCTTTCATCATGTTTACAAACACTTCATTGTATTCAGCAGTGCCGTATTTGGGATGATTCCTGTCCCACGGCGACAGGTAAACACCCATCTTCAAACCATATTCTCTGCAGGCTTTAGATAGCTCTTCCAGCACATCTCCTTTGCCATTGCACCAGTCGCTTTCTCTTACGGTATGCTTGCTATATTGACTTGGCCATAAACAAAAACCATCATGGTGTTTAGCTGTAATAATGATACCTTTTGCACCGGCTGCTTTGGCAATGCGACACCATTGTCTGCAGTCCAATTGCGATGGGTTAAATACTTCTTCTTTTTCATTCCCTTTTCCCCATTCCAGGTCTGTGAAAGTGTTGGGGCCAAAATGCACAAAGAGATAATAATCCATCTTCATCCATTGCTGTTGTTTAGATGATGGAGTAGGAAGATGAGGTGTTTGCGAAAAAGAAACTAGGCATGCAAATGCCATCAAAACAGGCAGAACAAAATAGCGGAAAGAGACATGCATAAGCTCAGTTTTATTCTTCAATATAAATTCTTTTTACACGCTGGCTTACGCCGGTCAGAATCTCATAGGCGATGGTTCCGCACTGCTTTGCCACATCCTGAACAGACAGGTTAGTACCAAACACTTCTGCCTCATCTCCTTCTTTTACATTCTCTATGTCTGTTACATCTACCATCGTCATATCCATACACACACTCCCCGTTACAGGTGCTTTCTGTCCTTTAATAAGTACAGCACCAATGCCATTGCCAAGCCGTCTGCTAAAGCCATCTGCATAGCCAATGCGAAGTGTAGCAATCACAGAATCTCTGGATAATAAACCTCGCCGGTTATATCCAATAGTGTCGCCTTTCTTTACATTTCGTAACTGCGCAATAGTTGTCTTTACAACGCATACGGTTTGCAACTGAAGTTGATGTTCATTGGCACTGTCGATACCGTACATGCCAATGCCCAATCTTACCATATCCAGTTGTATCTGCGGATGGCGGAAAATAGCCGCCGAGTTGGCAATATGCCTGATGAAACCGTGTCCCAGTGCGGCTTGTAGCGCGTTGCAGCAACGGTTAAAGACTTCGTATTGATGCAGCGTAAATTCATCTTCTTCGGGCGCTTCGCTGGCGGCCAGGTGGCTTAATACCGACTTTACAGCCAACTGGCTGGTACTTTGCAAAAAAGAAATCAATTTTGTCAAATCAGTCTCTTCAAAACCCAGCCGATGCATACCTGTATCGAGTTTTATGTGCACCGGATATTGCTGTATGCCTTGCCGTAACAGATAATCGTCAAACGCTTTGAGGATGCTGAAAGAAAACAGTTCCGGCTCGAGGTTGTTTTCTATAATCACTTCAAATGCAGCTTCATCTACATTTAGTACGAGCACTGGCAAGCTGATGCTTGCTTTGCGTAATTCAACACCTTCATCGGCATACGCTACAGCGAGATAATCTACTTTGTGAAACTGCAATACATTGGCTACTTCGGCACTGCCGCTGCCATAACCACCGGCTTTTATCATCGCCATCAGTTTTGTATTAGGCTGCAGTTGCTGCTGGTATTGCTTTAGATTGTGTGCCAATGCTGTAAGATTAATTTCCATGACAGTGCGATGCACTTTTTCTTCTAGCTCCGAAACGATATTTTCAAACGCAAAACGCCGCGCTCCTTTTAATAAAATCACTTCATTGCGAAAATGATTGGTGTTGAAATGGTCAAGAAAAGACTGGGTGGTAATAAAATGGCTGGTGCGTTTCAATTTACTTTTCAACAGCTTTTGCAAACGATACCAATTGTCACCAATGGTAATGACACGATTAACTTTTTTATTGTGAAGCAAATCTGCAATCTGTTGGTAATAGCTGTCATTAACAGTTATTGCAAAGTCAGACAGGATAACGGTTTTAGCAGCAAACTGGTGTTGCTGCAACAAGAAGTCAAGTGCTACGATAAAGGAGGTAAAATCGAAGCTGTAACTATCATTAATGATGGAACATCCATTCACTGCTTTCATCAATTGCAACCGCATATTCACTGCCTGTAAGCTGCTAAAACGCTCCAAAATGACTGGGTAGGGCAACTTCAAATACAGGCAAATACACCAGCATATAATGGCATTTTCAATAGAAGCCTCATCGGTAAAAGGTATAACGACAGAAAGCATTTCGTTTTGATAAGAACCTTCTATTATGGTTTGTTCCGAATTTTTATTTATAGAAAAAATGATAAGCTGGTTATGCTTGGCTTTTCCCCATGAAAACCGCTTTGGTTTTTGAAGCCATTCCACTTCATTTTTAATGAGCTCATTATCGCCATTGTAAAATACAATTTCGGCATTGGCAAACAGCTTTATTTTCTCTTTAGTCTTCTGAGCGAGGCTTACAAAGTTTTCGCTGTGAGCCTCGCCAATGTTGGTAAGAATGCCGATGGCAGGTTGTATAATCGGTTGCAAAGCTTCCATCTCGCCTGGCTTTGAAATACCCGCTTCAAAGATGGCAAGTTCATGTTGAAAAGTCATTTGCCATACGCTGAGCGGTACGCCAATCTGCGAATTATAACTGCGCGGGCTGCGGATGATATTATAATCCGGCGACAACAACTGGTAGAGCCATTCTTTTACAATCGTCTTTCCGTTGCTGCCTGTAATGCCAATAACCGGATAAGCAAAATGGCTGCGATGCCATGCGGCTATGTGTTGCAGCGCAATCAATGTATCCGGCACTATCACAAAATTAGCATCAGCAAACAGATGGAAGTCGATCTCCTTTTTTATAACAAAATTTCTTACGCCCTGATGATACAGTTCACCAATAAAATCATGCGCGTCTCTGCGCGAAGACGACAAAGCGAAGAACAAGGAAGAGGCTGGAAAGGCAACGCGGCGGCTATCTGTAAGCAGGTATTCAATAATAGAAGCCTCATTGCGCAGGATGGCTTTTGCCTGTAGCACTTCGGCAATAGAAGCAATATTGTACAATCTTATTTTTACTACAAAATAAACGGTAATTATTCAGATGAAAGCACTTAGTCATCCAGGCACATGCTGAGATTTCCTCTTCGAGTAATGATGCTCGCGTTCGACATTATCAGCTTTGCTATAGCTAATAAAAAAGCAGCAGACTCATTTGAACCTGCTGCTTTTCTTTATCTGTAAAGTATTTTATTTCACCACCGAAAACTTACCCGACTCCAAGATATTACCACCCTTGTCGCGAAGCTGGAATACATAAATGCCACGATAATAGTCATTCAGTGCAACTGTAATTTTATTAGCACTTACTGGCATTTCTGTCATCTTTTTTCCTACAAAACTGAACACTAATAAGGTGTTCGTCTTGTCGATATTTTTCGGGAACTCAAAATTCACGAAAGAAGTTGCGGGGTTTGGGTAACATTTCACCACCTGAACTGAAGCTGTTGGGTTCTGATCTTTATCGAAGCTAAGCGCCAGCGAACAGAACCCAGCAATCAAAAGAAGAATGCTGATTTGTTTGAAATAAGAAGAAGTCTTATGTAAAAATTTTTCCATCGTTGGGTGCTAAATTATAACGAAACCAATACTTTGCCAAAAGTATGACATTTAAAAATGATTAAAATTAAAAGTGCGGGCACATTACCGCATTCTTGGTAGAATTATCGCGGTCTAAGAATCCAAGATAAGTAACCGATAGCTCAAAGCCGCCCTGCGATTGGCTGGCTGTCTTCAAAGCCGAAGTATTCATATCGTAGCTCAACGCAATTGAGAAAGGATTATAATCGAGCTTTACAACCGGTATAAATGCGTCTTTGTAGCGCAGGTAGCCGCCAAAATGAATTGTGTACATCGGGTTATCGTAATCAGTTCCAATCTTGCGCGAATACATCAAGCCGCCAATCACCTCATTATTGGTTGATTGCTTGCTGTAATCTGCTTCCAGTGTAAGGTAAGAAGTTTCATCTATGGGAAACTTAATGCCGCCCGAAGCTACCCATTTAGGAGCCACCGGTACTGTATAGTCGTTATAAAAAGAAGATTTAGGACGATTAAAATGATGATAAGCAAGCCCGATAAAATAGGTGGTCTGCTGATCGATGCCTAATGTTGAATTGAACGACATACCTGCACTTCCATCGAGATAACCATACTTAGCTGAAGCAAACGTTTCTCCATCCGCGCCGTGTGTATAGCTGTTATCGGTAGTCATTTTAGAACGGTCAATGCTACGTTGAACATAACCGCCCATAAAGCCCATCGAAAGATAAGTTGATTTATCTGCGCTCAACGCTTTGTGATAATTGATTGCAGGGTAAACATCGGTCGTTGTTAAAGCAGTCGTGCCTGCTTTGTCGTGTAGTATTTCCATGCCAGCCGTAATGAAATCATTGCTGTTATTCATCGGCATTTTATACTCTGCGTTGATGGATTGCGTAACGTAAGGAACCGTTACACTTTGCCACTGCGAGCGATATACACCCTGCACCCTGACGTCGCCTGCAAATAAGCCAGCCAGTGAAGGATTGCGAAGCAATGGAGCTTCAAAAAACTGCGAAAAATGAACGTCTTGTGAAAAGGAAGAAACAACGATAACTTCAAGCAACGCTACTGTAAGAAGCAATTTCTTTGTCATGATAATGGATATTGTGCGATTGAGTTTCGCGGTGATTATCCCGTGATAAGCGGGACAAATGATATTGTTATTATGATGTAAAATTAAAGCGACCCAATGAATAATAAAATTAGAAAAGGCTTAAGAAATACGTCTAAAGATTAAATTTTTTTAAGGTCAAAAAGAGAATATAACCGACACCACAACCCCTATGAAATAGGGGGTCAGCAATACCGGTTAGCCATTGCTGCAATTAGAAATTTGTTCTTGTAAATAGCTTTTCAAATTTTCTCTTATAAAATAAAAAGCGCGGTGTAAACACACCGCGCCAAAACTTAAAACGACAAGAAAAAATTATTATCTCAACAGCGTTACATTTCCTTTAAACGGAATCACAGAATTGTTTTCGCAAATAATTTCCAGCATATACACATACACATCTGAAGACAGCGGAGCTCCTTTATAAGTGCCATCCCAGCCTGCACTTTCGTCGTTAGCAGTAAAGTTCATTCTCTCATATACAACCTCGCCCCAACGATTAAATACGCGCAGCGATTTGATGTTGAAGACACCTGTACCATGCGGGAAGAACTTATCATTCATACCATCTCCATTAGGCGAGAAGGTATTGGGAACAAACAAATTAGCACCATTGCACATCACATGTACTGTTACCTGATCGCGTGCAAAGCAGGAGCCGCCATTGGTTGCCACACAGCTATACGTGATGGTTTGTTTAGGAGAAGCAATAGGATTTTGTATGCGGGCATCGCTTAAAAAACTTTGCGGTTCCCAGCGCCATTGCGTGATGTCTGGAGAGCCTTTCGTGGTAAGCGGAACTGAGAAACCAACATTGAGGTTGATATCTTTTTCCATGATAGAAACTTGTGGAATTGGGTACACTTTTACAGCCAATGTTTTGGTATCGGTAAAACATTTCTTTCTATCCATGCCGGTTACCGAATATAATATCGTTGTGTCCTTCGCCGCATGAAACTTAGGGCTGGCCGAGGTTGCATTATCTAAATACAAGGCCGGCGACCATGAATACTGATCTGCACCCGACACTTCCAGCGTTGCATTTTCACCTAAGCAAAGCGTATCATTTTTTACACTGATTGCTTGCGGCTTGATGACTTCCAGTGCCACAGTATCCGACGCTTTACAACCGAAATAATTAGCACCGGTAACAATGTAAGACGTGTTGGAAAGCGGTGCAGCAATCGGCGTTGCACAGCTTACACAGCTCAAGGTATTATCGGCTACCCAGCTATACGAATCTGCTCCTTTTGCCTGTAACATCTGCGTACTTCCTGCGCATATAAAAGAGTCGGGACCAATAGATACATTAGGCAAGGCAATTACATTCATAATGTGCGAAGAAGTATCGGCACATCCGCTTGGCGTAGTTACAACCACACTCACGTTATACGTACCGCCGGTTGTAAAAGTATGATTCGTCCGGCTGCCGCTGCTGTCTTTGCTATTGTCTGCAAAGTCCCATTGCCATTGGCTTCCAGCTTCATTCAGATTGTCTGAACCCATATAGAAAACAGAGCTGGCAACGCATACCGAGTCGGGTGCGATGATGCTGACATGAGGCGTTTGATGAACTACGATATCAATCGGGTACGTTATTGAATCGGTACAACCGCCCTTAGTGACTAAAGATAACTTTGTCTGATACTTACCAGATGTTTTATAATAATGTTCCGGATTCTGCTGTGTAGAAACAGTGCCATCGCCAAAGCTCCATCGATAACTTTGTATGGTATCGTAATAGGGCGTGGAGGTTTGCAGGAAGGCAGCAATTGAAGAATCGCAGGCAGCCTGCGATGTAGCCAGATAATCTGCCTTTGCGCCGCTTACGAAAATAGTGTCTAAATTCTCAATGCCGACAAAGCAGCCATCTTTATCCGTCATTAATAGCTTGGGTAAATACTTTCCGTTATTGGTATAAACATGCGATGTCGTGTGCGTAGAATTGTCAGGCTCAACAATACCATCATTAAAGTCCCAGGTTACCTTCACCGCATCTTTTGTTTCGCAGTTAAATGACACCGATGATGGGTTGCAATGCACAAAAGGATTGTAAGACAATTTGCCCGACGGACCTTTGAGTTTAATAAGCTGATGAGCTGTATCATAGCATTCACCAAAGCCTTTGGCAACAAGCGTAAGATCGAAATTGCCACCCATAATATAGTTGTGCGATGGCGTGTCTAATTTAGACAAACTGCCATCCCCGAAATTCCACGACAAAGACGTAAAACCAGTTGACCGGTTCAATGGTTGCACCAGAAGAGGTGGGCATGTTGTCTCAACCGGACCATTGATAAGCATAGCCGCTTTCGGATTAGAAACCGTTACAGCATTTTGAGAGCTTGTATCAGCTTTACATTTAAATTTATCCGTCACCGATAAAGACATAGCATAGATACCTTCTGCATTATACAGGTGTGTAACGGTTGATGATGTATCGGTTGATGTAGTTCCGTCGCCAAAGTTCCAGTTGTAGCTCAACTTCTCACCTTTTGACGTGTTAGTAATGCTTACTTTATTCTTCGTGCATTTCATTGCATCGAGTACCGAAAAACCAGCTCGCGGGTTGGTTACCTGCAGCGCTTTTGGCTTTATCAAAGAATCCTTACAACCATACGAATCATACACTGTAAGTTTTATATCGTAAAAACCTTCTTTAGTATATTGATGTTGGTACGATGCAATACCTGTATAAGCTTGCGTCGTATTGGGCTCGTAAGTCCACTCCCATTTTTGTATTGCATGAGTACCATCCGTTTTAGTAGAATCATGAAATGAAGCCGTTGCATTTATACAGATGCCGGTATCATTTCCAAACGATGCTTTAGGACCATATATCGTGAGACTAAGTTTGTTTGCTATGGTGTCCATACAGCCCAAAATATCTTTCGTGATGAGCTTAGGCGTAAAGTTTCCAGTTGATGTATATTTATGCGTGAGATAAGCACCGGCCGCTATATAACCGGTTGAAGTGCCATCGCCAAAATCCCAATTGTAAGAGTTAATATTATTAGCATTCACATTCGCCACATTGAAGGTCACCGCATCATTACGGCAAGCTGGCGTAACACCTGAAGTTGTAAAATCGGGATGTTCATCTACCACCTGCATTTTCACTTGCAGCGAATCAAAACACTGGTCGTTGGTTACTTTTAATTTTACAATATAAATTCCAGGCTTCGCGAACGTATGTGTTGGGTTTGTATCAGTGCTGTTAAAGCCATCACCAAAATCCCATTGCCAGGTATGCGCGTCAATCGACTTATCGGTAAAGACTCTGTCATAAGGCTTGCTGCAATCAAACGAAGAAGCATAGTTCGCCACCGGCGGGCGTATGTAGATGTAAGAAGGCTTCATCATTGTATCCTTACAGCCGTTATTGTCGGCAATCAGTGTCACGGTAAACCAGCCCGTATCCATGTAGTGATGCATCGTGTTGGCCTGATTCGATTCGCCTCCATCGCCAAACTTCCACAGGTAGCTGGTTGTCGTTCCTACAGTTGCATTGTTGAAGTTTACTGATATACGCGCACAGGTATTTTTCGGGTCTGCAGTAAAGTCGGCCTTGGGTGCAACACCAATAGTGACGGGCTTTTTAGCAATAAATGTATCGCTGCAACCACTAGCTGTAGATGCAATTAACGATACGGTATAAGATCCCGGCTTTGTGTATGTATGATTAGGCGCCGCATCGTTTGAAAAAGTTCCGTCGCCCCAGTTCCATTGATAGTTTGTAACCGGCTCTGCGCTCCTGATAGACGCGGTAGGGCTTATTACCTGCGGTATACAACCATTGGCAAAAAAGTTTTGAAAAGAGTCGATAATCGGCGGTCCCAGCTTTACTGCACTCTTCGTTACACTGGTGTCTGAACAGCCTGAACCTGCTGTGGCAATAAGGGTTACATCGAAAAAATCGCCTGTTGTATAAGTATGAGACGGGTTTGCACTGACAGATGTTTTCGCATCGCCAAACATCCACAGGTAAGAAGTTGCTCCCGAAGAGTTGTTTGTAAAGTTTACAGTGTACGGCAGGCTGCACACGCTCGAAGCAGAAGCGTTGAAGGAAGCAGAAGGTCGGTTAACCACGACTACTTTTTTGGTAATGCTGCCAATGCAACTTCCAAAGTCTGCTTGCAGTGTAACATTGTAAGTGCCTGGTGCGGTAAACACATGTTTTGGCGATGTTTCTTTAGACATAGTACCATCACCAAAGGTCCAGGAAGAAGATACCGGAACAGCAGAAGAAGAATCGGTAAACTGTATTGCACTGTTTACACAAGTATTTGTATAGGTAAAATTAGCACCGGCTTTTCCAACAGTAATTTTTTGAAAAAATGTGTCGGCGCAACCAATTGTATTCTTTGCTACCATCTGTACATTATAACTGCCTGTATTTAGAAAAGTATGTTCAGGAGAAATATCGGTTGACTGTTGACCATCGCCAAAGTTCCAGTTATAACTGTTGATGGTTGATGCAGATTGAGATGTGTTCTCAAAGTTAATTGGGGCGGGCGATTGACAGATATTAGAATAATGATAATCGAAGCCGGCATGTACTGTATCGAGAACATGGATAGGTGATTCGTTGGTACCGGTTTGCTTGCATCCGAAGCTATTAACCACAGAAAGCGAAACACTGTATGTATTGGAATAATGGTATGTTGTTGTCGGGTTTTGTTGACTTGATAAAGCACCTTCACCAAAATCCCAGAGCCAGCTTTTGATAGTACCGGATCCGGCTTTGGAAGCATCGGTAAACTTTACATTAAAAGGCGGACAACCTTGGGTAACATCTGATGTAAATGCAATCTTCGGGTTGGCATATACGGTAATATAATTTTTTTTAACGATAGAATCGTTGCTATTGCCGTTCTTTATTACGAGCTTGATGGTGTATGTAACCGTGCTACCGTTGCCCGGGTTTAGGAACAATGCAGAAGGGTTCTTTTCGCGGGATGGTGTGCTGCCATTTCCCAAGTCCCAATAATACTGCGTACTGCTGTTGGTACCGGTTGATTCGTCTTTAAAATTAACCAGTAATGGCGAGCAACCGCTGGATACATCGCTTGTAAAACCAGCCTTTAGCTGTGCGTTTGCCTGTGCAGCTAACAGTGCTGAAAATATCAGGATAAAACCTTGAGAAATGCGTAAATATTTTTTCACAATAGAGACATTGGAGAGTCAGGAAATATTGTCTTTTAGCAGTATGAACTCTTTCAAACTGCATAACAAAATTGTATAGAAAAGAGGAAAGCTGTTGTGGTGCCAGCCAATTTTAATCAAGATATAATCCTTTCATTTTTTTTTAAGGTTGGGCCGCTTTAAAGCAAATGTTTTTAATGGTTTTTTAATGTATAAGGATGAATTCTACAACCTGACAGGGATGAAAGGATAACAAAAGTTGTAAGAAAATTTGAGTCTGGTGAGAAATAGATAGCAACAAAAAATAAAAGCTGCTGAATGCAGCCCGAAAAAGACTATTAGGGCAGGATGATATTTTCTTTTAAAATTTTTAAGGCGAGAAAAATTGGATTAGAATACTTATCAGGTATTCCGAAACGAAATCTTAATTCGTTACTACTACATATCCGTCACAATTTTCTTATAGCTGGTAATTACGCCTTTGATAAGCGAGGAACTGAAACCCTGGTGTTCCATCTCGTTCAAACCTGCGATAGTACAGCCTTTGGGCGTGGTTACCTTATCAATTTCCTGTTCGGGATGGGTGTGCCTGGTGAGGAGCAATTGCGCAGCTCCTTTCACGGTTTGTGCAGCTATTAAAGAAGCTGTGGCTGCATCAAATCCAATCTCGATACCACCCTGAATATTTGCACGGATATACCGCATGGCGTAAGCTGTTCCACATGCACCTAACACTGTCGCAGCATCCATCAGTTTCTCTTCTATAAAAACGGTTTTGCCCAGCTGACTAAAGAGATGAAAGATGTATTGTTCATCTTCTTCATTAGCCTTGTATTTACAGATACAGGTTATGCTTTCTCGGATAGCGATAGCGGTATTTGGCATCGCGCGGAACAGCGTAAATTCCTGTCCGATAATTTCCTGTACATCTTTTATCCATACGCCGGTAATAACGCTAACCAATTTGTGTTTATCAGGATTCAATACTGGTTTCAGTTGTTGCAGAATACCTTTTATCTGGAAGGGTTTCACCGCAAGAATGACCCAGCGGGCTTGCTGAACCGCGGCAGCATTGTCATTAGTTACCTGCACACCTTTTTGTTGCAAAGGTTCTAGCGTGGCGATATTTCTTTTCGTAATGATGATATCTTCTGCCTCGATAAAACCGCTGCTGATTAAGCCTTCTGCAATGGCAGAGCCTAAATTTCCGCCACCAATAATGGCTATAGTATTGTTACTCATACTTAAATGAAATGTGTGTTGTGGCGAATGCGGAAGGACTATCCTCAAAGAAAGAAAATGCTTTTCTTACAACTTTAAACGGGGTTATGAACATGATTGTAGAAGTTACCAGATTTTATTCTCAGAAAGATAATTGGCTACATAATCTTTTACACCATCACTCAGGCTATAGAAAGCATCAGTATAGCCTGCATTGCGCAGCTTTTCCATATCGGCTTCTGTAAAATACTGATACTTGTCGCGGATGTCTTCGGGCATATCCACGTACTTGATGTGCTGCGGCAAGTTCATGCCCCGGAATGTGCTTTTCACAAGGTCGTTAAAGGAGCGCGCTTTTCCGGTGCCGGCATTGTAAATGCCGTTTTCTTCCTTCTTCCATTCGCCTGATTTTATTTTGTTCATCATCCAAGCAATGATCTTTACGATGTCTTTTACATAAATAAAATCGCGCAGTTGCTCTCCGTCTTTATAAGCATCTTTATAGCTGCGGAAAAGCTTTACATAACCGCATTTTTTTATTTGGTTAAAGGAGTGAAAAATCACACTTGCCATGCGCCCTTTGTGGTATTCATTCGGTCCATATACATTGAAAAATTTCAAACCTGCCCAGTTCGGCGGTTGTTGCGCTTCGTGTATGGCCCACTTATCAAATTCATTCTTACTAATGCCGTATGGATTCAATGGATGAAGGGTATCGCTTACCTCATTGTTGTCATAATATCCATGCTCGCCAGCGCCGTATGTAGCCGCTGAAGAAGCATAAATTAAAGGCACATTGTTATTGGCACACCACTTCCACACTTCTTTAGAATAATTAAGATTCAGCTCTTCATGTATCGTATAGTCAAACTCGGTAGTATCAGTTCTGGCACCGAGATGAATGATGAGTTCAACGGGCGGTTTAGTATCGTTCAGCCATTGTATAAAACTTTCCCGCTCTATTGTTTGGCTAAACTTTTTACCTTCCCAATTTCTGCGCTTTTCTTCTGCACCAAACGAATCAACAAGGATCAGGTTTTCGTAGCCTTGCTCGTTTAAAAACTGAGCCATGCAACTGCCAATAAAACCGGCAGCGCCGGTAACTACAATCGTTTCTTTTTTATCATTATTCTGATTATCCATAACCAATTTTATTTTAAAAGATCATGCCGTCTATTCTTGTTCCAGCAACTTTTCAATTGCCGTATCGTACTTGTATTTCCACTCTTGAATCGCACCCCAATCTTGGTCGTTTACCAGCACATTTCCAGTCGTTACTTTACCCAGCTCATCTATTTCCATACTCATTGCTTCTGCCAATGCAAGAAAGCCTTCCATATCTTCATCTGCTACCGATACAATTACCCTTCCCTGCGCTTCGCCAAACCAGAAAGCATCGTTGCGGATATCCGATTCGTCAAGATACAAAGCATTAAACGAAACATCAAAACCAAGACCATTTGAAAATGCACTTTCAAGCAAGGCAACCATCAAGCCGCCTTCACTTATATCATGGGCGCTTTCAATACATCCTTTATCAATAAATGCCGTAACTGCTTTATGCAGTTGCTTTTCTTCTTCTAAATTAAAATAAGGTGCCGGCGAAAATTCAATGCCCTTTATCTTATGTAAATACTCTGAAGAATGAATGCAATTCTTCGCTTTGCCCACCAGTAAAATGACATCACCCGCTTTTTTAAAATCAAGCGTCATCCGCTTTGTAAAATCTTCTATCACACCTACCATACCAATTGTGGGTGTTGGATAAACCGGGCCATCCGGATTTTGATTGTAAAAACTTACATTACCTCCTGTAACCGGTGTGTTGAAAGCCCGGCAAGCTTCGCCCATACCCGTAACTGCTTTTACAAATTGATAATAAACTTCCGGAATATAAGGATTGCCAAAGTTGAGGCAGTTCGTCACGCCAATGGGCTCGCCGCCGCTGCAAACAATATTGCGGGCAGCCTCCGCAACCGCAATGGCAGCGCCGGTTTGCGGGTCGGCATACACATATCGACTGTTGCAATCGACACTCATAGCGATGGCTTTACCAACATCTTTTGCAATAACGATAGCGGCATCGCTGGGCGCATTTGTACTGGCGTTGGCAGCTCCTACTGTACTATCATACTGCACGCTTATCCAACGTTTGTTGGCAATGTTCGGTATTTGTATAATTTGCTGTGCAATGTTTTTCAGTTCTTCATTACTCCTGATGTCATCAATAGTGTTCGCATCGAAAGCTTTCACTTCTTGCAGGTAAGCCGGTTCTTTATAATCTCTGTCGTATTGCGGAGCGCCGCCGCCAAGCACCAATTCGTGGGCAGGCACTTCGGCTTCCAGTTCGCCATGCATATAAAACTTCAACAAACCATCTCCCGTTACTTCGCCAATATTGCTGCAAGGCAGATCCCATTTGTCAAACACTTTCAATACTTCTGCTTCTCTACCTTTTTGCACCACAACCAGCATACGCTCCTGGCTTTCGCTCAGTAATAATTCCCAGGCTTTCATATTGGTTTGCCGGGTGGGTACTTTATCCAAGTCAATGCGCATACCCGAGCCACCTTTAGCACTCATTTCTGCTGTTGAGCAAATGATGCCTGCTGCGCCCATGTCCTGCATTCCAACTACAGCGCCGGTTTCGATAACTTCCAGACAGGCTTCTAACAATTTCTTTTCCTGGAAGGGGTCACCTACCTGCACTGCCGGCAGTTCTTCCACGCTTTCCTCCGTAATGTTGGCACTGGCAAACGAGGCGCCGCCAATACCGTCTTTACCCGTAGCACTGCCCACAAAAAACACCGGGTTACCAATGCCTTCCGCTGTTGCGCTTACGGTTTTACCTGCCTCAACAATGCCAACACTCATGGCGTTTACCAATGGGTTGGTATGATAGCAGTCTTCGAAATAAACCTCGCCGCCAACCGTAGGTACACCAAAGCAATTACCATAATGACCAATGCCATGAACCACGCCGGCAAGCAGCCGTTTTGTTTTTTTATCTTTCAAATTTCCGAAACGCAAACTATTGAGCGAGGCAATCGGTCTTGCCCCCATAGTGAAGATGTCTCTGTGAATACCGCCTACGCCGGTAGCCGCGCCCTGAAAAGGCTCCAGCGCGCTGGGGTGGTTGTGACTTTCTATTTTAAACACCACGCCGTAGCCATCGCCGATATCCATCAGTCCCGCATTTTCTTCACCCGCAGCAACCAGCATTCGGCCACCATCCCGGGGTAATGTCTTGAGCCATTTAATACTGTTTTTATAACTGCAGTGCTCGCTCCACATGGCGCTGAACGCACACAGTTCTGTAAAGTTGGGTGTGCGCCCGAGTTTTTGTTTAATCAGTTCAAATTCTTCTTCGGTTAAACGTAGCTGCACTGCGGTCTGCGCGTTTATTTCCATTATATGGTATGTTGTACTTGATAATTGATAAGTAAGGATGCGAAGGTAAGAAAGGGAAACTGTTGATATTAAGGATGGCCAGATAACCTGTAAAAAAGAACCGGAACGTGCAAAAATTCAGTCCGTAGATGATGCCTGATTTACCCACCACGACTCATTTGTTAAAGTAAACCTATCATGCAAAAATATTTTTTACTTATTTCAACTTTCATAGTCAGGGCGAACGATAAAACTGAAATCATCACTGCAAACAATCAACTATGAAAAAGAAGTTACTATTCTTCGCCGTGCCGCTATTTTTTATTTTAATTGAAGCAAAGTCACAAACCAATGTTTCCGGAAAACTTACACAAAACACAACGTGGACAACGTCCGGAAGCCCGTATTTGCTAACGGATAATGTAGAAGTGCCAACTGATGTAACGCTGACCATAGAGCCCGGCGTTACTGTTCAGCGCACATCAAGAAATGAAATCACCGTAAATGGGACACTGATTGCCAATGGAACCTTAACAGACAGCATCTTTTTGGTTACCAACGATCTTACGGATATTTCCACACCACCATTTCTGGAATTTACCAAATGCAATTTAAGCAATACCAGCCTGCGTTTCGTGCGTTTTGAAAGCATTACATCGCAGGGGAAAAACATTAGAATCGGCAGCAGCGATGAGTCTTCGTCGCCGATTAAGAACTCGGGAATCCTTTCTATTTCAAGGTCAAACCTGAGTGATGGCAACATCGTTTCGCATGGTTTTAATTCAGGCATCAGCATGAACCTTGATAGTTGCTACTTCGACTCCAGCACTATCCATTGCTTAGATAGTTATTCCGAAAAAATCAACATCACAAACTCTACAATCGTCAACTCTACCGAGCAGGCAGATGAACTGAGTTACGGCATCCTGGATTCAAACTGCGTTATTAACAACGATGTGTTGGAAAGTGGCGCTCACACCAACGTTTATGTTGTAGCATCGACCATGAATGGGTCTATTGTAAACGTACCACAGGATGCAACTTTTTTTATGAGCCATTCAACCACAACCAATACGCCTGTGTTCGGTAGCCCCGGCGGCATTGTGAATATAGATGAATCGGACCTTAATGAAAGCAATGCAGACACAGCTTTGTATCCTAAAATTAATTCTGTGCCTTACCTGATTGTAGCCTTTCAGGCCAATATAACCAACTCTACTTTCAATGGCACTAACGATATAGATGCGCTTGCTATAAACGGCACCGGCGGCGACACCACCACCACGATTGCACACAACACGTTTACAAAATTTGCAGACGCTGTTACAGTCTATGATTTCTCATCGCAGATGCATATAGACAGTAACAATTTTGTAGGCATGAAAACGTACGACATCATTAATTACAGCGACAGAAATTTTGATGCGATTTATGATTACTTCTCATTAACGGGAGACCAGACTATAGATGATCTTATTTATGACCATAAAGACAACCCTGCTTATGGTTTAGTAAATTATATCCCGTATGCCACCGGCGAAGTTTTACCATTAAGTCTTATCAGCTTTACTGGTACTTACAACAACCACCAGGTATGGCTGCAATGGCAAACGGCAAATGAAGTAAATACATCGCAGTTTGTGGTACAGCGTTTAACAGGAAGCAGCTACCAGGACATTGGTACCTTGGCAGCGAAAGGAGCGGCTAACAACAGCTACCTTTTCAATCCGTCTTCATTAACGGAGGGAACGAATATTTACCGTCTGAAAATGATTGATAAAGACGGTAACTTTTCGTACAGCGCTTCTATAAATGTTGTGGTATCATCGCTCAGTTCTGCCTTTACACTGTATCCAAACCCGGCAACGAATTTTGTGCTGGTAAACCATACTAAAGCAGCGCCGAATTCGCAGTTGGAAGTAACCGATATGAATGGAAAAGTCATTACAACCGTTGTGGTTGCTGCCGGCGAAGTGCAGAATAAAATTGTACTCAATGGCATCTCAAAAGGCATCTACAAAATAATCTGGCGCAATGGAAATACCATTCAAAGCAAAGCGCTGTTGGTTAATTAAAAACGTTATCAGCAAAACAAAAGGCGGGCAATGATGCCTGCCTTTTGTTTTTTTAAAAAGTACCGTCTACTAGTTTTTGACTTAAAAAATATGGCTTCCACTGTCTTGCCAAATGTTGTATTGTTGCATTGAAACAAACAACAAAAGCGTTTTATTTAATTATCAGCAAATGGATTGGTACGAAGAAGATGTGGAACAAGTGATCAAAAAAAGAGACTCGCTTTCTTATCCTCCGCAAACAATTTTTTATGGCAGTTCTTCCATCCGGCTGTGGGATAATCTGTACGAAGATTTCAAGGCATTTTCGCCGGTCAACTTAGGCTTTGGAGGTTCTACTTTAGAAGCTTGTGTTTATTTTTTTAACCGTATTGTTTCACCGGTAAAAACCGCACAAAAGCTGGTGATTTATGCCGGCGACAACGATTTAGGGGATGGTAAAACGCCTGAAGAAGTAGTTGCTTTTTTTAAACAACTGGAAGCTTTGATTGATGAGTATTTTCCTACTGCGCACTCCTATTTTATTTCTATCAAACCGAGCATCGCACGGTGGAATATTGATGATCATATCAGGCAGACCAACGATTATATAAAAAACGAAAGCCAGTTGAACAGCCATATGACATTCGTTGATATTTACGACGCTATGCTGACAACAGAAGGGCAGCCAAACCTTGATTATTTTGATGAAGATGGGCTACACTTAAGCAATGAAGGATATGCCGTTTGGAAGCAGATTTTACTGGCACAGGTTTTTGCAGATTAAGAAGAATAAATTGCCTGAAAATGAACCGGGAAACTCATCATGAAACGAGAATACCACCGATGGTTTAGTAAACATTTGAACAAAGAGATAGAACTGCTGGTGTTTGGTCATGCAGGCGCGCCTGTGCTTTTTTTCCCGACCCGAACGGCCCGTTTTTACGACTATGAAAACTGGAAAATCATCGAGGCAATGGAAGATAAAATCAATGCCGGCTACCTCCAGGTTTACTGTGTAGACAGTACTGATATAGATAGTTTTTATAACGCCGACATTCATCCTGCTGAAAGAATTCTCCGCTACACGTATTATGAAAATTACATCATGTACGAGGTAATGCCGTTCATAAAAAAAAGAAACAAAAACAAATACCGCATCATAGCAGGGTGCAGTCTGGGCGCATATCATGCCACAAACCTCGGGTTAAAGCATCCGCAGCATTTTAGTAAAATTCTGGGTATGAGCGGGCGCTACAATTTAAGCCGGAAAGTTGAAAATTTTAAAGACCTGTTTGATGGCTATACAGATGAGAACATCTATTTCAACACGCCCGAAATGTTTGTTCCTAACCTTACTGACCAGAAAATAATACGTCGGTTGCAAAAGATGAAGATTGTTTTTGTAATTGGCAAAGACGACCCTTTTTTCGAAAGCAATATTTTATTAAGTAATGCGCTTTCTGAGAAGTGGATTTGTAACACGCTGTATGTATGGAATGAAGAAGCTCACCGCCCGCGCCACTGGCGTGTGATGGTACAAATGTATCTATAAAATTAAATTTAATAGTGCCCGCCGCCGCCGCAATGTCCCAATGCCCAATAGATCGCAATAAAAATCAGCACTGTACTCAGGCATCCACCGCCCCATTTATAAGCACCATAGCCTGCAATTAAAGTCCGCAACCAGTCGCGCATAAATTTGAATTTATAAAGTCAAATAAAAGTTGAAAAGACATAGCAAAGACTGAGCTAAAATTATCAATCGTGAAAAGTAAGTCTTGATATCTCCATTATTCAGCAGGCTTTTCCAGATCGGCTTCTTCAATAATCTTCTTCTTACTTTTCGGTTTCGCTTCCTTGTCTTCACCTAGCAGCAATCCCCAAGGCTTCAGCGTGTCGATACGATCGAAAATAATTTTTACAATCGCAATTACCGGTATGGAAAGAAACATGCCCGATATACCCCATAGCATCTCTCCGCCTATCACACCAAGCACGGTGATAAGCGCATTGATACGCACTTTTGAACCTACAATTAACGGCAGCAGCACATTACTGTCCACCAGATGAACACACACATAAACCGCAGCCACCAAAACCACTTTAGTAGTAGCTGCGCCAGTAGCAAACGTGATAAACGTACCAAGCGCCAGAGATGTAAAAATACCGATGTAAGGAACCAGATTAAAAATGCCCGTTATGATACCCAGCAGTACCGCATACTTAACGCCTAAAATTAAAAAGGCTATACAACAAACACTGGAAACAATCAGCACTTCTAAAAGTAAACCCAATATGTATTTGCGGATGATGTATTGAACCTGCTCTGTAATATCGTAAACTGTTTCAGAATTTTCTTCTTTAAAAACTGCGATTAAGAACTTTAATAAATGATGACGGTATAAAATGAGAAAGAAGGTATAAATCATTGTAAATACCAGAAACAACAACGTGGAAGACAACGAGGATACTGTAGCACCGATAACGCTTGAGCTGGAGTCGAGCACTTTAGAAGTAGCCTTGTTTACATACGTCATTTGTTGCGTAATATTTATCTTCAGTTTGGTGTGTATCCATTGCTGAAGGCTTTGCGCCGACGTATGAATCTGCTCTTTAAATTGCGGCCAATCCTGACCCAGACGACTGATTTGAGAACCTAAAAAATAGATGAGCAGGATGATGCAAAATAAAAAAAGCAAAACAGAAATGCCAGCTGCCATACCTGCCGGCAATTTGAGTCTCTTTTCAAAAAAATGAACAACAGGAAGCAGTGCGATTGAAAACAGAACTGCAAAAATCAGGGGCGATAGAATCTCTTTTACTTCGATAGCTATATAGAACAAAGCAATCAAACTAAACAGGATAAGCGCAAGCTTAACATAGAAAGGCATGGATCTGGACAGCGATGAACTCATATGATAAAGATGAAAAAAGGCAGAACAATGATATTCAATTATAAAGCCATAATTATGTTTGCCCATTAAACAAAACAAACCACTGCCTTGATGTAGCGTAGTTAATAGTAAAACTATATTGATAATAACAGTCATCAGCCTTACTAAAACAATCAGAAGCAGAAATAAAACGACATACAATTGCAACCATCGTAAACCAGAAGCCGCATCTTTGTTTAACAACTGTTGCGCTCTGAAACTTTTCTATTTTTAGATAGGGAGTAGAAACATTCTTCAGCAACAATTATTTTTATCGCATAAATAAGCACTATGCAAAAGCTGTTCATGCTCATTTTAGGCGCCACACCCAAAGGCAGGCACATCGAGCAACACGATATATTTTTTGGCATTGCTAATTCTATTAAAGATTTAATTCCTGATATCATCGCTTATTGGCCGGAAGCCAACGGCAGGGTTCATATCGATGCCTGGCGCGAGGTAACTTATGTGGATGGCTATACAATAAAAGTTGTTGACAAAGCAGAGCCAAACAATAGCGACACACACTTACACACCAAGCTTTTCTTTCTGAATTTGGGCGGTTATAAGCCGGGTGAGTTTGAGGAATATCACTACAAAATGTTAGCTGTCTGCAGTACCCAATCCGAAGCCATAAAACAAGCCAAACAAACCGCTTTCTACAAGCATACTGGCTTCAAAGGTGCTACTTCGCATATTGATGACAGATATGGTATAGATGTAGATGATATTTATGAGATTGAAGATATTTTGCCTTTGCAAATGAAAGAAAAATATGGCTTGCACATTACGCTAAACGCTGCATCAAACGAAGATAAACTGCACATTGGATATTACAAGCTGAGCAAGCTATAAGCATTGCCGGCATTTGCTTTCAGAAGTTTATTCCCTACTCCTATGGTTTTTCAATAATGTGTGTCTGAACGTCTTTTACACCTTTTACTTTCTTTACTTTTTCTATTACGTCTGCGGTACATCCGCTGCCGGCACATTGCCCTGTTATTGTAGCTATACCGCTGTCAACAGTTGCATTTAAGGCAGCGCCTGCCATATCTTTCTTGAATAAATCGTTGATGTGTTGCTGAATATCAGTGTCGCTATTACTACTCTGGCAAGAGAATAAACCTACAGCAGATACAGCTGCGCAAAAAAGAAATTTGTGTTTCATCATTGTGTTTATTGTTTAATTAATATAGCAAAGCAAAACACTTACCTGTTTTGCAAATCAGCTATGTAATGCTGAAAGCGTTTAAAAATAATCACTCCACCGGTTCAATTATATTACTTTGCATGACGTAATTTGATAAGCACAATTTCTCTTTTCTTGTACCATCTAACGTCTTGCTATGTCATTCAAACCGCGTCTCACCTTCTGGCAGATCATCAACATGAACGTTGGGTTCTTTGGCATTCAATACAGCTTTGGTTTACAGCAAACCGCTATTAATCCACTCTATACCTTTCTTCACGCCAACCCCGACCAGTTGCCGCTGCTTAATCTTGCAGGTCCAATGACAGGTTTATTAATTCAGCCGATCATCGGCGCAATGAGCGATAACACATGGTCGCCACGATGGGGCAGGCGCAAACCTTTCTTCTTGGTTGGTGCTATTTTTTGCAGTCTTTGTTTGTTCCTATTTCCTTTTACCACCGCGCTCTGGATGGCGGTAAGCCTTCTTTGGGTGTTAGATATTTCAAACAATACTGCTATGGAACCTTATCGTGCCTTTGTAGCCGATAAGCTTCCCGATAGCCAGCATCCGATGGGTTTTTTAACACAAAGCTTTTTTACAGGTTTTGGCATTACCCTCGCCAATGTTTCGCTTTTTGTCTTCGGCAGATATATCAAAGGCGAGTCGGCTGCAGGCATCCCTTATTGGGTATATGGTTCTTTCTTTGTCGGTGCAGTTTGCTCTATTTCTTCGGTGGCGTGGAGTGTAAGCAAAACGCCTGAGATTCCGCCAACGGCAGAAGAACTGGACGAAATGAAGGCCCGTAACAAAGGCATTCTTACGCCATTCATAGAAATTGCCGGCGCGATAAAAGACATGCCGAAAATATTAAAACAATTAGGCTTGGTATACCTGTTTCAATGGTATGCATTGTTCTGCTACTGGCAATATATTTCGCATAGCATTGCCGCTTCCATATACCATACATCAGCAGAGCAAAACAAACAGTTGTATGAGCAGGCAGCGCAATGGACTGGCCTGGTAAATGGCTTCTACAATGTGGTTACATTCCTTTCGGCCTTTGGCTTGGTTTGGCTGGCGAAAAAATACAGTGCCAAATGGGTTCATACGCTTTGCCTGGCAGCCGCGGCGATGTCGCTTTTTATTTTACCACATATCGAAAACAAATACTTCCTTTTTGCACCGATGATTGGCTTTGGTATTGCCTGGGCAAGTATGATGGGCGTACCCTATATCATGGTCATCAGCAGCATACCTAAAAATCGTTATGGCGTGTACATGGGCATCATTAATATGATGATTGTGATTCCTATGATTTTGCAAACACTAACCTTTGGTTTTGTTTATAAACATTTTCTGGGAAGCAATCCGCAAATGGCAATTACGTTTGCAGGCGCTTTGTTATTAATCGCATCTGTTTGTACTACTTTCATATCTTACCGCAAGCCAACAGAAGAAGGCTTTAACAGAGCACTCGGCGCAGAAGCGCAGCAACAAGGAATCTGAGCTGGACGTTTTAAAATATTGAATCATTGTCTCTGCATAACTTTCCGGCCAGCAGAACGAAAGGAATAATGAGAGTGATTTTTAACACGGTAACTAAAGCCTGTATCAAAGCCTCTTGTTTTACAACGATGATTCAACCGAATCAAGAAAATCAGAAGCATGAAAACAAACGAAGCCTATACTAGTATTGTATTTCAGCTTGCGGCAAAGAAAATATTGCCGAAAGGAAAGCATGATGCTTTCTATCGCCGCTTCCTGTTGCACGCAGAAGATTTAGTCAGTTTATACAATACAATTTATTATTATCATCCTCAGGGTAACGCTGCTTTTGAGCAACTGATAAACACCATTATTGACACTTACTTATCGCGCGCAAAACAGTTGAAACATAGAGATGATACTAAGCTAAAGGATTGGTTTCTCAGCAACCGGTTAGCCGGCATGAGCTTGTATGTTGACCGCTTTTGCGGCACACTGAAAAATTTGCCCAGTAAGTTTTCTTACCTGCAAAATTTAGGCATTAATACACTTCACCTGATGCCTGTTTTTGAAAGCCCGGCGACTGAAAGTGATGGCGGCTATGCAGTATCTGATTTCAGGAAAGTAGAAGTGCGATTCGGCACATTGCCAGACTTGCAAAATGTGCAAGAGGCTTTGCAGAAAGAAGACATGTACCTGATGCTCGACATTGTACTAAACCACACCTCGCGGCAACATGAATGGGCAAAAAAAGCACGCAGTGGGGAAGCCTTTTATCAGGATTTTTATTACTTCTTTCCCGACCGTCACGAGCCGGATTTGTACGAGCAAACCATGCCTGAAATTTTTCCCGAAAGCTCGCCCGGCAGCTTTAGTTATGTAGAAGAATTGAACAAATGGGTAATGACGGTATTTCATCATTACCAGTGGGATTTGAATTATCGCAACCCTATTGTTTTTGCTACCATGATGGATACTATTTTCTGGTATGCCAACTTGGGTGTGGACATTCTTCGCATAGATGCGCCGGCTTTTATTTGGAAAGAGATGGGCACCACCTGCCAGAATTTACCGCAGGCGCACATGTTATTACAACTCATTAAACAATGCGTATTGATTGCCACGCCGGGCATGGCAATATTAGGTGAAGCCATCGTGGCGCCGCACCAGATTATGCGCTATTTCGGAACGGGAAACTTTGTGGCAAGAGAATGCGATTTCGCTTATAACGCAACCGATATGGCTTTGCAGTGGGATGCGCTGGCAACGGGCGATACACGTGTGATGCTGGCTGCGCAGCACGAAGTGTTGAAAAAACCTTACGGCACATCGTGGATTACCTATACAAGATGCCATGATGATATCGGGTTGGGTTTTGATGATTACATGATAGCACAGGCAGGCTTCGAGCCTTACCATCACCGCCTTTTTCTAAAAGATTATTATTCTGGAAAATATACTTCTTCTCCTGCAGTCGGTGCTTTGTTTTCGGTAAACGATAAGACTGGCGATGCACGCATCAGCGGCTCGCTGGCTTCTCTTTGCGGATTGGAAAAAGCAATCAGCAACAACGATGATAAAGCTATTAAGGAGTCGGTTGATAAAATTATACTCATGCAGGCGCATAGTTTTTTCATTGGTGGGTTGCCAATGCTTTTTTATGGCGACGAAGCAGCTTATACTAACGATTATAGTTACCTCGAAGATGCTGGCAAAAGCTATGATAACCGATGGATGCATCGCCCTGTTATTGATTGGGAGAAAAATGCAAAAACAGAAGAAGAAGGAACGATAGAACATGCTGTGTTTTCGGCTACGCAAAAGCTGTTGACAATTCGCAAAAAACTGGACGTAATAGCTGATAAAAAGAACCTGACTTGGCTAACGCCACACAACATTCATGTAAGCGCTTACCTGCGTGCGTGGGACGAAAAACGAGTATTTGCTTTGTTCAATTTTAGCAACGCAGCAACCTATCTTACCTGGTATGCGTTTAAAGAACATGGAATGATACCTTCCCGACTTTACGACCATTGGAGCGGCAATACTTTTATTGTTGGCAGAGATCATGAATATTTAATTCTTGAGCCTTACGGGTTGTGTATTCTGGAAGTTGTGTAGGATAGTTATGAAGAAAGATATCTAAAAGAGACTGAGAATTGTTTTTTAGAAAATATTGCTTGCAAACCTTTTAATTTTTTGCATCCTCACTTTTGAATTTATCATTCGCTTCATTGTTCAATTTATTTCAGAATATTGAAGATTGGTTCTTAATCTTTTACTTAAACAAGTCAAGAATAAATCATCATTATAACAGACGATCAACAAAACTTCCTGTTGCTTAGTCGATAATGGCTGTTTCTGTTTTTTATTTGTAAACCAGCTTACAAGAATTACTCTCCCGTGTAATCGATCGCAATCTTGGCATTGTTGTCAAAGTCGGAAGAAATCTCCAGTTCAAACTTTTGCGTGCCGGCTGTAATGCGCAGCAGCGCTGTGTTTGGCGGTATAAGACCTAAGTTTTCGGCTACCATAACAAACTCGTGGTGAGGGTCGTTTTTAGAAGCGTTGATAGTAAATGTAATGGCTTTATGTGTCAGCGACTGATGATCGGCCAGAAGCTTCCCGTTGTGATAAACCGAGACCATATCGCCGTCGATTTCAGCATCCGCCACTCGATCGACGTCCGCGATCCCCTGACCAGCAAGCACCCCTGGTACGTGCTGATGGAACTGTCGTCTTCGCGCGACGACGCGCGCGACGCGCTGGAGGCGATCCTCGCCAAGGGCATGGAAGAC
>CAZZZH010000026.1:0-17682 GCA_964658445.1 Ilyomonas sp.
TGATATGGACGATACCGTGTTGAGCCTGTTAGCCCAGGATGCAGACAGCGCGCGGGCTGCAGCGGCACATGATGCGATGCAAGCGTTCATCAATAAAGGTAATGGTGCGAGCAAAACCATTGAAAAAGACTATCGCACTTACAACGCTTACTCCGTATGGTATGGCAAAAGTTTTCCGCCAGTATTTGATGTATGTGTGTTGTGTAATATCCTGTCTCTGGTAGAGCATTATCACCTTGCCTGGACAGCAGCCGACAGCGCCAGTTTGCAGGTCATTATGCAAAGTATAAAGAGTAAAGATTACATCAGACAACCCCAGTATATTTCGCCATATTATGGCAGCACATCGCTTATCCTTTATCACCTGGCAAGACTGATGAGCTGTCAAGAAATACCGGAGCTGGAAGCGATGAAAACAGACCTTATTGTTACGGCAACTACGGAACTAAAGAAGGCCAATGATCCGCTGCAAAAAATAATATTATCTACTGCCATCCTCAAATGGGAATACCTCCCGCCCGATGTGTTACTGGCTTACAACGACACTACCATCAAAACGATAGAAGAGAGCGACCTGCCTTTTTTTACCGGAAATATTCCTTCTTATTTCTCCCGGTTTTACAGACATCTTTTTATACAAAAAAAATGGTTGTTGTTTTACCATTACAGCCCTGCTTTTGCGGATGCCTTATTGCTGGAATACCTGTTGCTTCAACAACACAGTCGATAATAAACTTGCGTTCGGCTTTGCGAAGCGTTTATTTTTGCTATAAATTATTCCATTGATCAACGTAGAGGCTTATCAGCAAATCGTAGCAGAACTTTCTGCACAAAAGGTTACACTTGTTGCTGTAAGCAAAACAAAACCGGTAGAGGATATTCAAGCCTTGTATGAACTAGGGCAAAGAGATTTTGGCGAGAACTATGTGCAGGAGTTGCTTGATAAACAGTCTAAGCTACCCGCTGATATCCGCTGGCATTTTATTGGTCATCTGCAAAGCAATAAAGTAAAATACATCGCACCTTTTGTTCATCTTATTCATAGCATAGACAACGAAAAATTGTTGCGCGAAATCAATAAGCAAGGATTGAAGAATGGGCGCGTGATAGAGGGTTTGCTGCAGATGCACATTGCCGAAGAAGAAACCAAGTTTGGGATGGATGATGTTGAATTGAAAGAGCTGATGGAAAGCTGGAACAGCGATAAAGCTGACGGGAAGAATGTTTACCTGAAAGGCTTGATGGGCATGGCTTCCAATAGCAATGATGAAAACAAGATTAGAAGTGAATTTCAGCACTTAAAAACATTATTCAACCAATATTTTTCTCCGTCAACCGATGACCATCAGCCTCCTGTTCTTTCTATGGGTATGAGCAGCGACTACAAAATAGCGGTTGAAGAAGGAAGCAACCTGGTTCGTATCGGAAGTTTATTGTTTGGCGCAAGAAATTATGAATCGTAAACTTACTAATCCACAAAATCTCCCCAAAACTTTTGGCGGTATTTGCTGTGTATAAATTCAGCCCTTTATCTTTGCACATGGCAACAAACAATACTCTCTCTTCCTCGCCCGCAGATAACCGCATTTTTACTGAAGGACTTACTTACGACGATGTGCTGCTGATGCCTGCCTACAGCGAAGTGCTTCCGCGCGAAGTGAGCATTCAATCGCATCTTACTCAATCTATTGTTCTTAACGTCCCCATGATGTCGGCGGCAATGGACACCGTCACCGAAGCTAACCTTGCTATTGCTCTTGCCCGCGAAGGTGGCGTAGGTATTCTGCACAAAAACATGAGCATCGAAAAACAGGCAGAGCAGGTGCGGCGTGTAAAACGCAGTGAAAGCGGGCTGATTTTAGACCCCATAACCTTGCATCCTGACAATACGATCGGCGATGCATTGCGGCTGATGAAAGACAATAAAATCGGCGGCATACCGGTGGTGGACAATCATAAAATGCTGGTCGGCATCATCACCAACCGCGACCTGCGCTTTGAGCATGACAAAAGTAAAAAGGTAGGTGAGGCGATGACCAAAGAACATCTGATAACCGCACCGGAAGGCACCGATTTAGGCAAAGCTGAAAGTATACTGCAACAATATAAAATCGAAAAATTGCCCGTAGTAAGTCGGGAAGGAAAACTTATTGGATTAATTACGTATCGCGATATCCTTCAGCTTTCCAATTTTCCGAATGCAGTAAAAGATGCTTATGGAAGACTACTGGTCGGTGCAGCTTTGGGCATCACCAGCGATCTGCTTGACCGAACCTATGCATTGCAGCAAGTTGGCGCCGATGTGGTGGCGCTGGACAGCGCGCACGGGCATAGCAAAGGCGTGATTGAAGCCTTAAAACTGCTAAAGAAAAATTTCAAGAACATACAGGTCATTGCTGGTAACGTAGGCACTGCTGCTGGTGCCAAGGCACTGGCTGAAGCCGGCGCCGATGCTGTAAAAGTAGGTATCGGTCCGGGTTCTATCTGCACCACGCGCATTGTTGCAGGCGCAGGCATTCCGCAGCTTACCGCCGTTATGCAGGCAGCTTCGGAATTAAAAAAAATGAATGTGCCGCTGATAGCTGATGGTGGCATTCGTTACACCGGCGATATGGTGAAAGCCTTAGCCGCCGGTGCCAATGTGGTAATGATGGGAAGCATATTTGCCGGCGTGGAAGAAAGCCCCGGCGAGACCATTATTTACGAAGGCAGGAAGTTTAAAGAATACAGAGGTATGGGCAGCATTGGCGCTATGCAACAAGGCAGCAGCGACCGCTACTTTCAAGATGTGGAAGATGACATAAAAAAGCTGGTGCCTGAAGGTATAGAAGGTCGTGTGGCTTACAAAGGCTCGCTAAGCGAAGTGGTGGCGCAATATGTAGGCGGTTTGCGGGCAGGCATGGGTTATTGCGGAGCGAAAAATATAGAAGCTTTACAAGAAGCAGAATTTGTAAAAATAACCAATGCCGGTATGCGCGAAAGCCATGCGCATGATATTGAAATAACGAAAGAGGCACCGAACTATAGCCGCAGGTAAACGTGCGGTTTGCCTATTTTTTATCCTAGTAAAATTTATCCTTTAGCAATTGACAAGCCTGCAAAAACAGCTAACAAACCTAAGGCAAAACTAGCGATGCTATACAAGCCGAAGGTCAGGTATTGTCCTGTTTGCAGAAGTCGGGTGTTCTCGAAAGCAAAAGCAGAAAAGGTAGTAAACCCGCCACAAAAACCGGTGGCAAGAAACAATCTCCATTCAGGTGTTACCCAACTGAATCTTTCGGAGAAACCGTAGATAAGCCCGATGAGAAGACAGCCGGTAATGTTTACAATAAAAGTTCCATAGGGAAAAGCAGCAGGAATGTTTTTAGTAACATAAAAAGATACGAGATAACGGCATACACTACCGAGCAGCCCGCCAATGCCAATTATAACAAGAGTCTTTATCATAGCCGGTTTATTTATTTTTTTAAAAATACTAAAGGCTAAAAATTGATTTTTAAAAAATAAATTTTTCTTTACCCAAAAAACGAAGATAGCAGATTGCCTGCCTGCGCAAAATACGAACTGCAGTTTCACATCTACTGGTTCAGTACTGTTTAATGCTTTATTTTACAGCCGCAAAACAGAAGGGTTTTATCCGGTTATAAACCTGCAATAATAACTACCATGAAACGAAAACGTGAGCCCGTCTTCAACGATATAAGGGAGGTGATATTTATTCTTTTGGGTGTGTTTACGTCCGCCTTTGCGTTAAAAAGTTTTCTCGTTCCGAATGCATTTTTCGATGGTGGCGTTAATGGTATTTCGCTGTTGATTCATGAGAGCTTTGGTATCAATCTCTCGCTCGTCATTTTAGTTGTAAACCTGCCTTTTCTTATCATCGGTGCTTATGTAGTGAACCGTCAGTTTTCCATCAAAACACTTATCGCCATTATCTTAATGGGCATCTGTCTTAACTATATTCCTTACCCGCCCATCACGCACGATAAACTGCTGGTATCGGTGTTTGGCGGTTTTTTCCTGGGTGTCGGCATCGGTCTTACCATGCGCGCCGGCTGTGCACTCGATGGTATTGAAGTGCTGGGTTTATACACCGGCAAGAGCTCAAGTTTTACTGTTACCGAAATTGTGTTCGGCATCAATATCATCATCTTTCTTATTGCGGCTTTCAAATTTGGTCCGGAGTCTTCGCTCTATTCTATGCTTACCTATTTTGCAGCGTCGCGAACGGTAGATTATGTGGTAGAAGGCATTGAAGCTTATACAGGCGTTACCATTATTTCTGCACAAAGCGAAGAGGTAAAAAACCGATTGGTAAATGAGTTAGGGCGAGGTATAACTGTGTACAAAGGCGAGCGAGGCTACCTGCCGGGCTCATTCGATGTACATACAGATGTGGACATTATTTTCACCGTCGTAACTCGGCTTGAAATGCGCAAGCTAAAGAACCTTGTTTACTCCATAGACCCGAAGGCATTTGTATTTGCCAATACCATTCGCGAAGCCTCCGGTGGTGTGATTAAACGAAGGCAGCATCATTGAGAATGGAATTCCATTAGTCAACTACTTCATACACCACAACAGGATTGGCTTTGTTCTTTAAAACAAAATCGCCGATTTTACTACAGTTAAAAGATTCGCGCACTTTATTATAGCTGGCTTCGCTGATGGCGATCTGGCCTGGCTTTGCAATGCTTTGCAGTCGTTGCGCAGTGTTCACTACATCGCCAATTACGGTGTAATCGAGGCGGCGAAGATTGGCAGAGCCAATATTGCCCGAAACGAGCTCGCCGCTGTTGATGCCAATCGATACACTCGGCGAAAAATCAAGCGGGTTATCAACGGTAGCAGCTTTGTGTATCTGCGCCCTTACGGCAAGAGAAGCTTCGATAGCACGGTCTAAATGGTAGTCGCCGCGAAACACAGCCATGATGGCATCGCCGATGAATTTATCTACGTGCCCGGTCTGCGCAATAATCTCTTTTACCATCACATCAAAGTATTTGTTCAATAGCTTCACCACGCTGTCGGCAGGCTGCGTTTCGGTAAGGGAAGTAAAGCCGCAGATATCGATAAACGCTACTGTTGCCTCAATGCTCTCGTTGCGCATCAGCGAAGTTTCGAATTCTACTTTATTCATAAAAGAAAGCACGTTTTCGTCCACATACATGCGCAGTATGTTGTTCTCTTTAATTGCTTTCAGCGTTTCTTTCAATTGTTCTACATGGTGCATGGTTTTTAACAGCGTAACCTCCAAATCATCGAAGTTAACAGGCTTGCATACAAAGTCGAAGGCGCCACGGTTCATAGCAGCACGTATGTTGTCCATATCGCCATATGCCGACACAATCACTGCCTTGATGATAGGATTAACATCAGCCAGTTTTTCAAGCAAGGTAAGACCATCCATGCCCGGCATGTTAATGTCGCTAAACACCATGTCAATATCGGGCTGCTGCGCTATCTTTTCCAGCGCTTCGTTGCCATCAAGCGCAAACACAAAGATGTATTTGCCTTCGCGTATCTGCCTGCGAAATTTTTGTTTGATTAATACTTCAAGATCCGTTTCATCATCGGCAACTAAAATCTTTGGCATTAGTTCTCTATTTTTAATTTCTCTTTCAGTAATGTAAAATCAATAGGCTTGGTAAGAAAATCATCGGCGCCAAGCCGCATGGCACTGCTATGGCTTTCTTCATCGCCGTAGGCAGTTACCATCATCACTACAGGCGGTGGCTTGTAATGGTGTTCTTTTATTTGCGAAAGCAATTCCAGCCCGCTCATCCCGGGCATGTTGATGTCGGAAAGAATGAGTACAGCTTCCTGCTCGTGTGTGTTTAGATAATGCAGGGCTTCCTCGCCCGAGTTAGCAAAAGCAAACGCAGCTAAGCCATTGCGGATTTCTTTACGAAAGCGTTGCTCAAACAAACTCTGCACATCGGTTTCGTCATCTACAACCAGTATTTTTTTCATGATGTTGATTAAGCTTTGCAAATATCAAGTTATATAGGTAATGTAATGATAAACCGCGTGTAAGTATTTTGTTCAGACTCTGCCTGTATCGTTCTTCCATGTTCTTTGGTAATAATGTCGTAGCTCATACGTTAAAAGTCTGGTTTGAGCCAGCTATCCGGCAGGCGTTTGCTTCATCCTTTATATAATGAAGCTGCTTCGCTTTTTAATGTTAGCTAAAGCACTATAGATGGCAGTGTCAAGATTAGTTTGTACATAAATAACTGCCTTTGCATTTAATAAATTGATGCGCCCGGTATCGGTACGCACACTTGCAATAAGATGGTCAATACTGTCAATCTTTTTATTTTGAGCGTGGGATGCCTGGGAAAAACAAATCAAAATAACGGTTAGTAAAAGGAGCTTCATAAACTTGGTTTCAGCAATAAAAAAAAGACAGCCGAGTTTCTCAAACTTATAAAACAAGTTTGTCATTAAAGCATCATTTCATTGGGCTTCAAATTTATTGCATCGTTTGTAAAATATCTTCGTGGCTGTTATGATGGTTTTTCCAGATATAGTAAAAACGGTTTTCAAAGGTGATATCAATCCTTTGCCCTCTGAGTTTGTTTTTCAAAAGAAGCAGCAACTTCCCGGTGCGGTTAATTATACCATTACGCGCTATCTGCCCGATGTATTTACCTTGCCCGATGAAGTGGGATTGCTATCTTATTCAGTTGATAAAGAAGAAACCGAAAACAGTTATCTGCAGCTTGGCTTTTGCCTTACCGGAAACCCGGCGTTAGCGGAAAGAAACACGTCTGTTCCCGATAATGCAATAGATATATTCCATTTCCATTTTTCTTCTACTTTTCTCAACCAGTTTGTTCAAAATGTTAAGCTAGGTAACCGAAAAGATGAAGTGCTGGCATTCCGTCATCCGCAATCGTTTACTAAAGTTTTTCCTCTGTGCAGCCGTAAGCGCAGTGTGCTGGAAGCCTTGCTGACACACGGTTACACCGGTGCTATGGAAAATGTGTTTGTAAATGCAAAAGTGCACGAGCTATTGCTTTACAGCATTGAATGCCTCATAGACGAGCGCGAAGAAACCTTCTCGTGCCGCTTCCTTGCCGATGAAGGTGGACGTGATCGTATATACCAGGCAAGAGATATTTTACTGCAACGCATTGGCGACCCTATTACCATAAAAGAACTGAGCCGAAAAGTAGCCATCAATGAATGTTATTTAAAAAAGGGTTTTAAAGAAGTATTCGGCACTACCATCTTCGATTTTTACCAGCAGCAGCGCATGGAACATGCAAAGTATTTGCTCTATGAAAAAGGACTAAGCGTTACCGATGTGTCGGATGTGCTGGGCTATTCTTCCATCTCTCATTTTTCATCTGCCTTTAAAAAACATACCGGACTTAAGCCCTGTGATCTGCTGCGCTAACAGTATTTTCCTCTTATCGTAAATGGCTTTCCTCATACCGTAAATGCTTACAGCGCTGTGCGAATAGTTTTGCGGCAATGAAAGCGTCTTTATTTCTAACAACATTAGCGGCTATTGTTGTTTCTTGTTCATCTTACGCTCAGTTTCGCACCAATGCGCAAAAACTTGTGTTAAGCAACGAAGATTCGTTAGCTACGGGTGCAGCCAAAAACAAAACGGTTATTTCAGGTTATGGCAGTGCATTTTACCAGCGCGATTTTCACCGAAAATACTCACAGGCTTCGCTGGAACGGGTAGTATTGTTTGTGGGTCATCAGTTTAACTCTAAAATTTCATTCTTCTCCGAGCTGGAACTGGAAGATGCGGTGGTTGCCGCGAGCGGCAGCGACGAAGCTAGCGGCAATGGTCATGGCGATATTTCGATGGAGCAGGCGTTCCTTAAATTCAATCTCAACCCACGCATGTATCTGGTTGCCGGTTTGTTCTTGCCGCGCGTTGGCATTCTAAACGAAAACCACCTGCCTGTCAACTTTAATGGCGTAGAGCGTCCGCTGGTTGAACAATTAATTATCCCCGCTACCTGGCGCGAACTGGGCGTTGGCTTTTATGGCACTGCCAATGCCATTCCTTTAAATTATAGCCTTGCCATCATGAATGGCTTGAACAGCGCTACGCTACAGCATGGCGATGGCATACGTTCTGCCCGCGCGCTCGGCAGCGATGCGCCGGCTAATAATCTTGCGGTAAATGCTTCGGTGCAGTATAGTGTAAGCGATTTTAAATTCCAGGTATCCGGCTATGCCGGCGGCACTGTTGGCTTAAGCCGGCGCGGAGCGGATAGTTTATCTCTGAATAGCGGCGCTTTTGGTACGCCGCTTTACTTGGGCGAAGCCGATGTGCAGTATGCGCATGGCGGTTTTTCTGCCAAAGCCTTGGGCGCTTACATCTGGTATCCCGATGCTTATAAAATATCTTATACTTACGGTAAAAACATTGCGCGCGGCATGTATGGTGCTTACGTAGAAGCCGGTTATGACTGGCTATATAACCAGGACAAAACACAGCAGTTCATCACTTTTGCCCGGCTTGAAATGCTTGACCTTAATCAAAACCTTGTGGCTGCGCAAAAATCAAGGTATGATGGTACGGAAAAGCAAACTCACCTCATTGCCGGCTTTAGCTACCTGCCGGTTCCCAACGTGGTGATAAAAGCAGATGTGCGGCTATTGCACACCGGTGAACAGAACCCCGCTTTGGTCATTAACCCGCCGCCCAATGCATTGCCCTACAGCCAAAGCAACCAGTTTCTGAACGTCGGTATCGGCTATTCGTTTTAGAAAAAAGAAAGAGAGCTTTATGCAACGAAGATCATTTTTAAAAAACACCTGCAACCTCTGCATCATTGGTGCTACTGGTTTGCTGGTACCGCAGCTTACAGCCTGCACAACATCTAAATACAGAGTGTATAAAACCGCCGTTACCAACAAAACCATCGAAGTGCCGGCGAGTATGTTTGCGTCGTCTTCGCTGCAGATTGTAAGACCTACCGGATGGAACCGCGATATTGCTTTGCAGAAGCAGCCAGATGGGTCGTACACCGCGCTGCTGCTGGAATGTACGCACCAGGAAAATCCATTGACGATTACAGGCAATGGCTTTCACTGCAGCCTGCACGGCAGCGATTTCGACCGAAACGGCAAAGTGAGAAAAGGTCCTGCGGAAACGGCGTTAACCCGTTATGAAACAATTATTCAGTCTGATACCATATTTATCCATGTATAAATTTCAATCATGAAAAAACGCATTCTTCCTCTTGTACTTGCCGCAACTACCGGCATAATATCGTGTAACAAAAACGATGGTATAGATAATAGCAACATTCCTGATTTGCTAACCACAGAGCAAACCGTTACGCAAAACTTTGGGCAAGATATTGCCTACGCAACCTACGCCGATCTGATGGCTGCCGGCATTACCCTGAACAGCAGCGTACAGGCGCTTGTAGACACACCCAATGCTGCCAAACTAGAAACAGCGAAAACCAACTGGCGCAATATGCGCGCTATCTGGGAACAGTCGGAAGGCTTTTTATTTGGACCCGTGGAAGACAACAACTACGACCCGATTACCGATACCTGGCCTACCGATCTAAATGAAATGGACAGCCTGCTCGCGGATAACAGCAATGCTTTGAATATTACAGACATTCAGCAGCTTCCGTATTCGCTGCGCGGTTATCACCCGCTGGAGTATATGCTGTGGGGCAAAAACAGCAACAAGGCGGTTGCTGACTTTACCCCGCGCCAGATGCAATACATGAAGAACTTGGCGCTTGATATTCAAAGCCAGGTAACGGACAATTATATTGCCTGGTCTACCGGCTATGTAACTCAGGTAACTACCGCCGGAGCTGGCAGCACGCAATTCTCCACTTACTACAACCTTTTTTATACCATGACAGAAGGTATGATTGGCATCTGCAATGAAGTAGGAAAAAGCGATGAAGGCAGCGGAAAGATATGGGAACCTTTTTCAGCGAACAACATGACCGGCGATTCTACGCTGGTAGAATCTCCGTATTCGGAAAACTCGATGGCTGACTTTAAGAATAACATCGTTGGCGCATACTATGTATACATCGGCAAGTACAGAACGCAGGAAAAGGGTTTGAGCGACATTGTGCAGTTGTACGACAAGAACTTAGATAATCAAATCAAAGCCAAATTTACAGCTGCCATCAGCTCGTTCGACTTGGTTAATGTATCGTTCGAAAAAGCCATTTATACCCAACGCGACCAGTTGCAATCAATCATCAATGCGATCGGCGCTGTACGCGATATATTGAACGACCAGTTGCATCCATTTTTGCAGCAGCACATTTCTAATTAAAAAAATAGTGGTGCCTCACTTTGAGATTACTTGTTTTTCTGTAGTCATTAGATTCGATAGCAATACTGACGCGACAAGCTGATGCCATTCGATATATGATATAAAATGAAGATGACCCAGTCAAACTGAGGCACTAGTAAAACTATACTTTTTACAACCTTTATACTCCTGTATTGATTTTGTAAATGCGGTCGCGCAGTGACTAAGCGTATAACCTAGAGACTGTTGCATACTTAGTAATCTAATTATAGTGTATATAAATGAAAACCGGCATTGATGTTCAATGCCGGTTTATTGTTTTTTTGGTGATGAGTGAAAAAAGGGATCGTTTATGAATGGATACAGCAGCAAAACTATATGGCATATAAAGGCTGGAGTAGGGGAAAAAGACGGAATGGGTACGGGAAATTTCCCGTATGTCATGGCGAGGAAAATGCGGTTTGGAGAGATGTGAAGATTGAGGAGATTTGCGGGATAGAGTTACTAATTACCGAATGGTTATGGGTGTCGAGGAGTAGACTTATGAGTGTATAAAAACCGGCAATATCGCAAGTGGCGCCATGCAAAAGCATTTTTTTATAAGCTTTCCTTAAACCGATAACAGCTGTGATAAAAATGTCTCTATATCTTGTAACATCACTATCAAAAAAGAAGATTCCAATACAAAGAAGAATTACTACAAATGCAGCAAGAATACAATGAAGCTCTTCTCCAATCGCAGCGCGAAACCCACGAAGCCACACTACACCAGATCAGCGAAGAAATTAACGACAACATTGGTCAGCTTCTTAGCAGCACCAAAATGCTGTTGGGCATTACCGAGCGGAATTTAGACACTATCCCCGATACGCTGAAAACCGCTGAGCATACACTTGGTAAAGCCATACAGGATTTGCGTTCGTTGTCTAAATCGCTAAACAAAGAATGCCTGCACCCGTTCAACATTACCGATAATTTGAAGATTGAAGTAGAGCGTATAAATGCGTCGCGCATGCTGTATGCCGAGTACTTTACGTCCACCACGTTCCTGCCCATGCAGGCAGAAGCGCAGGTCATGCTGTTTCGCATTGTGCAGGAAGCTTTGCAGAACATTATAAAACATGCCGGTGCGCGGCATATCGTTATCTGCACGCTGTATGGCGATAAGAATATTACCGTGACTGTAGAGGATGACGGCATAGGCATGAAAGCCAACGATGAAGTAAAGAATGGTGTAGCTATGATAAATATGCAACATCGCACCCAACTTTTAGGCGGCTCTATTGCCTGGACAGCATTACCTGAAAAAGGAACACGGGTTTTGATTACTTTACCCGCTCAACAGCAGAATATATGAAAACCATTACACTTGCCATAGCCGACGATCACCAGTTATTTTTAAAATCACTGATGATCCTGATTAGCAGCTTCAAATCATTTACCATTCTTGCCGACGGACTAAATGGAAAGGATTTACTAGATAAAATAAAAGCGCTGAAGCAGGAGCCGGACATTGTGTTGCTCGATGTGAATATGCCGGTAATGGACGGTGTGCAAACAGCGCAGCAGATCCTTGAGCTGTACCCGGCTGTAAAGGTCGTTGCCTTGTCTATGAACGACGATGACAACACTATTATTAGTATGCTGAAAGCGGGTGCCTGTGCGTATCTGCTGAAAGACATACATCCCGATGAACTGGAAAAAGCGCTGATGGAAATTGCGGCAAAAGGATACTATAACGCCGACCAGCTAAACCTGCATTACCGCCGTATGCTGATTATGCAAAATGTAGAAAAGCCGCTGATGTTATCAGATAAAGAAAAGATTTTTTTACAGCTTTCCTGTAGCGATTTTACCTACAAGCAAATTGCAGCTAGAATGCAACTCTCCGAGCGTACGATTGATGGCTACCGGGAATCGTTGTTTGAAAAACTGAACGTGCAAAGCCGCACCGGCATGGCGCTGGAAGCCATACGAAGAAACCTGGTATCTTTGTAGAAGATTATACTTCATCAAATATTTAATATCACCTGTTTTGTTCAGCAGAATCAGTTTTGCATAGTGTTTGTTTGCCTAGGCTACACTTGTTGAACAACATTTTTAATGAATAATTTATACCAGCCCGTAGGCTGTTTGTACAGAGAGGGAACGTGTGATTTTGTAGTATGGGCGCCTTTAAAAAATTCAATACACCTTGAAGTATCTCATCCGTATATAGAAACATACGAGTTGCAAAAAGACGAAGCCGGCTATTGGAAAATACAACTGCCCAACGTAAAGCCGGGCTTGCGGTATGTTTACAAAATCGATGATGAAAGCATTCGACCAGATCCCGCATCGCGCTCTCAGCCGGATGGTGTGCACAAAGCATCGGAAGTCATTAACCCAGACTTCAACTGGACTGATAACAATTGGAAAGGAGCCGCGCTGGAAGAGTTGATCATCTATGAAATTCACACCGGCACGTTTACTTCACAGCAATCGTTCGATGGCATTATTGCCAAGCTGGATTATCTGGAAGAGTTAGGCATCAATGCGATTGAAATTATGCCGGTTGCGCAATTTCCTGGTAACCGCAACTGGGGCTATGATGGCGTGTATCCCTATGCAGTGCAAAACACTTACGGCGGCTCAGAGGGCTTGAAGCGGTTGGTAAATGCTGCGCATGAAAAAGGCATTGCCGTAATTTTAGACATAGTGTATAACCATCTCGGCCCGGAGGGCGGTTACCTTAGCAACTTCGCACCTTATTATACATCAAAATACAAAACACCTTGGGGCGAAGCCTTAAATTTTGACGATGAATACAGCGATGGCGTGCGCAATTATTACCTTCAAAATGCATTGATGTGGCTGGATGAATTTCATATCGACGGCTTGCGTATGGATGCCGTTCATGCCATTGTAGATAACAGCGCAGAGCACTTCATGCAACAACTAAAAAAAGCGGTGGTTGAAAAGGAAGCCGAAACCGGAAGAAAGAAGATTTTAATTGCAGAACTTGACCTGAATAATCCGCGTTACATCAACCCCGAAAGCAAAGGTGGCTATGGCTTAGATGGTCAGTGGAATGATGAGTTTCACCACGCTTTGCATGCATTGCTTACTGGCGAAACAAACGGATACTACGCAGACTTTGGTAGTTTGCACCATCTGGAAAAAGCCTTCCGGGATACATATGTTTACAACGGTTGTTACTCGCCGCACCGCAAGCGCATATTCGGTACGGCAGTCGATGAAAATGCGTATGGGCAGTTCGTTGTCTTTTCGCAAAACCACGATCATATTGGTAACCGCATGATGGGCGACAGACTAACGGCATCCCTTTCATTTGAGCAATTGAAGCTGGCGGCTGCAGTTGTGCTTTTATCTCCTTATGTGCCGCTTTTGTTTATGGGTGAAGAATGGGGAGAAACAGCGCCCTTTCTTTATTTCACAAGTCATTCTGATGAAGACCTGGCAACCAAGGTAACGGAAGGAAGAAAGAAGGAATTTGCACACTTCCAGGCTGAAGGCGATGTTCCCGATCCACAGAGTGAAGAGACTTTTGAGAAGTCAATGCTGAATTGGAATGAAAAAGAAGGCGACAAGGCAACGCTTCTGCATTTTTATAAGGAATTAATCTCATGTCGCAAAGCGCAGAAAGCCTTGCAGGGAAAGGAACGCAGCACCATGATGGTATTGCCGGCAGATGAAAGGAGAGTGCTAACGATTAATAGAAAGTATGCGGGTGATGAACTGTTTATTGTTTTCAGTTTTAATGATAAGCCAGTGAATTATCAACTTGCCTCTTCTACACCTCTCGTTACCGTTCTGGATTCTTCTTCGGAAGAATGGAATGGTGCCCGGAGCGTAACGCCGGGTATCATTCAGATGGGCGAAACATTTTCTATTAACCCGATGTCTGTACTTATTTTAGAACCGAAAAAAATGTAACCTGCATGTATTTACCTTCTTCTACGTACCGTGTTCAACTCAACAGTTCCTATACATTCTCACAGTTGCAAAGCATTCTCGATTACCTCGATAAACTTGGTATTTCTACCATTTATGCATCGCCAATTACCACTGCCATAAAGGGAAGCACGCATGGTTATGATGTGTGCAACCCGGACGCTGTAAATCCCGAGATTGGAACAGAAGAAGAGCTGGAAAATATTGCCCGGACCTTGTCGGCAAAAAGAATGGGATGGCTGCAGGATATTGTTCCGAACCATATGGCGTTTATCACAGATAATGATCGTTTGATGGATGTAATGGAGCGTGGCGCGTCTTCGCCTTATCATAGCTATTTCGATATCAACTGGAACCATTTCGATCCGGTTTACAGGGGCAAACTGATGGTTCCGTTTATCGGTAAAGATTTAAACAATGCCATTGCTGATAACGAGATAAAAGTAGTATGGGAACATGGCATTTTCCTTTCGTATTTTGATGCGAAATATCCCGTAGCTGCGGATAGCTTGTCGTTTATTTTTTCTAATCCTGATAACCGGAAAACGAAAGAACACACGGATATTTTTTTACAAAAACTAAATAGTAATAAAGAAGAATGGACAGCTGCCAGGCAGGAATGGCTAACAGGTTTAGAAAGTGAAGCTGAAGCCATACAAGCCGCACTTGATACAATCAACCAGGATAAAGCTTTGCTTCGCAAATTCATCGACAAGCAGCACTATTTTCTTACCTGGTTTAAGATAACCGAATCGGAAATTGATTTCCGAAGGTTCTTCACCGTTAACCAACTGATTTGCCTGCGGATGGAAGACGAATTTGTGTTTGACGATTATCACCGGTATGTTCATCAACTGTATAGCAAAGGCTTAGTGCAAGGCTTGCGCATTGATCATATTGATGGTTTGTACCATCCGCAGCAATATGTAGATAGATTGCGGCAGCGGTTTGGCGAAGATTGCTACCTGATAGCAGAAAAAATACTGGAATACAATGAAGACATTTCACGCGACTGGAAGCTGCAGGGTACCAGTGGTTACGAATTTTTATCTTTCACTAACCAACTGCTGACCGACAAGACAGGAGCGGAGAAGCTATTGTCTTTCTACAAGGAACTGGTGCCGCAGCCATCCTCGTACGAAGACATTGTATTTGAAAAAAAGCACCATTTTTTACTTACGCAAATGGGCGGTGAACTTCAAAATTTATTGCACCTCGCTGGCGAGCTCAATATTTTTAAGAAGGATACTTTCGATAAGGATAAACTGGCAGAGGCGCTTGCCATTTTGATGGCTTCTTTTCCGGTGTACCGCATCTATCCCGATGCCTATCCATTGCATAGCGAAGCCCTTCAAATTGCGCAGAAAGCGTTTAGCAAAGCAGAGGCAAAAAACGGCGATGCACAACACGAAATGTCGTTACTGAAAACCGTATTTACCGCCGATGGAACAGAGCCGGAAGATGCCAATAAACTTCTGTTCCTGATGCGGCTGATGCAGTTTACCGGGCCGCTCGCTGCCAAAGGTGTTGAAGACACAACGTTCTATGTTTACAACCCGCTTATCTCGCACAACGAGGTAGGTGATTCTCCCTCGCAGCTTGGCATCTCGATACCAGACTTTCACAATAAAATGAAGAGCCGGCAGCAGAACAATCCTTACTCGTTAAATGCGACTTCAACACACGATACGAAGCGCGGCGAAGATGGAAGGATGCGCATCAATGCGCTGGCTGCTTTGGCTGATGAGTGGATACAAAACGTGAACCATTGGCGGCAGATAAATACACCATTTATCAGTCTTGTAAATAGTAAACCTGCACCCTCTACCAACGATGAATATTTTATTTACCAATCGCTTATCGGCGCGTTTCCCGAAGACCTGAAAGTAACAGAAGCGTTCACCAGCCGCACGATGGCATTTATAGAAAAAGCATTGCGTGAAGCAAAAGTAGAAACTACATACGGGGCACCGAATGCCGAATATGAAGAAGCCTGTAAACACTTCATCTCATCGCTGCTGGATGAGCAGCATCCTTTCCTGCAAAGCTTTGTTTCTTTCTTAGAAAAAGTGATCAATATTGCTACGCTTTACTCATTGATACAAACTATTATTAAAATTACCGCGCCGGGCATACCGGATATTTACCAGGGCTGTGAATTGTGGGACGTCAGTTATGTTGACCCTGACAACCGCAGACCAGTTGACTACGAATGCCGCATCCGAAATTTGAATGAGATTATGGAGAAAGAGAAGGAAGGTACCAATGCGGTTCTATCCTTTATTCATCAATATAAAAAAGAAGGAAGAGAGAAGCTGTACGCTACTTATAAAACACTAAACCTGCGCCGCAGCTATAACGATGTTTTTTTAGACGGCGACTACATTCCTTTATCTACCAGCGATGATGGACTGATAGCATACGCAAGAAAAAAAAATAACCAATGGATTATCGTGGTTGTTCCCTTGCAGGAAGAGATTATACAAGCAAAAGATCTGAGTGTTGTGCTGCCAGGCGATGCTCCAAATGAATGGCAAAACATTTATACCAATGAAACGTTACAGGCTGATGGCTTACTAAAGCTCCAAAATAGTTTACAACAATTTCCGGTAGCCGTATTGATTTCTATGCAGTAGCAGTATAGTCTTCATCTGCCGAAACGGTAACCGAACCGGAAGCCTAACACAAGGTCCGGCCGAAGAAAAGTTCCTTGCTGGCGGTCTAGAGAAGTGAAGTGAAAATCGGGTATATCAGCCTCGAAACCTGGCTGCAAACCTTGCGCATGATGCTGTATGGTTATGCTTCTTAGGCCGAGACCAACATAAGGATTATAGCTAAATCTTTTGCTGTATAACTGGTACCCGAATAGGGCATCAAACGAGAAAACGGTTCTCTTAATGTTCGAAACATCATAGTGATAAGAGACATCATCCAATGTAACATAGTCATTGGTTTTAGTATAGGTTTGGGGGAAATAAAAGCCGCGAAGCGAAACATAATGATATCCATCTGCCGCTTCCATTCGCCTTACTTTTTTAAGATAATATTTAAGCTCCAGCATAGACTTGCTATACCGGTAATCCTGCCGTTCGCTTTTCTTGTAGTAGATAGACAAAGCCGGCATTTGAAGACCGTAATCGAACGCAACAGCGAAGCGGCGGGTGATTGTCTTTTGAAATCCTGCCTGAACGGTAGCTGTAACAGGGTCAAATAAGGCCAATGGTTTCCAATAAAGCTCCCATGTTTTTTCAAGCTTGGGTGTGCTTGGAGCCATTATAGAAATGGAATCGGGATAACGCTGCTGCGCGTAAAGAGACGAAATAAGAAACAAAAAAAACAGTGTAAAATAGAAGCTTGTTTTACCGTGCATTGTAAGAGAAAAAAACAAGATACAGCTCCGCTGTTTTATGCTGTATCATTTTTAAAAAACAAAAGATAGTAATACACCCCCGGTT